>NCCO01000143.1:0-4050 GCA_002279705.1 Allobosea sp. 12-68-7
GACGTCGCGTGTATCCCGGCTTCATGCAGCTGACGGCGTTCATGGCGATGAACCCGGAACGCCACCTTGATGCGCACAAGACCCTTTTCAAGCACCTGGTCGAAGGCGAAGAGGACGAGGCGGAGCGGATCAAGACCTTCTACGACGAGTATTTCGCCGTGCTGGACCTGTCCGAGGAATTCTACATCGAGACTGTCGCCTGGGTGTTCCAGGAGATGCGCCTGCCGCTGGGCCGGCTGAAGCATCGCGGCGAAGTGGTCGACTGCTCCAAGATCACGAAGACCGCGATCCTGACCGTTGAAGGCGAGCGCGACGATATCTGCGCTGTGGGCCAGACAGCGGCGGCGCATGAGCTTGCGACCAAGCTGCGGCCGCATCTGCGCAGCCATCACCTGCAGCCGGGCGTGGGCCATTACGGCGTGTTCTCGGGCCGCAAGTGGCAGAACCAGATCTATCCGACCGTGCGGTCGGTGATCCTGTCGATGGAATAGCGCCTAGTTCGCGCTCTCGCGCGGCAGTTTGCGCGTATCCCTGATCACCAGCGTCTTCGCGCCGGCGTCGCGCAGGATCGCGATCAGGCTCCAGAAAGCGTCGGTGGATGCCGTCCCGAAATCGATGACCAGCGCGCCGGGATAGATCCCCAGCGAATGGATGACGTCAGGCGGCTGGGTGACGCCCGGGGTGATGCGGCGCTCCTCGGGATCGTACCAGTGGTTGAACCAGTCCTTCAGCAGCGGAGCCATGTCGCCCGCAACGTCGTGGACAATTTCCACATCGTCCCAGTTCAGCGCTTCCATGCGGACCTGGGTTGGGCCTGCCGCGCCTTCGATGGGTTCGAATTCAAGCTGCTGGTCGGGCACAAGCTCCACGACCACGGAGGCGTCCATCTTGCCCGCGATCGTTGTGACGAAATCGACGCGGTAGTGGGCGCCGTAGAGATTGGAATTGGCCGGGCGCTCGGTAGGCGTTTCCGCCGAGCCGCCAGGGTATTTGGCGAACTGGCTACGCAGGAAACCGACCAGCTGGTCGACATAGAGCTGGCGCGCCAGCGAGATTAGTTCATTGCCATCCATGCCCGTCCCATACGGCAGGCTGGCGACCTAGCCAATGGGCGAAAATACAAAGGCCCGGCGTTTCCACCGGGCCTTGTTTCGATCAGCCTTGCCCGGTCCTCAGACAACCGCCACGGCAGCGATATCGAGATAGATCGCCGCGAAATGGCAGGAGGCGGCGGCGACCACAAAGCTGTGCCAGATCGCCGAATTGAAGGGCAGCTTCTTGTTGACGTGGAATATCACGCCGACCGTGTAGAGCAGCCCGCCCGCGGCCAGAAGCGCGAGGCCCACCGGCGACATGGTGTGGATCAGGCGGTCGATGATGGTCAGCACCGCCCAGCCGAGGCCGAGATAGAGCGCGATGAAGACGCGCGGCGAGTTGCGGCGAACCAGCAGGTTCATGGCGATGCCCGCCAGTGCGACCAGCCAGACAAGGCCGAGGACCGTCCAGGCCAGCGGGCCATCCAGCTTGGCCAGCATGAACGGCGTGTAAGAGCCCGCGATCATCAGGAAGATGCCGGACAGGTCGACGCGTTCGAGGATACGGCTGAGCTTCTGGTTGGTGTTCGAATTGTACAGCGCCGAGGCGCCCAGCATGGCCAGCAGGCCGGCCGAGTAGATCACCAGGGCGGCGGTGAGCTTCACGCTGCCCGAGGACGCTGCCGTGGAGACGAGGAAGATACAGCCGGCGATGGCGAGGACGATGCCGATGGCGTGAACGATGACGTCGGCAAGCCATTCGGCGCGATGCGTTTGCGGGTACCAGTAGGCGGCAACCGCCTCGGTTTGGGAGGGAGTGAGGTGTGTGCTCATTTCAATCTGCCCTTCTTGGCTGGGGCCTTGGGTTGAATGTGCGGACCGGGTCTCCGGTTCCGATGCGAGCATCACGCCACACAAGACTGTCGACGCGGATCGACGGCGTAGTGTGTCTTCTGCGCAGCGGTTCCTGAACTTCGTGACAGGATCGGGCTGCCCGTCGGCCTGCGTTCGAGAGCGCACTCCGGACTCGAATCAAACGTAACACGTGGAGATTGAGGACCGTTGTCTTCGATCTGTGCAATTTACCGTATCGGCACAGGATCGTGCGCCGGGCGATCATGCAGCGGCTGCGTTCCACGCGGCGCGCGAAAGCCGTGCCGAAACCGGATTGCTTGCAGGAGAGCGCGTCGCGCCCTAATCCGGCGGCATGACCGATCTTTCCCACTGGATGAAGCGGCCGACGCCGGGCCTGCAGGTGCTGGCAGGCAGGCGCGTGCAGCTGGAACCGCTGGACTGGGCCGTCCACGGCGAGGGCCTGTTCGCGGCCATCGGGGGCGAGGCCAACACCGAGCTCTGGCGGTGGATGCCGGATGGGCCGTTCGCGTCGCCCGATGCGCTGAAGCGGTTTCTGGACTGGGGAAGCGAAAAGTGCAGCTGGCGCAGCATGGTATTCCGCGCGCAGACCGATGGCGCGCCGGGTGGGGAAATCCTGGGCATGGCGGCCTACATGCGCATTCGCGAGTCGGACGGCAGCGCCGAAATCGGCTGCGTGGCGTTCGGGCCCAAACTCAGGCGGACAACCCTTGCAACCGAGGCGCTGGCGCTCATGGCCGGGCACGTCTTCGACCTCGGCTATCGCCGCTATGAGTGGAAGTGCAACACCCGAAACGCCGCCTCCAAACGCGCGGCGGAGCGCTTCGGATTTGTCTTCGAAGGGGTGTTCCGGAACGACATGGTGACCAAGGGAGAATCCCGGGACACCGCGTGGTACTCGATTACCGATGGGGAATGGCCTGCGGTGCATGCGGCGCTCCGCCACTGGCTTGCAGATGACAACTTTGCGAAGGATGGTTCCCAGAAGCGCAGCCTTGAGTCGTTCCGAGCGCAATAGCGGCAGACCCGATGATCACCGGCCTCGACCACGTCCTGATTGTCTGCACCTCGGTGGAACAGGCAGAGAATACCTATTCCGCCCTGCTGGGCCGGGAGCCGGACTGGCGATCAAGCGATCCGGGCGGCTCATCGGCCGTCATCTTCCAGATGGAAAACATGGCGCTGGAAATCATGGCCCCCCACGGCGGCGGGCCGCTCGCCCGGCGTCTGCACACCATGCTGGAGCAGGAAGGCATTGGCCTGAAATCGCTGATCTTCTCGTCCGACAATCTTGCCGACGACCGCGCGACCTTCGACCGCCGGGCGCTGAAGCCTGACGAGATCGCGGGCGGCGAAAGCGTGAACCCCTTTGCCGGCGCGGCGCGCTACTGGTCGCGCTTCCGGCTGGACGAACAGGCAACGCACGGCGTGCGCATCTTCGCGCTGACCCGCAAGGCGCCAGACCCGATCGCCTACAAGCCCCTGAAGCCCGATGTGATCAACGGGTTGGACCATGTGGTGATCAACACCGCCAACCCGGACCGGGCGGCGGCCGGCCACCGCGGCCTCGGAGAACACGGCCTCGGCCAGTTCGGCCCAGTTCGCCTCGCCCTGCGCCGCCATGTGGAAGACGCCGCGCAGAGCCCGATCGGCAGGCGAGCCGACGAGGTTCCGCGCCACGGTCAAAACAGCATCCGCAATGTCGAGTGCGCAGGTCGGGCAACCGCTCTGGTCGCAGACGACCGAAACCTCCTCGCGCTCCCCGCCGAGCCGCAGCATGGTCCGGACGAAGTTCGTCCCGAACGGGCTGTAGACCCAGGCGGTGCGCAGGATCGCATGATCGGGCGTGGCCGCCGCCACGGCCTGTTCACCGGCGAGCTTGCTGCGTCCATAGGCCGACATCGGCCCCGTCGCGTCGTCCTCGCGATAGGGGCGCTCGAGCGAGCCGTCGAAGACATAGTCGGTCGACAACTGGATGACCGGGACGCCGAGCCCGTGCGCTGCAGCCGCCACCGCCCCGGCCCCGACCGCATTGACGGCGAAGGCCCGCGCCTCGTCCGCTTCCGCCCGGTCCACCGCGGTGAAGGCGGCTGCATGGACCACGACATCGGGGCGCGCGGCCGCCAGGGCCGGCGCGATCGTC
>NCCO01000143.1:4060-14204 GCA_002279705.1 Allobosea sp. 12-68-7
GTCTCGGGGTGCTCCAGATCGAGCTCGGGCCGCCCGACGGCGAGCAGAACGACGCCCTGGTCGGCCGCGCGCTCCGCGAGCGCCCGCGCGACCTGACCTTCGCGCCCGGTGACGACGACCCTCACGCGAAACACCGCGGCAGATCGGCCAGACGGGGATGGCGGCGATCCTTGTCGGAGAGAGTCAGCCGCTCCGCCGGAAGACCCCAGTCTATGCCGAGCGCCGGATCGTCGAAGGCGAGCCCGCGGTCATGCTCCGGAGAATAGGGCGCGCTGACCTTGTAGATGACCTCGGTACCCGGCTCGAGCGTGATGAAACCATGGGCGAATCCGGCGGGCACCAGCAGCTGCCGCCAGTTCTCGGCGGACAGCTCCACCGCAACGAACCGACCGAAATCCGGGGAGGAGGCGCGGATATCGACCGCGACGTCGAGAATCCGGCCGCGCGGCACCCGCACCAGCTTGTCCTGGGCGAAGGGTGGCGCCTGGAAATGCAGGCCGCGCAGCGTGCCGACCGCCGCCGAGAGCGAATGATTGTCCTGGACGAAGGCGAGCGTGATGCCCGCCTCGGCGAAGGCTGAGCGGCTATAGGTCTCGGAAAAGAAGCCGCGATGGTCGCCGAACCTCTTCGGCTGGATGATCTTCACATCCGGCAAAGCGGTCGGCTCGACAAGCAGCATGCTCACTGTTCTCCCGGCAGGCCGGCCACCGCGGCCGTCCCCAGCCGCTCGCCGCGATAGACGCCGGAGCGGATGTCGCCCCACCAGTTCCGATTGGCCAGATACCATTCCACAGTCAGGCGCAAGCCGCTGGCGAAATCGCGGCGCGGGCTCCACCCGAGTTCGCGGCCGATCTTGCCCGCATCGATGGCATAGCGCGCATCATGTCCGGGCCTGTCCGCGACATAGGTGATCAGCCGATCATGCGGCCCCGCCGGGTCAGGCCGCAGCCCGTCGAGCAGCGTGCAGATGGCGCGCACCACGTCGCGGTTCGACTGCTCGTTCTGCCCGCCGATGGCATAGGTCTCGCCCGGCTCGCCCCGCTCGGCGACGAGCAGCAGCGCCTCGGCATGGTCCTCGACATAGAGCCAGTCGCGAACGTTGAGCCCATCGCCATAGATCGGCAGGGGTTTTCCCTCGATTCCGTTGATGATCATCAGCGGGATCAGCTTCTCCGGGAAATGGTAGGGCCCGTAGTTGTTCGAGCAATTGGTGATGAGCGTCGGCAGGCCATAGGTGTGGTGCCAGGCCCGCACCAGATGGTCGGAAGCCGCCTTCGAGGCCGAATAGGGCGAGGTCGGCGCATAGGCCGTCGCCTCGTCGAACAGGCCGTCCGGCCCGAGCGAGCCGAACACCTCGTCGGTCGAGACATGGTGGAACCGGAAGCGCGCCCGCCGCTCCCCGGCCAGGCCGCGCCAATGCCTCAACGCCTCCTGAAAAGCGGTCGACATGGCTCTCGGCCGCCAGATGCAGCACGATGTCGGGATCGACCTCGGCGAAGATCGCCCGCATCCGCTCGCCATCGGCGATGTCCGCCTTCTCGAAGCGGAAGCGCGGATCGGCGGCGACCGGCGCCAGCGAGGCGAGATTGCCGGCATAGGTCAGCTTGTCGACGACGCAGACGCTGTGGCCGGTTTGCGCGATCAGCCTGCGTGTGACGGCCGAGCCGATGAACCCCGCACCGCCGGTAACCAGAAATCGCAAAGACGCCGGCAATATCGTTCTCGCTCCCGTTGGAGGCGCGCATATAAGGCGCGCGGGGCCTCAGCGTAAACCCCGTGACCCAGGCGCGCCTCCGCCGAGCGCGGCCGCCCCGCCTCGGCTCAGCGGCCCTGCCATTGCGGCGGCCGCTTGCCGAGAAAGGCCTCCATGCCTTCGCGGAAATCGGCGCTATCATAGCACATCACCACGAGGTCCTCGCCGCCCTCGGCGGGCACCGACGCGTTGACGATGCGGCGCAGCGCCTCCTTCGTGGCCCGCATCGTCAGCGGCGCGTGGCCGGCGATGGTTGCGGCCAGGTCGCGGGCTCGGTTCATCAGCGCCGCATAATCGGCGAGAATCTCGCTGTAGAGGCCGATGCGCTGGCCCTCCTCCGCCTCGATCAGGCGTGCCGTGAAGACGATGTCCTTGACGCGGGCCGGTCCGAGCAGGGCCGCCAGCCGGGCGTAGTTGGCCATCGACAGGCAGTTGCCCAGCGTGCGCGCGATCGGAAAGCCGAAGCGCGCGGACGCCGTCGCGATGCGGATGTCGCAGGCGCAGGCGATGCTCGCGCCGCCGCCCGTCACAGCCCCGGCGATCGCCGCGACGAGCGGGATCGGGCAGCACTCGATCGCGGCGAGCACGCGCTCGATCTTGTCTTCATAGTCCAGCGCGTCCTGCGGCGAGCCGAAGCTGCGAAACTGCGCGATGTCCGTCCCGGCTGCGAAGGCGCGGTCGCCGGCCCCGGTGATGATCAGCACCTTGGGGGCGCCATGCGCCGCCGGATCGGCACAGATCGCCGCCACCCGCTCATACATCGCGAAGGTCAGAGCATTGCGCGCCTGGGGGCGGTTCAGCGTGATCGTGCCGATCCCGTCGGCCACCGCGTAGAGGATCTCGTCGTCCATGCGTTCGCTTCCATCGGCAGCCGGGGGAGCGGGACTATCCGGTCAGGCCTCCACCGCGTCAACGGCGATGGCCCCCGTCGCGAAGTCACGCCCCGGCGCCGCCTCGATCAGGGCCCGCGTGTAGGCATGGGCCGGCGCGGAGAACACCTGCGAGGTCGCGCCCTGCTCGACGATCACCCCCTTCTCCATCACCACGATCCGGTCACAGATCTGGGCCGCGACCCGCAGGTCGTGGGTGATGAACAGGATGGCCAGGTTGAAGCGCTCCTGGACGTCGGCGAGCAGGGCCAGCACCTGCTTCTGGACGGAGACGTCGAGCGCCGAGACCGCCTCGTCCGCGATCAGGATCTCCGGTTCCATCGCCAGCGCCCTGGCGATCGCGATGCGCTGGCGCTGACCGCCGGAGAACTGGTGCGGATAGCGCTCGAGCGCGTTCGGCTGCAGCCCGACCAACCCCATCAGGTCGCGGGCGCGTTGCAGCGCGTCCGGCTCGCTCAGGCCAAAATTCATCGGCCCCTCGATGATCGAGGCCCCGACGGTCCGGCGCGGGTTGAGCGACCGGAACGGATCCTGAAACACGACCTGAATCTTGCGGCGATAGGACCGCAGCCGCCGCTCGGGCAATTGTGCGATGTCGATGTCCGGCACCAGGATCGAGCCGACGCTGGGCGGCATCAGCCGCGCGATGCAGCGCGCCACCGTGGTCTTGCCGGAGCCGGACTCGCCGACGATGCCGACCGTCTCGCCCCGTCGGACCCGGATCGCGACGTCCTTCGCCGCATGAACGACCCGCTCCTTCCGGAACAGCGCCTTGGAGCTGTAGGTCTTGCCGAGGCCCACCGTCTCCAGCGCCAGCGGCCCGAGCACCGGCTTGCGCAGCGCCGGCTTCAGGCTCGGCACCGCCCCGATCAGCATTTGCGTGTAGGGATGCTGCGGCCGGGTCAGGATATCGGCGGCCGGCCCTTGCTCGACGACCCGCCCCTTCTCCATCACCACGACCCGGTCGGCGATCTCGGCGACGACACCGAAATCATGGGTGATGAACAGCACGCCCGTGCCGCGGCGGCTCTGCATGTCCTTGATCAGCTTCAGGATCTGCGCCTGCGTCGTGACGTCGAGCGCCGTCGTCGGCTCGTCGGCGATCAGCAGGGCGGGATCGAGGATCAGCGCGGCGGCGATCATCACGCGCTGGCGCTGCCCGCCGGAGATCTGGTGCGGATAGGAGGCGTGCATCCGCTCCGGTTCGGGCAGGCGCATCGAGTCCAGCATGGCGAGCACCTGAGCGCGCCGCTCGGCGGGGCCGAGAGAGGTGTGGATGCGCAGCACCTCCTCGATCTGGTCGCCGATCGTCAGCACGGGATTCAGCGCCGTCATCGGCTCCTGGAAGATCATCGCCATGCGGTCGCCGCGCAGCGCGCGCAGCCGCTGCGGTGTCGCCGCCAGCACATCCTCGCCTTCCAGGCGGATCGCACCCGCGACGGGCTTCAGCGCCTTGGCGAGCAGCCCCATCACCGAGAAGGCGGTGACGGACTTGCCCGAGCCCGATTCCCCGACGACGCAGACGATCTCGCCGGCGCCGACGCTGAGCGAGACGTCCTCGACCGCGAAGGCGCGATCGCCACCGCCGGGCAGCGCGATGCTCAGCCCCGCGATCTCCAGGACGGGTGTCTGTCCCTCGCTCATCGGCCGGCCATCTTGGGATCGAGGGTGTCGCGCAGGCCGTCACCGAGCATGTTGACCGCCAGCACTGTCAGGGCGAGGAAGATGCCCGGATAGAGGATGTTGTGCGGGAAGACGCGGAAGAGGTTGCGCCCCTCGGCCATGATGTTGCCCCAGGTCGGGATCTCCGGAGGGATGCCGATGCCGAGGAAGGACAGGATCGCCTCGACCAGAATCGCCGAGGCCGCGATGAAGGTGCCCTGCACGATCAGCGGCGCGATGGTGTTGGGCAGGATGTGCCTGACCATCAGCTTGGGCAGCCGCGTCCCGGCCATGATGGCGGCCTCGACATAGGGTTCCTCGCGCACCGACAGCACGATCGAGCGCACGACCCGCACCACACGCGGGATCTCCGGCACGATGATCGCGATGATCACCGAGACCAGGCCGCTGCGGAACAGCGACACCACGGCAATGGCGAGCAGGATGCCGGGGATCGCCATCAGCCCGTCCATGAACCGCATGATGACGCCGTCGAGCGGGCGCACATAGCCGGCGACGAGGCCGATCACGAGCCCGATCGCGATCGCGATCGAGGCGACGGAGACCGCGATCAGCAGCGAGACGCGCGCGCCATAGACGACGCGGCTATAGACGTCCCGGCCCAGCGAATCCGTCCCCATCCGGTGCTTGAACACGGTCGCAGTGCCGTCGTCGGCGCGGATCGTCCGCTCGAAACCGGGCAGGCGGTTGCGCGTGCTCGGATTGATGGCGGTCGGGTCCAGCGTGCCCAGCCACGGCGCGAACAGGCCGATCATGGTCATCAGCAGCAGAACCGTGCCGCCGATGGCGACGACCGGATTGCGCACGAGCCGCTTCATCATGGTGCGGGCCGGCGTGGCCGGCTCGGCCACGGCCGGAGCGAGGAGGGTCGGCTCGGTGCTCAATAGCGGATCCTCGGGTCGAACAGGCTGTAGGCGAGGTCGATCAGCAGGTTGATGCCGACATAGACGCCCGAGAACAGGAGGATCACGGCCTGGATGGTCGGATAGTCGCGGGCCAGGACCGCATCCACCGTCAGCCGGCCGAGACCGGGGATCGAATAGACGCTCTCGGTCACCACCACCCCGCCGATCAGGAGCGCGATGCCGATGCCGACGACGGTGACGATCGGCACCGCCGCGTTCTTGAGCGCATGGCGGAACAGGATCTTGCGCTCGACCTGCCCCTTGGCGCGGGCGGTGCGGATATAGTCCTCGTTCAGGACCTCGAGCACGCTCGCCCGCGTCATCCGCGCGATCAGCGCGATGTAGATCACCGACAGCGTCACCGCCGGCAGCACCAGCCGCTGCAGGAAGCCACTGAGCCCGCCCGAGAGCGGCTGGTAGCCCTGGACCGGGAACCAGCCCAGCGTGATCGCGAAGACGTAGATCAGCGCGTAGCCGATCACGAAGACCGGGACCGAGAACCCCAGCACCGAGAAGCCCATCACGATCCGGTCGATCCAGGAGCCGTGCTTGTAGGCTGCGAGCACACCGAGCGGGATCGCGACGCTAATCGCGATCAGCATCGTCGCGAAGGCGAGCGACAACGTCGGCTCGATGCGACCGATGATCAACTCACCGATCGGCTTCTTGAAGAAGAAGCTCTCGCCGAGATCGCCCCGCAGCAGGTTGCCGGCCCAGATCAGGAACTGGGTCAGGATCGGCTGGTCGAGGCCGAGGCGGTTGCGGATCAGCGCGATCTGCTCAGTGTTCGCATTGTCGCCAGCGATCACCGCCGCCGGGTCTCCCGGCGTCAGGCGAAGCATCAGGAAGACCAGGACCGCGACGATCACCAGCACGGGGATCGTCGCCAGCAGGCGTCGCAGGATGTAGCCGAGCATCAGCGCCGGGTCCGGCCGTTCAGCGTCGCCACCTCACTTCTTCTCGACGTTCCAGAACACTGGCGCCGGCGCCGTCAGGATGCCGGTGACATTCGTCCGCGTGGCGATCGGCACGTTGTACTGGCCGAGATGGACATGGGTGACGATCTCGCGCCAGCGCATCTGGACCGCTTCCGCGATTGCCTTCTGCTTGGCCGGATCGGGCTCGCGGGCGAAATCGTCGCGCAGCTTCTCCATCTGGGCGTCGCAGGGCCAGCCGAAGGCCGCCTTGTCGCAGCTCGCATTGAAGAAGCCGGCCATCACGGGGTTGAGGATGTCGGCCGAGACCCAGGAGGTCTGCATCACGTTCCAGCCGCCCTTGTCGATCGGGTCCTTGCGGACGCGGCGCGACACCACGGTCTGCCAGTCCGAGGACTGCATATCGACCTTGAAGCCGCCCTTCTCGAGCAACTGCTTGGCGACGGGCCCGAGATTGGTCAGAGACTGCAGGTCGGTGGAGTGCAGCAGCACGATCGGCTTGCCGTCATAGCCGGCCTCCTTCAGCAGTTCCTGCGACTTCCTGAAGTTCGATTCCAGCAGACCTTCCATCCCCTTCTCGGAGGCGAGCTGCGTGCCGCAGACGAACATCGCCTTGCAGGGCTTGTAATAGTCGGGATTGCCGACCGTCGCCTCGAGGAAGTCCTTCTGGTTCAGCGCATAGGTCACGGCCTGGCGCACCTTCGGATTGTCGAAGGGCGGCTGCGTGTGGTTGAAGCGCATCGTGTACTGCAAGCCGAGCGGGTTGTAGTTCCACAGCTTGATGCTCTTGTCGCCGGCGAGCAGCGGAATCAGGTCGAAGGCCGGCTGCTCGACCATGTCGATCTCGCCGGCGAGCAGCGCGTTGACCGCCTGCTGCTGGTCGGACACCGCGAGCCACTCGATCCGCTCCACCTTCGCGACCTTGCCGCCGGCCAGCCCCGACGCCGGCTCCGCGCGCGGCTTGTAGTCCTTGAACTTCGTGTAGACGATCTTGTCGCCCGGCTTCCATTCATCGGTCTTCAGCACGAAGGGGCCAGACCCGATGAACTCAGAGATCTGCGTGTTGGGGTCGGTCTTCGCGACGCGCTCGGGCATCATGAAGGGGACGTTCGACGACGGCTTCCCGAGGCCAAAGATCAGCAGGCCTGTCGGCGACTTCAGCTTCACCGTGAAGCTCTTGGCGTCGTCGGCGGTGATCGTGTCGACGAAGGTCATCAGCTTCTGGCCGACGGGATCCTTGGCAGACCAGCGCGTGATCGAAGCGATGCAGTCGGCCGCGGTGACCGGCTTTCCGTCATGCCAGGTCATGCCGTCGCGCAGCGTGAATTTATAGGTCAGCTTGTCGGCCGATTCTGTGAAGCTCTCGACCATCTGCGGCTTGATGTTGCCGGCTTCGTCCATCGAGAACAGCGTGTCGTAGATCATGTAACCGTGATTGCGGACGATATAGGCCGTGGTCCAGATCGGATCGACGATCTTCACGTCCGAATGCATCACGATCTTCAGGGTCTGCGCCTGCGCCAACGACGTGCCGGCGATGATCGCGCAGGCGGCCACCAAAGTCTTCCAACGCCCTGCCATGGTGCTCTTCCTCCGACTGTCGTGCGCGTGCGGCGCATCGCGATCTATGCAGGCCCCGTGCCACCGGGCGGCGCATGCTCGCCCGGCATCCTCACGCGGTCAACCGCGCCAGCAGCCCGGCCATCAGGCGCGTCCGCTGCAGCAGGCTGCCCACCTCGATATGCTCCTCCAGCGTGTGATAGCCGGCTCCGAGCAGACCGAGCCCGTCCAGCGAGGCCAGGCCCTCGGCCCCGGTGAAATTGGCGTCCGAGCCGCCGCCGGCCGAGTCGTGCTCGAGGCTCCAGCCCAGCTCCTGCGCCACCTCGCGGGCGAGCCCGAACAGCTTCAGCGTCGCCTCGCTGGGCTCCCAGACCGGGCGTGTGACGCCGCGCGTGACCGTGAAGCGCGTGCCGTCGGCATTCTGCAGGCCGAGCGCCAGCATCCGCTCCACCCCGCGGTCGAGATCAGCCTGCCGCTTCGCCATGCTGAGCGCCTCCGCCCGGCAGGTCGTCGGCACGCAATTGACCCATTGCCCGCCCTGGATCACGCCGACGCTGAAGGTGCAGTCGTCATCCGTCATCGCCTCGATCGCGAGCAGTTGCTGCGCCATCATGCTGATCGCGGAGCGGCCGTTCTTGAGCTGGGAGCCGGCATGGCTCGGCCGCCCCTCGGCCAGCAGGTTGAAGCGTGCGATCGCATAGCGCCCGGTGACGACGCCATTGCCCGGCCGCCCCGGCTCGGGAACCAGGATGAAGCGGTGCCGGCGCGCCTGCGCGAGGATCAGCTCGCGCGTGCCGGGGCTGCCAATCTCCTCGTCGCTGGTGAAGAGCACGCTGACCGGCAGCGGCGTCTCGATCCCCGCCCTGGCGAGCGCGATGATCGCCTGCAACCCGGCATAGGCGCCGCCCTTCATATCGAGGATGCCCGGCCCGTAGCAGCGCCCGCCGTCGCGTCGGAAGGGCAGTGTCTTCAGCGTGCCGACCGGATGCACCGTGTCGAGATGCGACATCATCAGGATGCCCGGCTCGCCCTGGCGGGGATGGGGGAAGTCGCCGCGCAGGCAGTCGCCGAGTCCGGGCGGGCCGGGAAAGCGCGTGACGCTCGCGCCCGCCGCGACAAGCTCGCTCGCCGCGAAATCCATCATCCGGTTCACGGCCGCGACGTCGAAGGTCGGGCTCTCGCATTCGATCCAGGGCCGAAGGCCCGCGAGCAGGCTGGCGAGATCGAGGGGCAGATCGGCGGAGTTCATGCGGGGCGCCTTCAGGCTTTGCTGCGCGTTTCGACGAGGCGCGCCAAAAGGCTCGCGCCGATGGGCAGGATGCCGTCATCGAGCACGAAGGCCGGGTTGTGGACCGGCACGCTGCCGGCGTGTCCCACCCAGGCATAGGCGCCCGGCACCACGCGCAGCATGTCGGCGAAATCCTCGCTGCCCATCACCGGCTTCGGCTCTGTCAGGACGTTGCCCACCCCGACGATCTCGGCGGCCACAGCCGCCGTCGCGACCGCCTGCTCGGGATGGTTCACCAGCACGTCGAAGATGCCGCGGATGTCGATGTCGATCTGCACGCCGAATGTCAGCGCCATGCCGGCGCAGATTTCGCGCATGCGTTCGCGGATCAGCTTGGCGATCTCGGGCGAGAAGGTCCGCACCGTGCCAGCCAGCATCGCCTCCTCCGGGATCACGTTATAGGCCGAGCCGGCATGGATCTGCGTGATCGAAAGCACCGCGGCCTCGCGCGGATCGGCGTTGCGGCTGACGATCGTCTGCAGCGCGGCCGCCAGCGAGATCGCGACGATGACCGGGTCGCGCCCGACATGGGGCATCGCGCCATGGCTGCCCTTGCCGGTGATCTTGATGTCGAAGAAATCCGCCCCCGCCATCGCCGCACCGGGGAACACCGCGATCTGGCCGGGGTCGAGATTGGGCGCGTTGTGGATGCCGTAGATCTCGTCGCCCCCCAGCAGCATCGTGGTGTGGCCATCATGGCCGCAGGCATGCATCCGCCCGGGGATGGTCGAGCGCCAGGGCAGGTTGGTGATCTCGTCCATCGGCAGGGCGTCCATGTCGGCGCGCAGGCCGATGCGCCGGCCCGGCCCGCCCATGCCTTCGAGGATACCGACCACGCCGGTGCCGCCGATGCCGCGATGCACCTCGATGCCCCAGGCCGCCAGCTTCTCGGCAACGATGCCCGACGTCCGGACCTCCTCGAAGCCGATCTCGGGATGGGCGTGGAGATCGCGGCGGATG
Source organism: Allobosea sp. 12-68-7 (assembly GCA_002279705.1). GTDB lineage: Bacteria > Pseudomonadota > Alphaproteobacteria > Rhizobiales > Beijerinckiaceae > Allobosea. Next base: position 14,035 of record NCCO01000143.1, read on the forward strand.
GCGACGAGCTCGTCCGTGAAGGCCTCGATCGCGGTCAGGGCAGGCATGGCAAGCAACTCCGGAGGGTTGGGGGGCGATCAGCCGAAGACAGGGCCGAGCGGCGCGGTGCGCGCGAACGAAATGGACATGGAACGTCTCCGAACGGGTTTGAGATTCTGCGGGCAGGCTCA
>NCCO01000144.1 GCA_002279705.1 Allobosea sp. 12-68-7
CCCCTCGATGAGATCGATGGCGGCCCCCGTCGGCAGCAGCTTTCCCGTCTTGGCGCCAGCGACGCCCAGAAACTCGAGTTCGACCGGGGCCCCGCTTCCGGGCACGCCGTCGATCACGGTACCGCCGTCATAGACCGGCTTCCCGTTGGGGGTCTGCACCGTGGCGGCGACGAGCTGCCCCGTGTTGACGTTGTGGATCACGACGCGCGTGTGACCCGCCTGGCCCGCGACGAGCCCCTTCTCGATGGCGAAAGGGCCGACGGTCGACAGCATGTTGCCGCAGTTTGGCGAGGTGTCGACCACGCGCTCGACAACTTTCACTTGAGCGAAAAGATAGTCGACATCGGCGTCGGGATGCGTCGGCGGCCCGACGATGGCGACCTTGCTCGTCAGGGGATTGCCGCCGCCGAGCCCGTTGATCTGAAGTTCGTTGCCTGACCCGAGGATCGACAGCAGGACCTCGTCGCGCAAGCCGGTATCCACCGGGAGGTCCGTTGCCAGAAAGACCGGCCCGCGTGAGGTGCCACCGCGCATGAGGGTGCATGGGATGCGAAGCTGGATTGCCATGGAGGCTCTTCCCCGCGGCTGACGCCGCGATTGGCCGTGTCTGGAGAGCCGTATCCACCACCCCGATCATGTTGTGAAATGCAAAGAGTTCGATCATTGATATGGAATGCGCATCAATTTCGAGCTTCTCGATATCCGAGCCTTTCTCGCCGTTCTTGAACTGGGCGGCTTCCACAAAGCGGCCGAGATGCTCAACATCTCGCAGCCCGCTCTGTCCCGCCGCGTCCAGGCCCTCGAAGTGGCGGTGGGGGCGCCGTTGCTGGAGCGAACGACGCGAAGGGTCAGCCCCACGAGCGTGGGCCGGTCCTTCGCGCCGCTCGCGCGCCGCCTGCTCGACGAGTTCGAGGAATCCCTGCTCGGCATCACCGACGTCGCCGGCCGACAGTCGGGACAGGTCACCATCGCCTGCGTCCCGACCGCTGCCTTCTACTTCCTGCCGCGCGCCATCGAGTCGTTCAGCGCGACCTATCCGCTGATCCGGTTCCGGATCCTCGACCTGTCGGCGAATGACGGCCTCGAGAGCGTTGCTCGCGGGGAAGCCGAGTTCGGTATCAATCTTCTCGGCAGTTCAGACCCCGATCTGGTCTTCACCCCGCTCATGGAGGATCCTTTCGTGCTCGCATGCCGGCGCGACCACCCCCTGGCCGCCCGCAAGGAACTGGCCTGGAAAGACCTCGCCGACCAGACGCTGATCGGAGTCAGCCGCGCCAGCGGCAATCGCATGATCCTGGAAAGCGCTCTGGCGAAGGAGGGTATCGGACTGACCTTCAAGTTCGAGGTCAACCATCTGACGACGTCGCTCGGGCTGGTCGAGCGCGGCCTCGGCGTGTCGGTGCTGCCGCGGCTCGCAACACCGCCGCGAGACCACCCCGTCATCGCAACCAAGGTCATCGGCACGCCCTCGGTGTCGCGCACCATCGGTCTGGTCGAACGCCGAAAGGCGCGTCTGGCACCCGCTGCCCAACGCTTCAGAGACATGCTGATCCACACATGGAGTGAAAGTCCGGAGGCACGCCCGTAGAGATTGATGTGTATATTGCATCAATTTGCAAAATTATCGCATTTCCAAAAATGGTCGTTTGAGTCGATAGCAATCCTCACAACGGGGCCGTCAGTCGCCCTGAAACAGGAGGGACGAATGACGATGCATCCGACACGCCGGACCCTGCTCCTCGGCGCCGCCTCCTTGGGGGCCAGCAGTGCGCTCAGCGCGACCGCCTGGCCACCGCCTGGTGGCGCATGCGCCAGGAAAATGGCACGGATGCGATCGCGCGCCTCGTCGCGCAGGGCATCGGCGAAAGGCTCGGTCAGTCACTGGTTGTCGAGAACAACGGATCGGCCGGTGGCAACCTCATCACGGCGCAGGCCGCGTCTTCGCCCCCGGATGGCTACACGGTCCTGCTCGCGAACCAGGGGCCGATGGTGGTCAACCCGCACCTGTACAAGAATGTGAAAGTCGATCCGCTGACAGCCTTCGATCCAGTGACCTTGATTGCCGATGCGCCGCTCGCACTGGTTGTCGCGCCGAAGTCGCCATTCCAGACCGCACGTGACCTGATCGAGCACGCGCAGAAGAACGGCGGCAAGCTCACCTATGGCTCGGCTGGGAATGGCTCGGCGAGCCACCTCGCCACCGTGTTGCTCGCCAGAACCACCGGGTTTGAAGCGGTCCACGTGCCCTATCGCGGAGCCGGCCCCGCCCTGACGGACCTCCTTGCCGGACAGACCGACTTCATGGTCACGACCGTTCCGTCCGCTCTCGGCCTGATCGAAGGCAAGGCGGTCCGTTTGCTGGCGGTCACCAGCCCGCAGCGCACCAAACTCTTCCCCGACACCCCCACCGTGGCGGAACTCGGCTGGCCGGACTATCGGGCGACCGCCTGGTACGGGCTCGTGGTTCCGAAGGGGACGCCGGAACCCATCGTCAAGGCCCTTCGCGACGCCACCGTCGCCACGATCAACAGCGACACAATCAAGGAGCGCCTGCGAAACGAAGGGGCCGAGCCGATCGGCAACGAACCGGCTGCCTTCGCGGAGATGATGCGCGCGGAGTCCAAGCGCTGGGCTGCGGTGATCAAGAGCGCCAATATGGCGATCTGACGGGCAGGGCGCGCCGGCCGGATCGGCGAGGGGAAGGCCAAGCCGGGTATAAGTGGCCCTTGTTCGACATTGATCGTCGATCGCGCCTCGGGGCTGACCCAGCAGGACGGTGCCGTCTGGCCGGATTGGAGTAGTGCGCTCGTCTTCGGCGGGCTCGCCGGGCAGATGCTGGTCCGGCTCTCGACCCAGGGCGGGGCCGTGACCGGGCAGGAGTGGTTGCTCGAGGGACCCGGCGAACACATCCGCGACGTCCGCCAGGGGCCGGACGAATTTTTTTCACCTGCTGAGCGACGCGCCCGATGGGAAGCTGTTGCGGGTGCGGCCGGCGCGGTCGTTGTTGTCGTTTCGCTGCGCTCCAAATGACGACCGCGAACTCACACGATCTCCGCCAGCCTCGTGTCCTGCGACAGCACCAGGCACCAGTGCGGCTCGAAATCGGCGCCCAGCGGCCAGATGAAGTCCTTGAAGATTTCCAGCAGGCGGGACTGGTAGCGCTCGAACCAGGCGCGCTGGCAGAGCACGAACTTGGTCGCGCCGACGATCGTCTCGCGGTCGATGACGCAGAGCGGCACGATGTCGGGATTGGCCTCGAGATAAGCCTGCACCGCGACCATCAGCGTCGGGTAGCCGGGGTGGAGCATGTCGTCGAGGACGATCAGCCCGCCCTCGGCGAGGCAGGCGGTCGCCAGCGCGAGGTCGCGGCCGAGCGCGGCGCGGGAATGCTCGCCGTCGATATGGATGAAGCGCAAGGGTACGCCGCCGGCCTTGGCGAGGAGGTCTGCGGGCGCCATCGCGCCGGCATCTCCCTTGATCGTGCGGCGGCGCTCCGGGCCGATCCCATGCCGGGCGCAATTGGCCTCGAAACGCTGCTCCACGCCGGGATCGGGCCAGGAGAAGATGTCGAGCGCCAGGGCGATCTCGCCGTCCTCGAGCGCATGGGCGAGCGCGATGAAGAAGCGACCCTCGAAGGCGCCGATCTCGGCGATGGGGCCGCGCACGCCTTCCTCCGTCTGGAGGCGCAGCAGCCGCGCGCAGATCGCGGCGGCAAAGCGCGAGGACATGCCGACGACCTGGTCGTAGCCCGAGGCGAGATAGGCCTCGACCGCGTCGTGGCCGGAGAAGGGGAGGGCGGGCTTCGCGTGCTGATCCATGGCGCCACTGTGACGATCCGGCACAGCGCTGTCACCCCGGGATCGGCTCGGATCGGCGCTCGCTCTGGGATCAGCCCTTGGCGTGGAAGATGAAGAAGGCGCCGGCCGCGATCAGCGCGAAGCCGATCGCGTGGTTCCAGGTCAGGCTTTCCTTCAGCCAGAACACCGAAAAGCCGGCGAAGACCAGGAGGGTGATGACCTCCTGCATCGTCTTGAGCTCGGCGGTGGAATAGACCGCCGAGCCGATGCGGTTGGCCGGCACCGCCAGCATGTATTCCGGCAGCGCGATCATCCAGCTGGCGAGGATGGCGAGGCCGATCGCCGTGCTCTTGTAGCTGAGATGCCCATACCAGGCGAAGGTCATGAAGACGTTGGAGCCGATCAGCAGGAGGATCGGCAGGACATGGGCGGTGGTCAGGGAGGGCATTGCGGTTCTTCCCGTGGCGAGGCCGGAAACGCCCGGCGATCGGGTCTGTTCCGGCCGGAGCCTCCGCTCAGCCGAAGCGCAGCTTCATCGACAGGATGAGCAGCACGAGGCAGAGCGTCAGCGCATTGGCGACGACCACCGGCCAGGACGCGATCTGCAGACCATAGGTGAACCAGAGCACGGTACCCAACGCCAGCAGCGACTGCGTCCAGAGCGAGATCGCCTTGGTGTCGCGGGTGCGGATGGTGCGCCAGGCCTGGGGCAGCCAGCACAGGCTGGTGAGCGCGGCAGCGGTGAAGCCGAGGAGTTCGATCGAGGCGGGCGACATGGCGGGTTCCGGCGGGGGCTCTCGCCCTGATAGCCGGATTCGTCAGGTTGCGCTGCCTTGGCGATGGTTAACCTCTCTTAACCGCCACGCCCTAGTTTTGCGTCATTCCTGCGATTCGGTGGAGACCATGCGCGCAACGATCCTGGCCCTGCCCCTCGTCCTCATCGCCTCGGCCGCCTCGGCGCAGGGCGGTTTCCAGTCCTGCCTGTCAGGCCTGCGCTCCGACGCGGCCGCCAAGGGGGTCTCGACCGCGACCTTCGACCGCGCCATGGCCGGCGTCGAGCCGGACATGAAGATCATCGAGGCGATGAACAACCAGCCGGAGTTCAAGACGCCGATCTGGGATTACCTGGGCACGCTGGTCGACGAGGAGAAGGTCGCGGAAGGGCGCGCGATGATGCGCCAGCACGCCTCGGTGCTCGCCGCGGCCGAGCAGCGCTTCGGTGTCGACCGCCACACCATCGCCGCCGTCTGGGGTGTCGAGAGCGATTTCGGCAAGGCCAAGGGGCGCTGGCCACTGGTGCAGGCGCTCTCCACCGGGGCCTGCCTGGCGCCGCGCCGCAACGCCTTCTTCAAGGGCGAGCTGCTGGCGACGCTGCAGATCATCCAGCGCGGCGATCTGCGGCCGGAGCGCCTGTTCGGCTCCTGGGCGGGTGCCTTCGGGCACACCCAGTTCATCCCCTCAACCTATCTGCGGCTCGCGGTGGACGGCGATGGCGACGGGCGGCGCGACCTCGTCGACTCGATTCCCGACGCGCTGCATTCCACCGCCAACTTTATGGACAAGGCGGGCTGGGTCACCGGCGCGAGCTGGGGCTACGAGGTGCGGGTTCCATCAGGCTATTCCGGTTCGACCGGGCGCAACCCGAAGCAGCCTGTGTCGTCCTGGGCGGCGCGCGGCATCGTCAAGTTCGACGGCTCGCCACTCAACGGCACGGGCCATGCCGGGCTGCTGATGCCGGCAGGCCGCAACGGACCCGCCTTCCTCGTCTTCAAGAACTACGATGCGGCCTTCAGCTACAATGGCGCGGATTCCTATGCGCTGGCGATCTCGCTGCTATCGGACCGCCTGCGCGGCCGGCCGGGCGTGCAGGGGCAATGGCCGACCGACGATCTGCCGCTCTCGCGCGAGCAGCGCCGCGAATTGCAGCGGCTCCTGATCGCGCGCGGCTACAATGTCGGCGAGCCGGACGGCGCCGTCGGCTCGCTGACGCGGGCCGCGATCCGGGATGTCGAGGCCAAGATCGGCATGCCGCAGACCGGACGGCCGGGCGAGAAGGTGCTGCGCGCACTGAAGAGCGGGCGGGTTTAGCTCCGGCGTCATGCGCGGGCTTGACCCGAGCATCTCCTGCACGGGATTCTCGGGTCTGCGCTTCGCTTCGCCCGAGAATGACGGAAAATCGTGATGACCCGCCGCCTGATCTCCACCGGCTCGCCGTTCGAGACCGCTTACGGCTATTCACGCGCGGTGATCGATGGCGATCTCGTCTTCGTTTCCGGGACGACCGGCTACGACTACGTCACCATGACCCTGCCGGCGGAGGCGGGCGAGCAGGCGCGCAACATCTTCCGCACGCTGGAGGCTGTGCTGGCGGAGGCCGGCGCCTCGCTCGCGGGCGTGGTGCGGGCGCAGTACTTCGTCACCGACCGGGCCTATTGCGAGCCGGTGCTCGCCGTCTGCGGCGAGGTCTTCCGCGCGGTGCGCCCGGCTGCGGGCATCTATGTCGTGGCCGGGCTGCTGAAGCCCGAGATGAAGGTCGAGATCGAGGTGACCGCGCGGCGGGCGCGGCCCTGACATGGCGCGCGCGCCGCTTGCATGCGGGGGGCGTGCGCCCTAATCAGCCGCCATTGCAGGTTCAAGAAACGGCGAGGCGACGACCATGGCGACCCATAAGCTCCTGATGCTTCCCGGCGACGGCATCGGCCCCGAGGTGATGGTGCAGGTCGAGCAGATCGTCTCCTGGTTCGGCGAGCAGGGGCTTGCCGCCTTCGAGATCGAGAAGGGGCTCGTCGGCGGCGCCGCCTATGACGCGCACAAGCAGGCGATTTCGGAAGGCGACATGAAGCTCGCCCAGCAGGCGGACGCCGTGCTCTTCGGCGCCGTCGGCGGGCCGAAATGGGCGGATGTGCCCTATCAGCATCGTCCGGAAGCCGGGCTTTTGCGGCTGCGCAAGGATCTCGGCCTGTTCGCCAATCTGCGCCCGGCGATCTGCTATCCGGCGCTGGCCTCGGCCTCCTCGCTGAAGCCCGAAGTCGTCGAGGGGCTCGACATCCTGATCGTGCGCGAGCTCACCGGCGGTGTGTATTTCGGCGAGCCGAAGGAGATCGTGACGCTGGAGGACGGCTCCAAGCGCGGCGTCGACACGCAGCTCTACACCACGCCCGAGATCGACCGGATCTGCCGCGTCGCCTTCGAGCTGGCGCGCACGCGCCGCAACAAGGTCTCCTCGGCCGAGAAGCACAACGTCATGAAGACCGGCGTGCTCTGGAAGCAGACGGTGACCGCGCTGCACGCCAAGGACTATGCGGACGTCGAGCTCGAGCATGTGCTCGCCGACAACTGCGCCATGCAGCTCGTGCGCTGGCCCAAGCAATACGACGTCATCGTCACCGACAACCTCTTCGGCGACATCCTCTCGGACGTCGCGGCGATGCTGACCGGCTCGCTCGGCATGCTGCCCTCCGCCTCGCTCGGCGCCGAGGACCCGGTGACGGGCAAGCGCAAGGCGCTCTACGAGCCCGTCCATGGCTCGGCGCCGGACATCGCCGGCAAGGGGCTGGCCAACCCGATCGCGATGATCGGCTCCTTCGCGATGGCGCTGCGCTACTCCTTCGGCGCGATCGAGGCGGCCGACCGTCTCGAAGGCGCGATCGCCGACGTGCTGGGCTCCGGCACCCGCACCAAGGACATCGCCGCACCGGGCGCCAATGCCGTCTCGACGAGCGAGATGGGCGAGGCGATCGTCAAGGCGCTGGAGGCGCGGGGCTGAGGGCGCCTCGTCATTGCGAGCGCCGCGTTTTGCCGTCATGGTCGGGCTTGTCCCGACCATCCACGTCTTCCTCGACCGTGGGCGGTGTTCAAGACGTGGATGCTCGCCACAGGGGCGAGCATGACGGCGGGGCGGCTTGGACCTCTCCCCCTCGTGAATTGCGCTAGGCGGTTGCCCATGCGCTAGAGTGGCGGCATCCGAAACGGGGTTTGTCCGTCGATGCTGATCAAGAACCGTCCGAGCTGGAAAATCCCCGAGAGCGAGGCGACGCCGGAAGCGGTGTTCTTCAACCGCCGCATCTTCATGGCCGGCGGGGCCGGGCTGATCGCGGGGGCCACGCTTCCGGGTGTCGCCGCGGCCCAGGGCGCCGATCCGACCCTCGATCTCTACCCCGCCAAGCGCAACGCCGCCTATACGCTCGACCGGGCGGTAACCGACGAGGCGCTGGCGTCGACCTACAATAATTTCTACGAATTCGGCACGTCCAAGGACATCGTCGCGGCGTCGAAGCGTCTGGTCAGCCGGCCCTGGACGATCGCGATCGACGGGATGGTCGAGAAGCCCTTCGAGATCGGCTTCGACGACCTCGTGCGCAGGCTGCCGCTGGAAGAGCGGCTCTACCGCTTTCGCTGCGTCGAGAGCTGGTCGATGGCGGTGCCGTGGACGGGCATCCCGCTCAAGGCCTTCGTCGATCTCGCCCGGCCGCTTTCGGGTGCGAAATACATCCGCTTCGAGACCTTCCTCAACCCGCGCATGGCGCCGGGCCAGTCGGCCCGCTGGTATCCGTGGCCTTATACCGAGGGGTTGACCATCGCGGAGGCGACGAACGAGCTGCCGCTGCTGGTGACCGGCATCTACGGCAAGCCGATCCCGAGCCAGCATGGCGCCCCGGTGCGTCTGATCGTACCGTGGAAATACGGGTTCAAATCGGTGAAATCGATCACCAAGATCAGCTTCGTGGCGGAGCGGCCCAAGACCTTCTGGGAGGGGCTGCAGCCTGCCGAATACGGCTTCTGGGCCAATGTGAACCCGGCCGTGCCGCATCCGCGCTGGACCCAGGCGAGCGAGCAGCTGCTCGGCTCGCGCGACCGCCGGCCGACGCTGCTCTACAACGGCTATGAGGAGCAGGTGGCCGGGCTCTACAAGGGGCTGGATGGCGAGAAGCTGTTCATGTGAGCGGGTGACGGCGCGGCCGGCGCTGGCCTAGGATCACGCCATGCCGTCCTACTGCCTCTTCCCGACGCCGATCGGCCGCTGCGCCCTGGTCTGGCGTGGCGACCGCATCATCGGCGCGCAGCTCCCCGAACTTGACGAGGACACGGCCCGCCGGCGGCTGGCGTGGCGGTTCCCGCGGGCCGGCGAGGCGCCGCCGCTCCCCTTTGTCGAAGCTGCCATCACGGACATCGTGGCGCTGCTGGCGGGCGAGGCGCGCGGTCTCTCGCATCTGCCTCTCGATCTCGAAGCCGTGCCGGCCTTCGAGCGGCGCGTCTACGAGATCGCCCTGAGCATTCCGCCCGGCGAGACGATGACCTATGGCGCGGTTGCGGCCCGGCTCGGCCAGCCGGGAGCGGCGAGGGCCGTCGGGGTCGCGCTCGGTCGCAACCCGGTGCCGATCATCGTGCCCTGCCACCGGGTGCTCGCCGCCGGCGGCCGGACCGGCGGCTTCTCGGCCGAGGGGGGCGTCGAGACGAAGCTGCGTCTCCTGACCCTCGAGAAGGCGCGCACGGATGCCTCTCCCGGGCTGTTCGCGGCTCTGCCGCTGGCGGCGCGGCCCTCACGGGCGGCGGAGTGAACGCGGCGAGGCCGCTGCGCGTTGCCTTGATTCACAGTTCCTGTCCGAGTCACAACTGAGGAGAGTCCCCGTCATGGCCCCGTTCAAGCTCGCCATCATCGTCGGCAGCAACCGCAAGGCGTCGATCAACCGCAAGCTGGCGCAGGCGCTGGCGACGCTGGGCGAAGGAGCCTTCGCGGCAAGCTTCGCGCAAATCGACGATCTGCCGATGTACAACCAGGATCTCGAGGCCGAGGCTTGGCCTGAGAGCGCGACGCGGCTGAAGGAGGCGATCGCGGAGGCCGATGCCGTGCTGGTGGTGACGCCGGAACACAACCGCTCGATCCCTGCCGTGCTGAAGAACGCGATCGACTGGGCTTCGCGACCTTCGGGCAAGGGCGTCTGGGGCGGCAAGCCCGCCGCCATCATCGGTACCAGCCCCGGCGGTGTCGGCACCGCCTGCGCCCAGCAGCATCTGCGCGACATCCTGGGCAACCAGGGCGCGCTGGTGATGGGCGGACAGATGTTCATCACCTGGAAGGAGGGTCTGGTCGACGAGGCCGGAACCGTCACGGTCGAGGCGACGCGCGGCTTCCTGCAGGGCTTCATGGACAGGTTCGCCGGGCTGGTCGGGAAGCTGGCGGCCTGACATCACCGCCGACGGCGCCCCGCGTCGCGCAGCAGC
>NCCO01000145.1 GCA_002279705.1 Allobosea sp. 12-68-7
AAGAAGGTCGCCAACAGCCGCGCCGGCGACTCCGGCTGGGAAGAATTCTGAGTGCCAACGAAAGGACAGCTGGCCTGGTGATGCGTCTCCAGGCCAGGAGACTGTTTCGGCCTGTCGCCCAACGCAGGCACTGCCGACTTCGCGGCGTGGCTCTTTTCCCGGGATTGCATGATGCTATCCGTAGCCCCACTCGGAGCCTCGGTGCTCCGGAGCCCACTGTTGCCGGAGATCGCAGAGGGTATTGCGTCGATGCCACCCGATCAGGGATTGAGGGCGATGGTACGCATCATCTCGTCCATGATTGCTGGCGTTGCACTTTGCGCAGCCAAGCGCGCTCCTGGGCACCCGGTCAGGCGTTGTGCGACAGAACTCGTAAAAGTGCTGCCTGCCCTCGGCGAGCGTCCTGAAGACTGCCGGCTGGAGCAGCTTTACCAAGTGGCAGAGGAGGTCGGGGCCCAGATTTGGCACCTAATCGCGTTTCAGGCTGATCAAAAGCTCAAGGCCGATTTGGAAGCCCTCGTCTCATCGATCTGCCGACCGGCCACTCAGGTATCCGACCGCCAGGCAGCAGACGTTCCAGAGGTCGGGTAAGGGCCAAAGATGCCCGTTCCGCCCGTCAAGTCGAAAATGATTTGCACGCCGCACCTAAGTGGATGCCTCGATGGAGAGCGGTGAACGGAACCCATTGTAGGGAACCCCCGGGGAATGAGCAGGTGAAGCCGTCCCGGGCTCTCGAGCCGGAACGGATTTCCGATGACGACGATCAATGACGGCGCCTCGCGGGCCGAGGATGAGGCGCGCCCGACGGCTGGCGATCTCGCGCGCTATGCGCGGGCTTTTCGGCTCAGCACCGAGCATGCTCGGATGTTCCCGATGTGGCAGGCGGCGCTGGCCCATGCGCTGCTCCTCGAGCATGACGGAGACGCGGTCCACGCGGACCAGGGCAACCTGAACGGCCGACAGCTGGCGGAAGGCGCGCGCTCGATGGCGCGGACCTTCGCGCTGCTGATCGCCGAGGCTCCGGCCCGTAACGAGCAGGAGCTCGAGCAGAAGATCGAGATCTACGAGACGATGAACTTCCTGCCCGGCGAGATGGAGCGCTCGCGCACGGCCTACATGGTGGAGATCGCCATGCACGCCGATGCAAGCGCGCTCGGCATCAAGCTGCGCAAGGAGCCGGTCGCGACCGGCTCCGGCGGCGTGCAGTAGGAGCGCGCCGATGCCCTTCATTGTGTACGATCTCGAGACGAGCGGACTCGATCCGGCCTGGAACGTGCCGCTCCAGGCCGCCCTCATTCACACGGATGACGAGTTGCGCACGCTCAGCGAGCTCTCGCTGAGGTGTCGCCTTCCGGCTCATATCGTGCCGTCGCCGGGGGCCCTGCTGACCACGGGTATCCGACCGGACCAGTTGGATCAGGCGCCGATGTCGAGCCTGGAGCTGCTCGGCCAGATCGGCCGGGCGCTGCGGGCGTGGACGCCTGCGACGATTCTGGGTCACAATGTGATGCGGTTCGACGAGGAGGTCCTCCGCTTCAACTCCTTCACCCATCTGTTGCCGCCCTATGCGACGCAGGCCACCGGGCTGAAGCGGGCCGATACCCTTGTCATGCTTCGCGCGGCGATGCTGATCGAGCCCGGCGCGATCACGGTTCCCGTCGACGGCAACGGCAAGCGCTCGCTCAAGCTGGGTGCGGTTTGCCGCGCGAATGGGATCGCCCTCGCCGAGGACGAGGCGCATGACGCGCTGTTCGATGCCCGCGCCACGCTGGCGCTGTTTCGGGTGCTGCGCGAGCGCGCCCCGCGCAGCGTCGAGCTGATGCTCGCAAACGCGCACAAATCGGGACCGATCCGTCTCCTCTCCAGCGGAGATCTCATCTGCCTCGGCGGCCAGTCGGCACTGGTCCCGGCGGTCGGTGTCATGGCCAACCCCGGCAATGCGACGTCCTGGGCTGCGCTCGATCTCTCGATCGACCCTGCGAGCTATCTCGACGGCTCAGCCAAAGACATCGCCGGTCTGCTCACCCGGCCGGGCCCACGACCGGTGCGGATGGTGAAGACCAATGCCCAGCCGATCGTGCTGGCCTGGGAAGATGCTCAGCACGCGTTGCCGGCCGATCGGCTCGATGACGCGGTCTACAACGACCGCGCCAGTCGGGTGCGCCTGCATCCGAGCTTCCAACGCCATCTCACCGAGGCCCTGAAGAACCGGTTCGCCGATCGCGAGCCATCGCCCTATCCGGAGGCGACGCTCTATTCGGGCGGCTTCCTCTCGGACGCCGACATGCGCATCTGCGCGCGCTGGCATGAGCTGCCCTGGGATCAGCGTGGCGCCCTGGTCAAGCACCTGGGCGACGTCCGGCTCCAGGCCTTCGCCAACAGGCAAATGTTCCTGGAGGCGCCTGAGTGCCTCGCGCCGGAAGCCTGGCGCAAGGGCCGCGACTGGCTGCGTGAGCGGCTGACGACGGAGACGGACGTGCCCTGGCTGACCTTGCCCAAGGCGATCAGGGAGGTTGCGGAACTGCGTGCCTCGCTCGATCCGCAGGATGCGCATCGCCACGCGCATCTCGATGCGATCGAGCGCTGGCTGCGCGAGCGCAGCGACCGCCAGCAGATGGCGGCGTGAAGGATGAGAGGCCGGCGCCCGAAGCGCCGGCCATTCCGGAAGGAAACGGAGAGGCGCTGCCACGAGGCAGTAACCCCCAAAAACTTCTGGATCCGACATGAAGACCAACATCCCGACCACCTCGCTTGAGGACATCGCCCTCGAAGCGACGATCCGCCCCGTCACCGACGATCTCGATGGGATCGCGCGCAGGCTTCCCCTCTCCAGCGATCGCGACACGGCCTATGCCGCCTTCGCCGGCGAGCGATTCCTCATCAGCGCCACGGCCGGCCGTGCGCTCGGCTTCGCGGAAGAGACCGAGCGCTTTCTCGCGCTGGCCGAGACCTCGCCCAAACCGCAGGTCGCCGCCTGCCTCGACATGCTGACGGCGCTGACGCTCCTCAACTCGGCCAGCGTCATCGCGCTGGCGATCATGCCGCCGCGAACTGGCGAGGATGTGCTGGCGCGCGCGTTCATCGCCGACAGCGTCGACTGCAAGCTCCGCCTGACCGGCGATCCCGCCATGGTCGAAGCTGCGGCGCTCGCCTTCGAGATCGGCCCCTTGCCGATCACCATCGGCGAGCGCCAGCGCAGGACCTTCATGCTGGCGAGCGCCGTCCCGTCCTCGGTGAAGAACGCGCGGCAGGGCGAACCCGCCATGGTCGCGCTCGAGCAGGGCCTGAGCCTGACGGCCTTCATGCGGGATCTTCCGCAGGTCGCGGCGCTGGTCGAGCGGGCCGCGCTCCAGCTCGACGATGCGGAACGCCACGCGCGTGAGATCGCCGACGGCGATATCGGGCCCGAGGCGCTGGAGCGGCTCGAACGAGCCCGACACGGGGCTGCCCTGCTGGCAACGGTCGACCTCGCACGCGCCTGCCTCTACGCCGACCTCGTCGATGACGGCGCGGCCACAAAGGATCGTGCGATGGCTCTCGCCTCGCGCCTCCACGAGCCGAGGCTGCGCAGCATCGTCGCCTTCGCCACGATGACGGGCGCGATCATCGGCGAGCTCGGCAGGACGGCTCGCACGATCTCGGCGGCCGTGCGCGGCCGCTGAGGTCCAAGACCCTGCAGGAGAAGAAGGGGCGTCCCCGCGGGCGCCCCTTCGTGATTCCAGAGAGCAGGAGGGGATGCAGTCGAGATGGCTGTAACCCACGGAAAAACATATTATGTCCAAGAACGACGATCAGGGCAGGCTGCCGCCGCCCGAGAACACTACCCCTGCGCTTCGCGAGGGGGAGAGGATGCCCGATCCGATCGAGGCGCTGACCTCGGGCCTCGGCGATGACCCGGCGCTGCGCGACCTCATCGCCTTCCGGCAGAGCCGGCCCGACCTCAAGGAGGCGGCGCGGATGTCGCGGCAGTTCAACAACGAGGCCCATCGTGTCGCCTATGCCGTCGATCGGCACCCGCAGGCGAACACCGTCGCAGCCGGTCTGGGACTCGCAGCGCTCCTCTTCGACAGCCTGGTCTGCGTCTGGCCGGCCGACCGCCTCGACGAAGTCGACGCGAAGCTCGCCCTCGCGCACGCTCGGGGGCCGTTCGGCACTGAGCAGGAGGCAGACTACGTCGCGTCGCTCGAGCCCGCGACGGCGCGTCGGATCCGTGTGATGCGAGCGGCGTTCCACGTGGGCGAACTGACCGTTCCACCGGCGCCGCCCGCGCCCTCGCTCGACGACCGCAACCTCGCGACCTGGCCGCGGCTGCGCTACGATCTGCGCGACCTCCTGCCGGTGCGCGGCGGCCAGCCGGTTCTCACCATCGCACCGGAGAGCTGGATTGCATTCGCGCGCAGTGGTCCCGACTTCGGCGGCTTGCGAGACCGGATCATCAGGATGCTGGCGACCGCCGAGCGGCTGTTCGACCTCGCCCGCGCCAACGAGGACGGCAAGAGCCGCGATCTGCGGTTCGCCGCCGAGGGCGCCCAGATCCTTGCCTATCTGTCTGCCTGCCAGGCCATGATCTGGCCGGTGCGCACGACGGCCGACATCGACGACAAGCGCGTGATGGCGCAGATCATCAACGATCGCGCCTGCCGCCCCGATCCCCTGCACCAGCAGGCGGCCGTGCGGCACATCGTCGACGAGGCGATCTGGGTTCACCGTCGGCTTGGACTGAGCGAGTACGCGCTGTTCACGCCCGACTGGATCGAGATCGTCTGACCGATCCGCGTCGTCGCCACCAATCAAGCCAGTACGAGGCGGCGCCACCCGGCGCCGCCTTTCACTTTGGGATGGGCGCGGGCGGAAGTCCGGAATGGCCGACCCCGCGGAAGGCAGAATGTCTCGCGGAACCGCGGAATACGATGATGACCCAATCGGATGACGATGAACGGGCTGGAGCCGTTCAGGACCATGCCCACGCCGAAGCTTCGCCGGACGACCCGGCCCAGCTGCGCCCCGATCGACACCTCACAAGTCGTGGCTCGGCTGACCGCATCGGCGGCGTCGAACTCGGCGCTGACGAGTGCGGTGTCGCCTTCGACGCCATCTGGAGGCGCCATAGCACGCAGATCTTCGACCTCGGCGAAGTCTACGAGCAAATGCGGCTCCTCTCAGCCGGGGACGATGACGAAACCGTGCATCTGTCCGGTGAAGACACTTCCCGCTATCAGAAGCTGCGCTGGCTCTCCACGCAGAGCGCGAGGAAGCCGGTGTTGCTCGGCACCGCGCCGATGCGCGAGCAGTTGAGCATGCTCAGACTGCGCTGTCCTGGCTTCGCCGCCGTGACCGACCTCGTCGATCGGGCGATCGCCCTGTCGATCATGACCGGCACGCCACTGAGCCTGCCGCCTCTGCTGCTCGCCGGTCCTCCGGGGCTCGGCAAGACGCACTACTCGAAATCGCTCGCGGCGGTGCTCGGCGTGCCCACGCACGCGTGGTCCTGCGCCACCAACTCCGACGCCATGCAACTGATCACCGGCCACCCGACGTCCTGGCGCGGCGCAAGGATGGGCCTGCTGACCGAAGCGCTCGTCACCTCAGGTTCGGCGAGCCCGGTGGTGGTGCTCGACGAGATCGACAAGTTCGTGACGCATCGCGACGAGCAGCCGTACAACATCCTGCTGAACGTGCTCGAGGCCGAGAACGCCGAGTCCCTGCTCGACGAGTACCTGCGGGTACGGTTCGACGTCTCCCATGCCTTCTTCATCGCAACCGCAAACGACCTCTCCGTGCTGCCAGACTTCATCCGGGACCGGTTCCTGATCGTTGCGGTCGTCGCGCCGACGGGCGCCGACCTGGTCGCGCTCACGCGGCAAATCGCAGCCAAGGTCATCACGCCGCTCGGGCTGCCCATGCCGGGCGACACGGTGTTGGCAGCGCTTGCGAGACATAATCCACGCCGGATCGCACGCGTCCTGCGCCTGGCGCTGGGCTTTGCCGCTGCCCAAGGCCGCGACGTGCTCGTCCCCGCCGACGTGGTGGCGGCTGATACCATCGCATCGGCGCAAGCCGCCCGTGCATCGATCGGGTTCATGCGCCCGAGGAAGGAGACAGAGGCAGATCGGGAGTGAGGTGAGATCGGGAATGCCCCCGGGAAGCCCAGCACGAAAGAAATCGACCATGACGACCAAGACCGACGACCCCAGCGGGAGGCCGCACGCGAATCGAGAGATCGGCAGCGTGCTCCTGCCCGAAGGCTCGGCCGGCGCCGTCCGGCGCTGGTATCCGACGCAGTGGCCGCGCATCGGCGGCACGAAGCTCCTTCCGCTGCCCAGCGATGCGTTCCTGACGGACGCGTTCCTCTCGCAGTACCGACCAGGCTTCCTCACCTTCGCCTACGCGGCAGGGTGCGGCTATCACCCGCACAACCCTGCGGCGCAGGGCCTGGTCGGGATCGCCCGGCGGCTGAACGCCCCCCTGCACAAGCTGTCGGCGACGACGCAGTCCGACCCGACGACGCGGCTGCGTGAGCTGAGCCGCGGTCGCTATGGCGCGCTTACGATGACCGCGGAGGGCCATCTGTGCAGCGAGCTTGGGTTCGATACCTGGACATTCCAGGTCCTGCTTCCGGTCGGCAGGCCGCTTGAGGGATCGCCCGTGACCGTTCAGGAGCGTGGCCTGTCCGTGCGCCTGCCCCATGACCTCGGCAGCGAGGAGTTCGAGAAGCGCATGCACGACCTGATGCAGGACTGCTCGCTCGGCGCCTGGCTCGAATCGCCTGGCGGCATCGCCCATTGCAGGATGGCCGACATCGACCGCCGGACGCTGCGGCGCTACTCGACCTACGGCTTCAACGCGACCTGGCGGCGCTCGGTCGCCAACGAGATCTACTTCTTCCGGCCGAAGACCGACGATGTCGATCGCCTGATCAGGATCATCGAAGTCATCATCCATCGGCACGTCACGCTCGGGGCTGCGGTGGCGAATGTGAGCTTTCTGTCGCGCGGACAGGGCATCGAGAAGGAAAGGGCCGTCTGACGGCGTGAGGATCCTGCATCGCCAGAAGGCCGGCGATCGAGGAGCTGCAGTCCTGCCGGCTCCTGATCCCGGCCTGTCCAGAAACTCTCCCCCCTATCGGCAACGTGGAAAGTGCCATTGCTCGAGAGCCTCCGCCCGCAGGAGCCTTGCCTATCTCCGCTATCCGGCGTCAGTGGCGAGCCTTTCGATGAAGGCGACGGGTAATGCGAGGCGGCCAACAGCGGGCCCGCCACGCTGGCCCGCATCAATCCTTAGCTGGCTTCAGGAAATCTGTTGCAGGATCTGCGCCCGACTGGGTATCGATCCGGCGCTGTTTAAGCGTCTGACGACGGCATCCGGCGCGCGGACGAGGCCGACGCCTGCTCTTACCGGCCCCAGTCCGATAGCAGACTACCTCTTGGGGCTCATCCAGCCATCATCTTCCAGCACGTCATGACACTGCCCGGGCCGAGACCACGCGTCTCCTGGCGGTAGCGCTCACAGAAGACGGGGTTGGGTTTCCGGAGCGAGTAGGCAGGGCAGTTAAATTTCGGGACCGTAGTCGAGCCGCTGGAGCGCCTCGTTCAGGGTCTCGAGATCAAAGCCAGACCCATATCCCGAGGTGGTATCCGTCTTATCGTGTCCGAGGATGGCCTGCAGGATGCCGTCAGACGGGCGGACCTGGTTCCGGAACTGGTCGGTGACCCGGTGCCGGAAGCTATGAAAGGTCTTACGGCTGTCCTTCACGGATTTCCGCGCATAGCGACCCCACCACTTGCTGAACCCGTGGGTGATCTTGCCCCGATAGGGGCTGAGCTCTGGGAACAGTCGAACAGAGCCCGCCTTTCGCTGGGCTTCGACATAGCCAGCGAACCCGCGGTCAATCAGCTTTTTATGGATCGGAACGCAGCGTCGCGACGACCGCGTCTTGCGACGCGTTTCCTGGCCTGGCGTGTCGTCGATCGTCTCCATGTCGAAGAAGGACACATCCCCGGGCTTCGAGGCGAAGAGGACGTCGATCACGCGAAGCTGTCCGATCTCCTCAAGCCGCGCACCGGTATACATGGCGATAAGCGGCAGCCATTTCTGAGCCTCCCCTCCTCCAGCCTTGTAGCGTTTCCCCTTCGCCAGGACCGGCGATCTCACCAAGGCCTTCAGGTCATCGTCGGAATAGGGCAGCCGCTCGACGACCTCACCCTCCTTGAGAAGAAACTTAGTGCCGAGGCAGGGATTGGTCTGGATTGTGCTGCGGGCGAGCAGCTTTGCGTTGTTCTTCGCGGTCCACTCCTGGATCGCCGTCACGCTGGCACTGCGGAGGTCCGAGGGGATGTTGCGGGGAAACAGGCTCAGGGCATCACGATAGGCCAGCACATGCTTTTTGGTGATGGAACGGATGGGTACGTCACCACAGGCCGAGATAAAGCGCTCGACGTAGACGCCATACTCCTCCGCAGTCTTGGCGGAAGGGCTTTGCTGGTCGATCCAGGATTTGTGGGCATCACGCAGTGAAGGGCCAGCATCCATAACCGGAGGCATGAGGACCGGCAGCGGTGGCGGGGTTTCGACAGGCGCTCCATCGAGCCGCCGCAGGACGTCCTCGTGAGCTCGGACACCAGCACGTGCGATGGCCAGCGACAATCGCGTCCGATCGAGATGGTCGCGCGGCAGACTCACACCATTGTCGGCAAGGACTTCGCCGATCTCGCTTTCGGCAAGGACATCCTCGAAGGACTGCCTGATCGCGCGAGCGCTCTCGTCCGAGTGCCCCTCTGCACGAAGCGCAGCAAGAGTGGGGATGCGCGATGACCCGTCAAAGTCAAAGCGCTCTGGCTCCTGGAGTGCTCGCCTCAGAACATCCAGCTCCCGCATATGGGCAATCCGGCGGGCTGCGATAACCGCATCGCGGTCGGTGGCAAGCCCTTCGTGTTCCTCGAGGACCAACTCGGTCCGGTCAGCGAGTTGGTCGCGCCTGAGAACCTCATCGTCGTCACCGCTGAGGATTTGCCGATAGTATCGGTTGGCGATGTGCTCGATCTCTGAAGGCGAGAGCCCCGATACCGCCCGAACAGCGATAGGCCTGGCGGTCTGCATCGTTCGCAGCGTCGCCGCTTCCACGTGACCTTCCACCTGAGGATGGACGTCGAGCCAGCGCTTGCGGGCCAGCTGGAGATCGCGGGTCCCCAGCGCGATCTTGATTGTCCCTCGTCCACCGATGGACCGCCTCGCCCCATTCCAAGGGAGTTTGACCTCACCCGACAGGACGGACTTCAACCGGGGTGGAACATTGCGGAAATAGGTGAACCCACCCTCGGGGCGCTCGATCAGGAACGGATTACCATTGCTGTTGAAGCGGCCCATCGGCACCTCTCTCGAAGGCCGATTCTAACCAGGATTCTAACCAGAATTCTGACCAGCCAGCGCCGAACGGGCTGACAATCGCAGAAAAACCGTTATAAATCAATGAAAAGCGCGCGCAGTGGCGCTCCCATGGGGAATCGAACCCCAGTTTTCGCCGTGAGAGGGCGACGTCCTGACCGCTAGACGATGGGAGCAGCGCGGCAAGGGCTGCTGTGTAATCGCACCGCCGCCGGCCTGCAACTGTTTTTGCAAAGCGATCCTGAAAATTGCGAAGGAGGCGCCGCCAGGCGCCCCCTTCCCGTCGACGGATCGCCTCGGGCGAACCGTGTCAGGCCGCCGCGTCCTGCAGCGTCGGATAGTCGGTGTAGCCCTTGCCGTCGCCGCCATAGAACAGCGAGGGTTCGGGCGTGTTCAGCGGCGCATCGCGCCGCAGCCGCTCGACGAGGTCGGGATTGGCGATGAAGAGCCGGCCGAAAGCGACCGCATCGACGCGCCCGCTCGCGACCGCCTCGATCGCCGAGGCGCGGTCGAAGCCGTTATTGGCGATATAGGCGCCGCGGAAAGCCTTTCGCAGCGCGTCATAGTCGAAGGGCAGGAAATCGCGCGGCCCGCCGGTCGCGCCCTCGATGACATGGATGAAGGCGAGCCCCGCCTCGTCCAGCCGGGCGACGAGATGCGCAAACAGCGGCTGCGGGTCGCTGTCGCGCGCATCGTTGGCGGGCGTGACCGGCGACAGGCGGATGCCGACCCGCCCCTTCCCGAACACCTTCACCACCGCCTCGACCACGTCGAGCGTCAGCCGCACGCGGTTCTCGATCGAGCCGCCATAGGCGTCGCTGCGGGTGTTGGTGCCGTCGCGCAGGAACTGGTCGAGCAGATAGCCATTGGCGGCATGGATCTCGATGCCGTCGAAGCCAGCGGCCTTGGCGTTCTCGGCCGCCTTCACATAGTCGGCGACGATCCCCGGCAGCTCCTCCAGCGCGAGCGCGCGCGGCGCTGAAACATCGACGAAGCCGCTCTCGACATAGGTCTTGCCCTTGGCGGGGATGGCGGAGGGGGCGACCGGTGCCTGCCCACCGGGCTGCAGCGAGACATGGCTGATGCGGCCGACATGCCAGAGCTGGGCGATGATCTTGCCGCCCTCGGCATGGACGGCGCCGGTGACGGCCTTCCAGCCGGCGACCTGCTCGGCGGTGTACATGCCGGGCGTCCAGACATAGCCCTGGCCCTGCTGGGAGATCTGCGTCGCCTCGGAGATGATCAGGCCCGCGCCGGCGCGCTGGCGATAATACGCGACATTGAGTGCGTTGGGCGCATCATTGCCATGGGTCGCGCGGTTGCGCGTCAGCGGCGCCATGACGACGCGGTTGGCGAGATCGATGTCGCCGAGGCGCAACGGCGAAAACAGCGTCGGGTGGGACGGATCGGATCGGGTCATGGGGGTGGTCCTCGGAGGGGCCGCGGCGCGGCCGACAAAAAGGGAGGCCGTCCGGGGCGGCGCAGGCGATGCGGCGGCCCCGACGGTCGGACGCCCTCAAGATAGGTGCTGCAATGCAGCATGACAGGGCCGGGACATCAGGCTTTCGTGAACGACACGATCCTGCCGCCCCGGCT
>NCCO01000146.1 GCA_002279705.1 Allobosea sp. 12-68-7
CGAGCCGCTCGAGCCCGCCCTGGACGGTGTCGCCGGAGACGCCGGCGTTCACGATCTCGACAGCATGGCCCTTGGCCCGCAGCGCCAGCTCCAGCGCCGGCGGGAAGGCGGCGCTGGCCGGAAGATTGTAGCCGGCGGTCAGACTGTCGCCGAGAGCCACGAGTTTGAGCGTCCGCGCCGGCTTGGAACCGGGGTTCGAAGGGGGCGTTTGGGCCATGGTCGCGACCGGCAGCAGGGAGAGACAGAGCAGAAAAGCGGCGCAGAGAGATTGGACAAGGGCAAGACCGCGCCCATATCGCGGCTCTGCGGCACGACATGACGGCCTGCCCTGCTCGGGCCGCGTTTGGCTGAGAGCAGGGCCGCTGGTGGATTTCGAAGTCAGGATCATTGGATGATGAGCGATACGCGCGTCCCGCCGACGGATCAGCCGGCGATCGAATTGCGGGATGTCGAGCTTAGTTTGGGGCGTGCGGCCGCCCGCGTCCATATCCTCAAGGGCGTTTCTTTGTCGCTGGCGGCAGGGCAGGCCACCGGGCTCGTCGGACCCTCCGGCTCCGGCAAGTCGACGCTGCTGATGACGATGGCCGGCCTCGAGCGGCCCGACAGCGGTCTCGTCAAGGTCGCGGGCCAGGATCTCGGCGCCCTCGACGAGGACGGTCTCGCCGTCTTCCGTGGCCGCCATATCGGCATCGTCTTCCAGTCCTTCCACCTCGTCCCGACCATGACGGCGCGCGAGAACGTCGCCCTGCCGCTGGAGCTCGCCGGCGTCGGCGACGCCTTCGCCCGGGCCGAGGCCGAGCTGCGCAATGTCGGCCTCGGCGACCGCATGGACCATTACCCGGCCCAGCTCTCGGGCGGCGAGCAGCAACGCGTCGCCATCGCGCGGGCCGTCGCGCCTGACCCCGCCATCCTCGTCGCCGACGAACCGACCGGCAATCTCGACGAAAGCACCGGGCGCTCGATCGTCGATCTGATCTTCGCCCTACGGCGCGAGCGCGGCGCGACGCTGGTGCTCGTCACGCACGACCTCTCGCTGGCGGCCCTGTGCGACCGCACGGTGCGGCTGCGCGCCGGCCGAATCGAGGCCGCCGGCCCCGCCCCGGCCGCGGCGGATGTGGCGGCGCTCTGAGATGCACGGGACCATCAAACCGCTTCCCGCCTCTCCGGCCGGCGCCCCGCTGGCTGCGCTGGCGCTGCGCCTCGCCTGGCGCGACCTGCGCGGCGGATTTCGCGGCTTCGGCGTCTTCATCGCCTGCCTCGCGCTGGGTGTCATGACGATCGCCGCCGTCGCCTCGGCCTCGCGCGGCCTGACCGAGGGCCTCTCCCGCGAGGGCCGCCGCATCCTCGGCGGCGACGCGGCCTTCGGGCTGATCCACCGCGAGGCGACGCCGCCGGAAATGGCCTTCCTCACCGGCCGGGGCACGGTCTCGACCATCGCCACCATGCGCGGCATGGCCAATGCGGGCGACAAGGGCGCAGCGCTCGTCGAGATCAAGTCCGTGGATGCAGGCTATCCCGGCATCGGCAACCTCGTCACCGAGCCGAGAGCCCCCGTCGCCGATCTGCTCGCGGCGCGCGACGACGTCTTCGGTGCCGTCGCCGATCCCGTCCTGTTCGGCCGTCTCGACCTGAAGCCGGGCGACACCATCCTCGTCGGTTCGGCTCGCCTGCAGCTGCGCGCCAACCTCGTCTCCGAGCCGGACAAGATCGCAGCCGGCGTCGGCTTCGGCCCGCGGCTGCTGATCTCGCAGGAGGCGCTGCGCGCCACCGGCCTGCTCCAGCCCGGCAGTCTCGTGCGCTGGACCTACCGCGTCGCCCTGCCGCCACAGGCCTCCAGCGATGCCGATCTCGCGGCCCTGATCGCCGATGCCGGCACGCAAGCCCGTGATGCCGGCTGGGAGATCCGCTCCCGCGCCAACGCCAATCCGGGCTTCCAGCGCAATCTCGAGCGCTTCACCCAGTTCCTGACGCTCGTCGGCCTGACCGCCCTGCTGGTCGGCGGCGTCGGCGTCGCCAATGCGGTGCGCCGCTTCGTCGAGGCCAAGAAGCTCGACTTCGCCACCATGAAGGCGGTCGGCGCCACCGGCGGCCGCGTCGTCGCGATCCACCTGACCGAGGTGATGCTGGTCGCGGCGCTTGGTACCGCCATCGGCCTGGCTCTGGGCGCCGCGGCCCCCTTCGCGCTCGGCGCCGCCTTGAAATCCGTCCTGCCGGTTCCCTTCGAGCCGACACTGGCGCCCGGTGAACTCGGCGTCGCCGCCCTTTACGGGCTGCTCACCGCGCTGGTCTTCGCCATTCTGCCGCTCGGCCGCGCGCACGACGTCCCTGTCTCGGCGCTGTTCCGCGACCAGATCGCGCCCGATGCCCGCCGCCCGCGCGCGATCTATCTCGCCATCTGCCTGCTCGCGATCGCCGGACTCATCGGCGTCGCGCTGCTCTTCGCCTATGACCGGCGCATCGCGCTGATCTACATCGCCGTGATGACCGGCATCTTCCTGCTGCTGCGCGGCGTCTCCTGGGGGCTGATGGCGCTGGCGCGCGGGCTGCCGCGGCCGAAGAACCCGTCGCTGCGCATGGCGCTGGCCAACAGCCACCGCCCCGGCGCACTCACCCCGTCGCTGGTGCTGTCGCTGGGGCTCGGCGTCGCCTTGCTCTCGGCGCTGGCCTTCATCGACACCAGCCTGACCCGGCAGCTGACCCAGTCCCTGCCGGAGAAGGCGCCGAGCTTCTTCTTCCTCGACATCCCGAATGCGGAGGCCGGCCGGTTCGACGCGCTGCTCCATCAAGAGCGGCCGGGCGCCACGCTGACCCGCGTGCCGATGATGCGCGGCCGCATCGTCTCGATCAACGGCGTCCGCGCCGAGGACATCAAGGCGAGCGAACAAGCCGCCTGGATTCTCGATGGCGACCGCGGCATCACCTATGCGCAGGCGATCCCCGAGGGCTCGCGTGTCGCCCAGGGCGAGTGGTGGCCGGCCGATTATCGCGGCGAGCCGCTGGTGTCCTTCGACGCGCAGATCGCCGCCGGCATCGGCCTGAAGATCGGCGACAGCCTCACCGTCAACGTGCTCGGCCGCAACATCACGGCCCGCGTCGCCAATCTGCGCACCGTCGAGTGGCGCTCGCTCGGCATCAATTTCGTGATGATGTTCTCGCCCAACACCTTCGCCGGGGCGCCGCACACCAACCTCGCCACGATCACGCCCGCCGCTGACACCGCCGCGGCACCCGCCGGCACGGACGCCACCCTCCTGCGCCGGCTGGCCGTCGAGTTCCCGACCGTGACGGCCGTGCGGGTGAAGGACGCGCTGGAGGCGGTGAACACCATCGTCGCCCAGCTCGCCACCGCGATTCGCGGCGCATCCGGGCTCGCCATCGCCGCGAGCCTGCTGGTGCTGGGCGGCGCACTGGCGGCCGGCCAGAGGGCGCGGCTTTACGACGCCATGATCCTGAAGACGCTGGGCGCCACGCGGCGCTTCATACTTTCGTCGTACGCCCTTGAATACGCGGCCATCGGCCTCGTCTCGGCGCTGTTCGGCGTTGTCGCGGGCGCTCTCGCCGGCTGGGGTGTCGTGACGCAAGTGATGAAGATCGAATTCGTTAGTGACCCGACCGGCGCGTTACTGGCCGCGACTGCCGCCGTCGGCGTCACCGTCCTGTTCGGGCTCGCCGGTACGCTGAAAATACTATCGAAAGCGCCGGCTTCTCATCTGCGGAATTTGTGATGACTAGCTGCGAAGGACTCTGGATAGACATTACAGGGTTGTAACTTTGCATGGGCGTGGTGTCGCGTTTCTATGGCGCTCGGCGTTTAACCATGAGGCCCCCTTGTAAGAACCGCCAAACCCCCTCATATTCACGTCATCGCCACGGTTGTGCGCGACGACAGGGCATCGCCGGACGCGATGACCGTCTTCGGAATCACTGTCAGGGGAACCTCGCTCGATGAGCAACTTCGACCGCAATGCTCCAGTCTGGGGTGCCGGCCGCGCACAGCAGACCAGCGCCGTCGAGATGGATCAGGGCCTGCGCTCGTTCATGCTCGGCGTCTACAACAACATGTCGATCGGCCTGGCCATCACCGGCCTGGCGGCGATCGGCATCTCCATGCTGGCGATCGCCGGTGTCTCGCCGACCGGCAAGGTCACGGCGCTGACCCCGCTCGGGACCGCCCTCTACACCAGCCCGCTGAAGTGGGTCGTGATGCTGGCGCCGCTCGCCTTCATCCTGTTCTTCTCGTTCAAGGCGGAGAGCATGAGCTCCTCGTCGGCGCGGGCCATGTTCTTCGCCTTCGCGGCGGTGATGGGCGTGTCGCTGTCGTCGATCTTCGTGGTCTACACGGGTGAATCGATCACCAAGGTGTTCTTCATCACCGCCGCGACCTTCGGTGCGCTGAGCCTCTACGGCTACACCACGAAGAAGTCGCTCTCGGCGATGGGTTCGTTCCTGATCATGGGCCTGATCGGCCTGGTGATCGCCTCGGTGGTCAACATCTTCCTGCAGTCCAGCGCCCTGTCCTTCGCCGTCTCGGCGATCGGCGTGCTGGTCTTCGCCGGGCTGACCGCCTGGGACACCCAGCGTCTGAAGGAAATGTACCTCTACTCCGACATGAACCCGGAGGAGGCTGCGAAGCTCTCGGTGAACGGCGCGCTGTCGCTCTACCTGAACTTCATCAACATGTTCCAGATGCTGCTCTCGCTGTTCGGCAGCAAGCAGGAGTGATCCGCCACCTGCCCCTCATCCGGGCAGCCATGCGAAAACACCGAGCCCCGGCCTCAAGGCCGGGGCTTTTCTTTTGGCCTCGCGCAGGGAAGATCACGGCATGACAGCGCCTGCGATCCGCCCCGCCACAGCGGCCGACATCCCCGCCATCGCCGCGATCTACGGGCACGCCGTCCGTCACGGCACGGCCTCATGGGAGCTGGAAGCCCCCGATGAGGCCGAACTGCTGAAACGCTTCGAGGCGATCGGCGCCGGCGGCTACCCCTATCTCGTGGCGGAGCGCGACGGACGGGTGCTGGGCTATGCCTATGCCAGCGCCTACCGGCCCAGGCCCGCCTACCGCGCCACCGTCGAGAACTCGATCTACATCGCGCCCGACGCCCAGGGCGAGGGCGCCGGCAGCGCACTTCTCGCCGCCCTGATGGAGACCTGCGCGAGCCGCGGCTTCCGCCAGATGATCGCCGTCATCGGCGACGGCACGGGCGCATCCATCGGCTCCCGGCGCCTGCACGAGCGCGCCGGCTTTCGCCTGATCGGGGTGGCCGAGAAGGTCGGCTTCAAGCACGGCCGCTGGCTCGACCAGATGCTGATGCAGAAGGACCTCGGCGAGGGCGGCCGCACGCCGCCACCGACCTGACGGGACGGCCCCGAATCAGCCGACGACGCTGAGCTTCTTGTCGAGAACCCGCAGCACCCGCGACAACTCCGCGCCGCGCTTCAGCACCAGCCCCGTCGCCGCGACGACCGAATAGGCGCCCTGGCGCTTGGCCAGCGCAGGATCCTTGACGATGCGGTAGAGCGGCACCTCCGACGAGCGGCGATAGACCGAGAACTGCGCCTGATCCTTGAGGAAATCGATCGCGTAGTCGCGCCATTCGCCCGCCGCGACCATGCGGCCGTAGAGATTGAGCAGCTCGGACAGCTCCTTGCGGTCGAAGGTGACCGTCGCGGGTTTCGCAGCGACCGGGAATGGAATGACCCCGTTTGCCGCCTGCGATTGCGGCGTCTCGCTCTCGCTCATTGCGCCTCCCGATGGCCGCCGCCGTGGCGGCCTCGATGCCTCGAAGCCGATGATGCCCGCCCGATGCTATGCTGGCAAGCAATCGGCGAGGCGCGGCCCGCGGCGCCGGATCGGGCGCGGACGGCGCCGTCCGCCATCACGGCTTCGTCAGCGGCGCCGCATTTTCGCCGCGATCGGGCCAAGCGTCCGCCCTGTTGCGCGGGTCTGATGCTGGTGTTGCCTCGATGGCCCGGCGTCGCCGATCTTCGGTTTGTCAGCCCCCCAGCCCCCCGCGGGTCGTGCGGAGCCGGGCCAGTTCAATCGAGGCCAACTCAGCGGCTGGCGTCCTGCGCCGGCCGTTTTTCTTGGTCGCGACCGCCCGTTTCACCGGGCCTGCCGGTGATATTCGGCGTTGGGGCGCATGTCGACCGCCGAGGCCATGCGGTTCGACATGTTGTAGAAGGCGGCCACCGCCGAGACGTCCCAGATGTCCCGCTCGCCGAACCCGACCGCTCGCAGGCCGTCCCGGTCGCTCTCGCCGACGCGATGGGGTGTCTCCGTCAGCTTGACTGCGAAGTCGAGCATGGCACGGTGGCGCGCCGACAGATCGGCGGCGCGGTGGTTCATCGCCATCAGCTCGCCCAGCACCGGATCCTGCGACAGCTGCCGCACCGCGGCGCCATGGGCCGTCAGGCATTAATAGCAGCGGTTCACGCTCGACACCGCGACCGCGATCATCTCGCGCTCGAGCTTCGACAGCCCGGACGGGGCCAGCATCAGGTCGTTGTAGAAGGCGGCGAAGGCCGAAAGCTTGGCGTCGTCATGGGCATAGGCGACGAGCACGTTCGGCACGAAGCCGAGCTTTGCCACGCACTTGTCGAAATAGGCCTGGTTCTCCGCGCAGAGCGCCCCCGGCGGCAGATCGAGCGCCATCGCAGGCGGGGCGACATCCTGTGGCGCCGGCCTCTCCCCGGGCTTCGGCTTGTCATGATTGGCCATCATGGTTCGTCCTGTCGTATCGCCCGGGTCGTCGCCCAGCGCTGCGCCGCAATTGAAAGGCGTCCCAGCCTATGTCATCGCTGGGGCAAAATAACAGGGGTGGACCATGGGCAAGCGCGTGACCAATGCGACGGCTGCCGCCGTTTCCGCAATCGAGAGCGCAGCAGCCGACCATCCGGGAGCGATGCCGCCCGACTTTCCGCGCCTGCTCTATGGCCGTGCCGTCGCGGAGGATCTCGAGGCCCTTCCCGCCGATATGCTGGCCCGGGCCGCAGCCGCAGCCCATGCGCATCTGCTGGCGCCACGCGCACCCCAGGCGATCAATCTGCGCTTGCGGGACGAAGCCTTCGACAGCGATGGCCGACAGCGCCAGGTCACGATTCTCGAGGTCGTCAACGAGAACAAGCCGTTCCTGCTCGATTCGACGCTGTCGGAACTCGCCGAGCAGGGCTACGAGCCGCGTCTCGTCTCGCACCCGATCCTGGCGGTCGCCCGCGCCGCCGACGGCGCCTTCCTCTCACTGGCCGGTGAGGCGGCGGGCCGGGCCCCCGAAGGCACGCGCCGCGAAAGCCTGATCCAGATCGTCCTTGAGCGAATCGATTCGCCCGAGGCGCGTGACCGGCTCTGCACGGGGCTGGAGCGCGTCTATGCCGATGTCGGGCTCGCGGTCGAGGATTGGGCTGAGATGCGCGGCCGAATCACCGCGGTCATCCAGGCCTATCGCGGCAATCCGCCGCCGCTGCCGGAGGACGAGGTCGGCGAGGCGCTGCAGTTCCTCGAATGGATCGCCGGCGACAACTTCACCCTGCTCGGCATCCGCGCCTACCGCTTCCCCAATGGCGATGCGGCGGCCGACCCGATCGAGGGCTCCGGCCTCGGCATCCTGCGCGATCCCGCCGTCAAGGTGCTCCGCAAGAACCGCGAGATGGTCGCCGTCACGCCGGAAATCCGCGCCTTCCTGGCCAAGCCCCAGGCGCTCATCATCACCAAGGCGAACGTCAAGAGCCGGGTCCACCGCCGCGTCCATCTCGACTATGTCGGGGTCAAGCTGTTCACCCCGGACGGGCGGCTCGACGGCGAATTGCGCATCGTCGGCCTGCTGACCTCGAACGCCTACACCGGCAGCGCGCTCGCCATTCCCTATCTGCGCCTCAAGGTCGCCCGGGTCGCCCGCAACATCGGCTTCGATCCGGCGAGCTATTCCGGCCGCGCCCTCTACAACGTGCTCGACGCCTATCCGCGCGACGAGCTCTTCCAGATCGACGCCACCACGCTGGAGAGCTTCGCGCTCGCCATCCTGCAGCTCACGGAGCGGCCGCGCATCCGCGCGCTGGCCCGCGTCGATGAGTTCGACCGCTTCGTCTCGATCCTCGTCTTCATTCCGAAGGACCGCTACGACACCCGCGTGCGCCGCCGCGTCGGCGAGTTCCTGGCGAGCATCTATCAGGGCCGGATCTCGGCCGCCTATCCGGCCTATCCGGAAGGGCCGCTCGCCCGCACCCGCGACGAGGGGAAAACCCCGAAGGTCGACCGGGCCGCGCTGGAAGCCGGCATCACCGCGATCGTGCGGACCTGGAGCGACGGGCTGAAGGACGTGCTCGACGCGCAGCGCTCCGGGCCTGCCGCCCGCGCGCTGGCCGAGCGCTATGCCGAGGCCTTCGGCGCCGCCTATCGCGACCGCTTCTCGCCCTCCGAGACGCTGGCCGACATCGACCTGTTGCAGAAGCTCTCGGCCGATCGCGCGCGGGCCGTCGATCTCTACCGCCGCGAGGGCGATGCGCTCACCCGGGCCAACCTCAAGGTCTTCTCCCGCGGCGCGGCGATCTCGCTCTCGGCCCGCGTCCCCGTGCTGGAGAACATGGGGTTCCGCGTCGTCAACGAGCGGACCTACAACATCACGCCGCAGCCGGCCGCCGGCGAGGCCGCCGACACCACCCGCGTCTGGCTCCACGACATGACGCTGGAGCGCGCCGACGATGGCGAGATCGACGTGTCCCGCCTCGGGCCCGCGCTCGAAGCGGCGATGATGGCGCAGTTCCGGGGGCTGGCGGAGTCGGACCGCTTCGACCAGCTCGTCCTGGCGGCGGGCCTCGCCTGGCGCGAGGCCTCGCTGCTGCGGGCGCTCGGGCGCTATCTGCGCCAGGTCGGGGCGCCCTATGCGCAGGGCTACATCGCCGACGCGCTGGCCCGGCATCCCGCGATCGCAGCGGGCCTGGTCGCGCTCTTCATCGCGAAATTCGATCCCCGCCTCGGCAATGGCGAGCGTGGCGACAAGATGGAGGGCGAGCGCCGGGCGATCGAGACCGCGCTCGACGCCGTCAGCAGCCTCGACGAGGACCGCATCCTGCGCCGCCTCGTCAACCTGATCGACGCGGCGCTGCGCACCAATTTCTTCCAGATCGGCTGCGACGGGCAGCCGCGCGGCACGATCTCGATCAAATACGACTGCGCGAAGGTCGACTCGCTGCCGCTGCCGCGCCCGCTCTACGAAATCTTCGTCTATTCGCCGCGCGTCGAGGGCATCCATCTGCGCTTCGGCAAGGTCGCCCGCGGCGGCCTGCGCTGGTCCGACCGGCCACAGGATTTCCGCACCGAGGTGCTCGGCCTCGTCAAGGCGCAGCAGGTCAAGAACGCCGTCATCGTGCCCGTCGGCGCCAAGGGTGGCTTCGTGCCCAAGCATCTGCCGCCGGCCTCGGACCGGGCC
>NCCO01000147.1 GCA_002279705.1 Allobosea sp. 12-68-7
CTCGCGCTCCAAGGGTTCAAGGTGCTAGCGATTGACCTTGATCCCCAAGCGTCACTGTCGGCGATGTTCGGTTATCAGCCTGAGTTCGATATCCCTGAGAACGCGACACTTTATGGCGCGATTCGTTATGACGACCAGCGCAGGCCGATGCAGGAGGTTGTTCGCGAGACTTACTTTGAAGGCGTCGGGCTCGTACCGGGCAATCTCGAGCTGATGGAATTTGAACACCATACGCCGCGCGCCATGCTCGATCGGGGGGTGAGGGGACATGAGTTGTTCTTTCGGCGTGTCGCCGGGGCTATCGATCAGGTCGCCGATCAATTCGATGTAGTCGTCATCGATTGTCCCCCACAGCTCGGGTATCTGACGATGGGTGCGCTCAACGCAGCGACGGCTATGTTGGTGACGATCCACCCCCAGATGGTCGACGTCGCTTCGATGAGCCAGTTCTTGCTGATGACATCAGATTTGATGGCCATTATCGAAAACGCGGGCGGGCGGCTCGATTACGATTTCATTCGCTACGTCGTCACGCGGCACGATCCCAACGATGTGCCGGAGTCGCAGATCGTCGCCCTACTGCGGAATCTATTTGGCGATGACGTGCTCAAGGCAACCGCCTGGAAATCGACTGCGATTGCCAATTCTGGCCTTACCAAGCAGTCGCTCTATGAGCTCGACCGCGGCTCGGTTGGCCGGGCAGCCTACGATCGAGCTTTGGAGTCGGTTGATGCAGTGAATGCTGAGATCGTCACCCTCATGAAAGAGGTCTGGGGCCGATGAGTAAGCGCGCGGACACGATCAAGTCGCTTTTCGCTACCGCTCCTACGCCTGTGTTGTCTGCAGACAACACAGGCTCCGCGCTGCCACGTGTTGCCTCTGGATCGATACGCTCGTTGCAAAGCACGTTCTCAAATGTCGAGCGCGAGAATGAAGAGCTTCGCCGGCGCATTGCGGTTGGTCAGGCGATCGTTGAGGTCGATCCTGAATTAATCACGCCTTCTCCCTTTCGGGATCGCTTCGACGACCAAGATGCCCAGGCGTTCATAGCGCTGAAAGAATCGATCCGAGAGCAGGGGCAAGCCGTACCGGTGCTGTTGCGGGAGGAACCTGCTAATTCGGGCCGATACCAGATCGCCTATGGGCATCGGCGCGTACGCGCCGTGCGCGAACTTGGCCTCCCCGTAAAAGCTGTCGTTCGGCCACTGTCTGATGCCGACCTCGCGATCGCTCAAGGCCTCGAAAATGCTGCACGCGAAGATCTGACATTTATCGAACGCGCCACATTTGCTTTGCGACTTGAGGATGCGGGCCACGACCGCCTCGTGGGTCAAAGAGCTCTGGCAATAGACCGCGCAGAGGCATCGAAACTAATAGCCGTCGCTCGCGGCATTCCGGGCGATCTAGTGGATGCGATTGGGCGGGCGCCTAAGATTGGTCGTGGACGATGGCTTGCGCTTGTCGATGCGTTGTCGAGTCCAGGTGCTGCAACGCGCGTTGCGCAGCAAATTGTCCAGCCAGAATTCAAGGAGTTGTCGTCAGACGATCGTTTTCTGACAGTTCTTGCCGCCGCATTGGCTAGAACAAACCAAACGCGCCCGAGCGGCGATGGGTACCGAATTGTGGCCGTGGCTGACATGGAGGTGGCACGAGTGGCTACCTCACGAACTCGTACCGTGATTTCGATTGGGCATGATGCAAATGGCGATGCCTTTGCTGCCTTCGTCGAAGGGAAGCTTCCAGAAATGTTCGCAGCGTTCAAGGCGAACCGTTCAGGATGACACCGCAGAGCCGTCGGCCCTGTACTCCGCAACCACTGAAGGATTAGGCATCGGCAAAAGAAAAAAGGCCCCCGAAACGGAGTTCCGGAAGCCCTTCTCTTAGTGTGGCAGCTCTGAGAATCGCACTTCCACGAATCACCGTCAAGAGTCTCGTGAGAGATTTAGCGCCGTTTCGGCGAGCAGGATTTCTTTGCCCTGAACAAGGCAAGGATCATGGAACCACGACTCTCGACGACGCCTTTTGGGCGGCGATCGCTGACGCTTGCCCATGTGGCAAGCCAGGCGAGTGCGAAAACGCGACCGCCTGAAAAAGCGGTCCACAAATGGAATATCTTCCGGGCGATCTGCACGGCCAAGAACGCGCTTGGCGTACCTGAGCGCGCCTTGGCCGTCCTCGACGCGCTGCTGTCCTTCCACCCGGAGACCGTCCTGACAGGCGACGGATTGATCGTCTTTCCCTCGAACCACCAGCTCGGGTTGCGGGCGCATGGCATGCCGATGGCGACGCTCAGGCGCCATTTGGCGGCTCTGGTCGACGCAGGGCTGATCGTCCGGCGCGACAGCCCCAACGGCAAGCGCTACGCCCGCAAGGGCAGGGGAGGGGAGATCGAGTTCGCCTTCGGCTTCGACCTGGCCCCGCTCGTGGTGCGGGCGGAAGAATTCGAAGCGCTGGCGGACGAGGTCGAGGCGGAAGCACGAGCTTTGCGGCTGGTCAAAGAGCGCATCACGATCTGCCGGCGTGACATCGTCAAGATGATCGCGACGGGCATCGAGGAGAACGTTCCCACGCAGCACGCCGGGCATGGGCCGGCAGGCTGGGCTGAGATCCACGAACTCTACCGAGGCATCATGGCGCGGATTCCGCGTAGCGGGACACGTCAGGCGTTGGAGCCGCTTGCCGACGAGCTATCGCTGCTTGCCGACGAAATCCTCAACCTGCTGGAAAATCATATTAAAACTCAAAATATGAGCGGCAATGAGTCTCAAATTGAGCGACACATACAGAATTCAAAACCAGACTCCCTTTCTGCTCTTGAACCTCGCTTTCCAAAAAGCAGGGGGGGCGGGTTGGAGATTGTGCCTGAACCGAAGCGGATGCCGGAGGGGGCGTTCCCTCTTGGGATGGTTTTAGACGCCTGTCCTGACCTGCTCGACTATTCCAGGGGCGGGATCTCGAATTGGCGAGACTTCCTGGCAACGGCCGCGGTGGTGCGGCCGATGTTGGGCATCAGCCCGAGCGCCTGGAACGAGGCGACGGGCATCATGGGTGAAGTTCAGGCTTCGATCGTCGTGGCGGCTATCCTTCAGCGCGGTGAGGCGATCACCAGCGCTGGCGGCTATCTGCGGGGGCTGACGCGAAGGGCCGAAGCCGGCGAATTCTCGCTCGGACCAATGCTTATGGCGCTGATTGGCAGCCGTAAGCGCGACAAGAAGCGAGCGTAGTGGCAAGCATCAGGTTGTTCGGTCTTGCGTGCTGGCGGGAAGGCCTCGCTTGGAGAGGGGGCCCGCTCAAGGCGCAATCTCGGGAAAGGATCTCGGTTCGTTCGGTGAGCAGGCCGATAGCGTCGTTTCAATCGTGCTTTGGGCGTTTTGGAGGAACAGGCTTAGGCGGAAATGCGGCTGCAGCCTCGCGCGCTTGCGTCTCCTTCTGCAGGCGCAGGTCTCTCAGCCGGGCCGTATTGGCGTCTCTTGCCTGGGCGATCGTATCGCTTTCGGACAGGATGCGATCGCGCACCATCGATTGCGTCTGGACCCTCAGAAAGGCGTTATCGGCGTCGATACGCTGTTTCGACTTTTCATTCATTCGGGAGCCTTCGAGATATTGCAGTGATCGCGCGTGGCGGGTGAGGCGGCCAGCGCGACGAGGATAGACTGTTTCACAGCCTGCCGTCCCGCAGCTTTGGTAATAGTGGCGCTGACTTGGTTGCGAGAGGTGGCTTGGGCATCTCGCACGAGAACCGTCGGGGATATCGCCGAAGCCGAATGCACTGACGAGAGCGTCACAGGCTCGGCGCCGATATGGGCGATGTATCACCGGTTGGAATCAATGCCGGCCGATCGATTCAAGCTTTGCGTTGGACCGATGCTGTCACCGTGCGCGAGATGTCATGCATGGATGTCGCGCGCGAGAACACCCCGGGCAAACTGCAGATGCTGGTGCTGGAGCGCCGCGACGAGGGCTGCAACATGGCGCGCTTCTATGTGCTGGCCATCGAGCCGACGCTGTTTGGCGACACCGCCTTGATCCGCGAGTGGGGACGCATCGGGGCCAATGGCCGGCGCCGTCTCGATCTTCACACCGATCATGCTGCCGCCGCTGAATCGCTCGATGTCTGGCTGACGCGTAAGGTGGCGCGCGGCTACCGGCTTCGCTGAGCGCGGCCTGTGCGGACGGGGAGGGGAACCGTCAATTGCGATCCGGCATAACCGCGCGCATGCTTGCTCTCGCGTCAGTTTCAGATATTCGGAGGGCGCTTTCCCCCTGAATTAGCGAGATTTTCAATGACCAAGAACGAACTCATTGCAGCGGTTGCCGAAGCCACCGGCAAGAGCAAGGCTGATGTGGCCGCCGTGCTGGCGTCCCTCGCCGAGGTCGCAGCGAAGACCCTGAAGGAGGGTGGCGACGTCACGCTTGGTGGTATCGGCAAGCTTGCGGTCGCCAAGCGCGATGCGCGCCAGGCCCGCAATCCCTCGACCGGCGCGATGATCGACGTGCCCGCAAAGACCGTCGTCAAGTTCAAGGTTGCCAAGGATCTGGCCGATACCGTCGCCTGATCTGATCTCGACATAAGTGAGGTGCAGAATCGAACGCGATCATCGCTCCGGTTCTGCACTGCTTTTGCGTCTTACACGCCGAATTTAGGTAGACCCTGCTCGGTGTTATAGATATCCCGGATTTCGAGGAAATATCCCAGAACACTCAGGCGGCTTTGGAGAGAACAATGTCCGAAACTGAAAACAATGCCGAGCTTCTTGAGCTGACGACCTCGATTGTTTCTGCCTATGTATCGAACAATAACGTCCAGCCGGCCGACCTTGTCGGCTTGATCGCGAGCACCTATTCTGCGCTTGCAGGGCTTGGCTCGGAGGCGGCCCATGCTCCTGCTGCCGCTCTGATCCCAGCCGTCCCGATTCGAAAGTCGGTCACGCCCGATGCGATCATCTGCCTGGAAGACGGCAAGAAGTTCAAATCCCTGAAGCGTCACCTCAACACCTCCTATGGGCTGACTCCTGAACAGTATCGCGTGAAGTGGGGCCTGCCTGCGGATTACCCGATGGTCGCTCCCGCCTATGCTGAAGCACGCTCCGCGCTCGCGAAGTCGATGGGTCTTGGTCGCAAGGCTGCCGCCGCCCGCGCGCCGAAGCCGGCACCTCGCGCAAAAACAACCCGCGCCAAATCTTCGGCGTAAATCTCTCCGCAAGGAGAGGGGCTCCAGCCCGAGCGCTGATCTGTCAGCCGGTCACCGCCGCTTGCGAGGGTGGCGCCTCAAATCGCCAGCCTTGCAGCCTTTCCGAGCGCCTGATCGGCGTCGTTATAGTACCGCGATGCTTGTTGAACCGAGCGGTGCTGCGACTGGCGCATCGCCGCGGGCAGGGCGACGCCGTTGCGGGCTGCCTCGGTCAGATAGCCCGATCTGAGGCCGTGAGCCGAAAACTCGACCGGATCGAGCCCTGCCATCGCGCAGCGGCGCTTCAGGATGAGATTGACGGCCTGTGGCGTCAGCGCCCGATCGTCGATCGCCTCCCAGCGGTCGATCGCCCGAAACACTGCCCCCTTCTTGATATTCGCCCGCTCGATCCACTCGCGCAGGGCCACGACCGGCGCACCGATCAACAGCACGCGAGCATCTTCGTCGGCCTGTGTCGTCTTGGTTCGGCCGAGCGCGATCGCCACGCAGGTCAGGCGTGGCGAGACTGGATCATCGGGATCGAGCGGCACATCGCCTTCCTCGCTCAGCTGCTCAAGCCGCAGGCGCGCCACCTCGCTGCGCCGGCGCCCGCCCGAGGCGAAAGCGACGAGCAGGATGGCGAGATCGCGGGTGTCGGCGAGACGGTCGCTCTGGCAGGTCGCGATCAGGCGGTCCAGAATGTCGCGCGTCACGGCGCGCTTGCTCTTGCGCCGTCGCGGTTTTGCGCTGGCCCTGACCGCCAGGCGCACGCTGGTGCGGATCGCCGGCGTGCCGAGCGGGCTCTCAAGCCCCTTCCAGCGATGCAGCGTCGCCCAGTGAGCCAGGCGCCGTTTGACGGTGGAGCTTGCATGGGGCCCGTCACTGCGCAGATGGTCGCTGGTGCGCAGGCAATCCTCGACGTCGGCCGGCATGCCGTGGGCGGCATCCTCAGCCCGACGCGCCGGGTCCCAGAGGTGATGGGCCACGAACTTCAGCGCCAGGGATTCCGGCGCTGGCCAGGGCAGGGGCGAGCCTGTCGAGGCGACTGACCAGGCCTCGAGATAGGCCAGATCCGAGGCCAGCGCTCGCAGCGAATTCTCGCCCATTCCTTCGCGGGCGAGGTGGCGCAGGGTCTCGACATCGTCGTCGGTCAGGATGCTCGCGAGTTTGTCGCGACGCCCCATCGGCAAAATGCCGGCCAGCGCGTCGAGCTGAAGGGCGCGGCGGTTTTCGGAGCCGCCGAGATTGACGATGTCGGTCATGGCGAATTCCGTCCGATCGGCGTGCGAATCCGTCATTTACGGTCGTTCGAGGACGCTGGAGCCGGGATGGCAGATAAGGTCGGTTCGCCCGAAGTCGTTACCCTTGAACAGGAGCGGCGCTTTTGCCGTGACCGCCACCGCATAGGAAAAGCAATCGCCCATGTTGAGCCCGGCGGGGTGGCGCCCCTTGCCGTAGCGATGATAGGCGATCTCGGCCCCTTGATAATGCTTGGCCTCGAAGGGCAGGGCGGTGACGTTAGGGGCCTCGGCGAGGCGAGCGACGATCTCGGCTGCATTCGCGAACCCCTTCGCGGCCAAAACCACCCGTGTCTCGAACAGGGTCGGCCAGCCGATCAGCAAAGGCTGATGGCGTAACAGGGCCTTGAAGGCCTCGGCCTCGGGTTCGTCGAGGGCGATGGCCAGAATGACGGAGGTATCGAGCGCGATCACCGCGGCAGGCCGTGGTCGTCGTAGAGATCGTCGTGGGCGGAACTCGCGCCAGCGACGACACCTATCCGTCCCGCTGCTGCCAGATCCCAGACGATGTCGATGGCGGCGGCGGGAGCGCCTGCGCGCAATTCGCGATCGTATCGCTCGAGCGCCTGTTCGACGAGGCGGTTCATCGACAGTCCCGTGCGTCGCGACAGGGAGCGTGCGAGCGTCCTGGCTTTGGCGCTGCGAATGGAGAGCTGCGGTTCGGACATCCTGGACGCCTTCGATCGCGTGGCCACGCGCCAAACCTAGCACGCCGGCGGCTTAGCCAGCAAGGATTTGCTTTGAGATGGCTTGCTATCGATAAGAGGTAATTATCGATAGTAATATGCATACGTTGGAGAGTGTCGATGTGAAACAAACAAATGGCTATTTAGATTGGGTATGATAATAAAAAAAGCGTGAATTCAACTCACTACGACCTATCGCGCGGCGATCGCCAAGCCCTGGTGGCAGACTGCGCTGCGGCCGCCGAGATCGCGGCGATCGCGCTTGCCCGCTTTGACGAGCGCCTTTCCCGCGCTGAGCCCGTTTTGGCCGAAGGCGCGCGCCAACGCGGCCACGCCTTTGAAGCCCAGGCCCTGATCGGGCTCAGCGGCGGCCTGTGCCCGCTCGAGGACCTTTGCCTCCACGACGCCGGCATGGACGTGCACAGCCCAACCCGCGAGATCGCCCGGGCGGCCGCCATGCTCGACGAGCGCCGTCGCCTGGCGCGGCGCGAGCCGGCCGAGATCCTGAACCCAGGCGCTTTGCGGCAGCGGCTCGGTATCGACAAACCCGAGGAAGAGGATCGGAGCAGCAGGAAGAGGACAACATCGGGGACCGCGAAACAGATCGCGGCACCATGGGAGCGGATCGATCGTGAAGACGATGAGGAGCACCAGGTCGATGAGGATGACCTGGATTTGGAGGAGGAAGAGGACGATCACGGGGATCCGGCCTTTGCCGAAATCGACGCGCTCTTGGCGCGCACGCGAAAAAAGCTCGACAGCTGGAACGATCTCTCCTCCGACGAGGGCCGCAAAAGCCTGACCCTGCGCGATCCCGGCTATGACGCCGCCGGGCGGCTTTCACGTTGGGAAACGATCCTGGAGGAGGGCAGGGGGCTGCCGGCGGCGCTCGCGGCCGCGCTCGCGCTCGATGCTTGGCTGTGGCTCGAGCCGTCGGAGCGCGCCGGCGAACTCGGGTTCGCATTTGCCGCGACCGTGTTGCGAGAGCGGGGGCTGGCCACGGCGCATCTGCCCGCGCTCGGGCTGGGGCTGAGGCGGGGAAAATTTAGGTGGAG
>NCCO01000148.1:0-12649 GCA_002279705.1 Allobosea sp. 12-68-7
TGCGGCCATCGACGACATAGGCCGAGCCCGTCGCGATGGTGCGGTCGACGCGCGTAAGGCCATAGTCACGCGCCACGATGCGGCCCAGAGCCCGCTGCGGAATCGGGGCCGGGGGGCGTGGGGCGAGGTAGCGATAGCCATAGCCATAGCCGAAGCGCTGCTCGAGATAGGGCGCGTCGTCATAGAGATAGTACTGGGCCGATGCGGAGCCGGTCGCGCCGGCGAGGGCACCGGCGACGGCCACCCCCATCAACGTGCTACGCCGCGCCGCGGTCGATCGAATGGCCATTGGGAGCATCCCTTTCCAAGGACGAACGGACAGGTCTTCAGTCTTCCTTAGGGATTGCGGCGGGGGTGGGGCTGAATCCGGGAGCGATGTCAGCCAACTTGCGCCGCGAACAGGGCGACGAGGCGTTCCACCTCGGCCTCCGGCGTCGCGAAGGACATGACGAAGCGGCCGACCACCTCGCCCTCGGCCAGGGCCTCGCCGTCGGGAAGGGCGCGCGCCGACCAGTCGAGATAGCCGACGCCGGCCGCCTTCAGCCGTGCCTGCAAGGCGGGAGACAGAATCGGAAACACTTCATTGGCCTGGCAGGGCCAGGCGAGGCGGGCCTGACCGCTGGCCACGACGGCCTGCGCGAACCGCAGCGCCATCGTATTGGCATGGCGGGCCAGATCGAGCCAGTGCCCGTCGGCCAGCAGCCCCTCGAACTGGGCGCCGATCAGCCGGCCCTTGGAGAGCGTCTGGCCGGCGCGCTTGCGGCGCCATTTCATCTCGGCCGCGCGGCCTGCGTCGAAGAAGACGACCGCCTCGGCCGCCCAGGCGCCGTTTTTGGTGCCGCCGAAGGTGAGCACGTCGACGCCCGCCTTCCAGGTGGTTTCCGCCGGGCTGCAGCCCAGCGTCACCAGCGCATTGGCGAAGCGGGCCCCGTCCATGTGCAGGGCCAGGCCGCGCGGCGCGGCGGCGGCCTTCAGCGCCCGGATCTCGTCGGGGGTGTAGATCGTGCCGCATTCGGTCGCCTGGGTGATCGAGAGAGCCTGCGGCTGGACCTGGTGCAGCGCGCCTTCACGGAAGCGTGCCAGCGTCTGCGTCACGTCCGCGGGCGCGAGCTTGTTGCCGGCTCCGGGCAGGCCGATCAGCTTGGCGCCGTCGCTGAAGAATTCCGGCGCGCCGCATTCGTCATCCGCGACATGGCTCTCGTCATGGGTGATCACGGCGCCCCAGGGGCGGGTCAGGCTCGCCAGCGCCAGGGCATTCGCCGCCGTGCCGCTGGTGACGAGGAAGACCGCGACCTCCCGCTCGAAGATCTCGGCGATGCGTCGCTCGGCGGCTTGCGTCCAGCCATCCGTGCCATAGGCAGACGCTGCCCCGTCATTGGCGGCGGCGATCGCGGCCATGACCTTCGGGCTCGCGCCCGCGATGTTGTCGCTGATGAAGTTCATGCCGCCAGCGATAGAGCCCGGCGGCGCCGGCGCCAAGAGCTCGCGGCGCCTATCTGACCAGCGCCTGCACGAGCAGCGTCAGCGCCGCCGCGATCAGGGCCGCGAAGGTCGCGACCATGCCGGCGACGCGGAAGCGCAGATCCTCGTCGACATGCGAGACGCCCCAGGCATGGCTCGCCCGGCCGACGAGGAGGAGCAGGCACAGCCCGTGCAGCAGCAGGCCAGGTGCGCCACGAAACTCGGCCATCGCGAGCAGCAGCAGGGCGAGCGGCGTATATTCGGCGAAATTGCCGTGGACCCGGACGCGCCGCTCGAGCTCGCGGTCACCGGCGGTGCCGATGGCGACGCGGCCGCTGCGCCGCTGCCGGACCACGGCCAGCGAGAGCATCACGAACAGGAGTGCCAGCAGCGCGGCATAGATGGGGACGATGACGAGGGGCATGACGGGGTCCGCCGGCGGATTGCAGGGCCCCGTTCTAAGCTGCGGATGCCTTCGCCGCCAGTGCGCCGTTTGCGGCGATCCGACAGGAAGTGTGCGTCGGGTCGACGCCATCATCCCGGAAATGTCGGGGCTGCCTTTGAAATGAACATAAAATTTCGATGCTGCGCCGAATCATCGCTTGTGCGGAGATTGGAATTCTGGCAAATTGACGGAATAGGACAGTGTTACTGTCCCATTTTTCGCCGCGCCGACTGATCCTGCAAAGGGTGCGGTCGTGCCATCGCAACGGAGCGGATCGATGACGAAGGGTACGGTCAAACACGCCAAAACCACTCGTACGCGCGCCGCCCGCAAAGCGGCAGCCTGACAGGCGCGGCAGGGCGACAAGCC
This sequence comes from Allobosea sp. 12-68-7, assembly GCA_002279705.1. Taxonomy (GTDB): domain Bacteria; phylum Pseudomonadota; class Alphaproteobacteria; order Rhizobiales; family Beijerinckiaceae; genus Allobosea. The sequence continues at coordinate 2,276 of NCCO01000148.1, forward strand.
CTCAGCGCCTGCGGAGGACGCGGGCGCCCCGAGACCAGCGCAAGCCACCTCCGACGAACGAGCCCCCGGCCATGCTGGCCCCGTCCTTGCTGCGGCTTGAAAAAGCCGGCGCGGGATCGGCGGCCCAGGGTGGGCGAAGGGTGATATGGACTCAAGGAGGTCCCCTGGCGGAAGCTGGGCGGGCGGTGGCAAGCGGGGTTTGACGATGGGCGAGATCAGCAAGGCGAGCGTGGCGGCGGCTGCAGCGAACTTCCCGGCCGTGCGTGACCCGGCGATGCCGGAACGCCAGGGTCTTTATGATCCGTCCTTCGAGAAGGATTCCTGTGGCGTCGGCTTCATCGCCGACATGAAGAACCGCAAGACCCACGCCATTGTCGCGCAGGGCCTGCAGATCCTCCACAATCTCGACCACCGCGGCGCTGTCGGCGCCGACCCCAAGCTCGGCGACGGCTGCGGCATCCTGACCCAGATCCCGCATCGCTTCTTCGCCGAGGAATGCGCCCGGATCGGCATCGCCCTGCCGGCGCCCGGCGACTACGCCATCGGCCAGTTCTTCATGCCGCAGGACGACGCCGCGCGCGCGGTCTGCGAGGAGATCGTGGCTCAGACGATCGAGGAGGAGGGGCAGGTCTTCCTCGGCTGGCGCGACGTTCCGGTCGACTCCTCGGATCTCGGCGAGGCGGTGCGCGAGAGCGAGCCGCGCCATCGCCAGCTCTTCATCGGGCGCGGGCCCGGCGTCACCGACGCCGACGATTTCGAGCGCAAGGTCTTCGTGCTGCGCAAGTCGGTCTCCAACAAGGTCTACAAGCAGCAGGATCGCTCGACCGCGACCTATTACCCGGTCTCGATGTCGGCCCGCACCATCGTCTACAAGGGCATGGTGCTGGTCACGCAGCTCGGTTCCTATTTCAAGGACCTGACCGACGAGCGTTTCGAGAGCGCGATCGCGCTCGTGCATCAGCGCTTCGCCACCAACACCTTCCCGTCCTGGCGGCTGGCCCATCCCTACCGGATGGTCGCCCATAACGGCGAGATCAACACGCTGCGCGGCAACGTCAACTGGATGGCGGCGCGCCAAGCTTCGGTCGATTCCGAGCTGTTCGGGGCCGACATCTCGAAGCTCTGGCCGATCTCCTATGAGGGCCAGTCCGACACGGCCTGCTTCGACAACGCGCTCGAATTCCTGGTCCAGGGCGGCTATTCACTCGCCCATGCCATGATGATGCTCGTGCCCGAGGCCTGGGCCGGCAACCCGCTGATGAACGAGGAGCGGCGCGCCTTCTACGAGTATCACGCCGCTCTGATGGAGCCCTGGGACGGGCCGGCGGCGATCGCCTTCACCGACGGCAGGCAGATCGGCGCGACGCTGGACCGCAACGGCCTGCGGCCGGCGCGCTATCTGGTCACCGATGACGGGCTCGTGGTGCTCGCCTCCGAGTTCGGCGTGCTGCCGATCCCGGAGGAGAAGATCGTCCAGAAGTGGCGGCTGCAGCCCGGCAAGATGCTGCTGATCGATCTCGAAGAGGGCCGGATCATCTCCGACGACGAGATCAAGAAAAGCCTGTGCCTGGCCAATCCCTACCAGGAGTGGCTCAAGCGCACCCAGATCGTGCTCGAGGAGTTGCCGCCGGTCGAGGCGCGCGCCCAGCGCACCGACGTACCGCTGCTCGATCGCCAGCAGGCCTTCGGCTACACCCAGGAAGATACCAAGATCCTGATGGCACCGATGGCGGTGACGGGGCAGGAAGCCGTCGGCTCGATGGGCACGGACACGCCGATCTCGGCGCTCTCGTCGAAGTCGAAGCTGCTCTACACCTATTTCAAGCAGAACTTCGCCCAGGTCACCAACCCGCCGATCGACCCGATCCGCGAGGAGCTGGTGATGAGCCTGCTTTCCTTCATCGGGCCGCGGCCGAACATCCTCGACCTGGAGGGGACCTCGCGGCGCAAGCGCCTCGAGGTGCGCCAGCCGATCCTGACCAATGACGATCTCGAGAAGATCCGCTGCATCGGCCATTACGAGGATCGCTTCGACACCAAGACGATCGACATCACCTATCCGGCGCGCGAGGGCGCGGCCGGCATGGAGGGTGCGATCGCGCGGTTGTGCGAGCGCGCCGAGGCCGCGGTCCATGGCGGCTACAACATCATCATTCTGTCCGACCGGCAGGTCTCGGCCGAGCGCGTGCCGATCCCGGCGCTGCTGGCGACGGCGGCCGTGCACCATCACCTGATCCGCAAGGGCCTGCGCACCTCGGTCGGCCTGGTCGTGGAATCGGGCGAGCCGCGCGAAATCCATCACTTCGCCTGCCTCGCCGGCTTCGGCGCCGAGGCGATCAACCCCTATCTTGCCTTCGAGACGCTCGAGGCGCTGCTCGACGCCGGCGAATTTCCCAAGGAAGTCGACCGCTACGAGGTGGTGAAGCGCTTCATCAAGTCGGTCGGCAAGGGCCTGCTCAAGGTCATGTCCAAGATGGGCATCTCGACCTACCAGACGCTTTCGGCGACTCGCCGATCTATCGCGATTCGCTCGACATCGGCGGCGAGTACGCCTTCCGCCTTCGCGGCGAGGACCATGCCTGGACGCCCGAGAACATCGCGCTGCTGCAGCATGCGGTGCGCGGCAACGCGCTCGACAAGTACAAGGCCTATGCCGAACTGGTGAACGACCAGAGCTCGCGCTTCTCGACGATCCGCGGCCTGTTTGCGATCAAGGATGCCGACGGCATCGGCCGCAAGCCGATCCCGATCGAGGAGGTCGAGCCTGCCGTCGACATCGTCAAGCGCTTCGCCACGGGCGCAATGTCGTTCGGCTCGATCAGCCACGAGGCGCATTCGACCCTCGCCATCGCGATGAACCAGATCGGCGGCAAGTCCAACACCGGCGAAGGCGGCGAGGAGCCCGAGCGCTTCGTGCCGATGGCCGACGGGCGCTCGATGCGCTCGGCGATCAAGCAGATCGCCTCGGGGCGCTTCGGCGTCACGACCGAGTATCTCGTCAACTCGGCGATGATGCAGATCAAGATCTCGCAGGGCGCCAAGCCCGGCGAGGGCGGCCAGCTGCCGGGCCACAAGGTCGATGCGCGCATCGCCAAGGTGCGCCATTCGACCCCGGGCGTCGGCCTGATCTCGCCGCCGCCGCATCACGACATCTACTCGATCGAGGACATCGCCCAGCTCATCTTCGACCTGAAGAACGTCAACCCGGCGGCCGACGTCTCGGTGAAGCTGGTCTCCGAGCTTGGGGTCGGCACGGTTGCGGCCGGCGTCGCCAAGGCGCGCGCCGACCACATCACCATCTCGGGCTATGAGGGCGGCACCGGCGCCTCGCCGCTGACCTCGATCAAACATGCCGGTTCGCCCTGGGAGATCGGCCTCGCCGAGACCCACCAGATCCTGGTGATGAACAAGCTGCGCGGGCGCATCGCGCTGCAGGTCGACGGTGGCTTGCGCACGGGGCGCGACATCGTCATCGGTGCGCTGCTGGGGGCTGACGAGTTCGGCTTCGCCACGGCGCCGCTGATCGCGGCCGGCTGCATCATGATGCGCAAGTGCCATCTCAACACCTGCCCGGTCGGCGTCGCGACGCAGGATCCGGTGCTGCGCAAGCGATTCAAGGGCGCGCCCGAGCACGTCATCAACTTCTTCTTCTTCCTCGCCGAGGACGTGCGCGAGATCATGGCTTCGCTGGGCGTGGCACGCTTCGACGACCTCGTCGGCCGCTCGGACTGGCTCGACAAGAAGCAGGCGATCGACCACTGGAAGGCCAAGGGGCTCGACTTCTCGCGGATCTTCTACAAGCCCGACATGGGCCCCGAGGTGGCGATCCGTCATGTCGAGCTGCAGCAGCACCCGATTGACACCGTGCTCGACCGCACGCTGATCGCGAAGGCGCAGGGCGCCATCGAGCGCGGCGAGCCCGTGGTGATCGAGAGCGCGATCAACAACGTTGACCGTTCGACAGGCGCGATGCTGTCGGGCCAGGTCGCCAAGCGCTACGGCTATGCCGGCCTGCCCGACGACACCATCACGGTGAAGCTGACCGGAACCGCTGGCCAGAGTTTTGGCGCCTGGGTGGTCAACGGCGTGACGCTGGAGCTCACCGGCCAGGCCAACGACTATGTCGGCAAGGGCCTGTCGGGCGGCAAGCTGGTGATCAAGCCCGCGCCGGATGCCAGGCCGCTGGCCGAGCAGGCGATCATCGTCGGCAACACCGTGCTCTACGGCGCGATTTCCGGGGAATGCTATTTCCGCGGCGTCGCGGGCGAGCGCTTCGCGGTGCGCAATTCCGGCGCGATCGCGGTGGTCGAGGGCACCGGCGACCATGGTTGCGAATACATGACTGGCGGCGTCGTCGTCGTGCTCGGCCAGACCGGGCGAAACTTCGCGGCCGGCATGTCGGGCGGCGTCGCCTATGTGCTCGACGAGGACAAGAGCTTCGCCAAGCGCTGCAACCTCTCCATGGTCGATCTCGAGCCGGTCACCGAGGAGGAGGAGCTGATGCAGCGCATCCACCACCATGGCGGCGATCTCGAGTTCAAGGGGCGCATTGACGTCATGGCCAACATGTCGGGCTATGACGCTGAACGCCTGCACCAGCTGATCAGCGACCATCACGGCTACACCGGCTCGCTGCGGGCCAAGGACATCCTCGACAACTGGGCGGAGTACCTGCCCAAATTCGTCAAGGTCATGCCGGTCGAGTATCGGCGGGCGCTTCAGGAAATTGAGCAGGCGCAGGCCGGCCTGTCGGTCGCGGCGGAGTGAGGGCTGATGGGCAAGGTAACAGGCTTCCTCGAGATCGACCGGCGCGACCGCAAGTATCTCCCCGCATCGGACCGGATCAGGAACTACAAGGAGTTCGTGATCCCGCTCGGCGCCGAAGCGACGCGCGACCAGGCGGCGCGCTGCATGAATTGCGGCATCCCGTATTGTCACAATGGCTGTCCGGTGAACAACCAGATCCCGGACTGGAACGACCTCGTCTACAACGACAAGTGGCGCGAGGCGCTGACCAACCTGCACTCGACCAACAACTTCCCCGAGTTCACCGGCCGCGTCTGCCCCGCCCCCTGCGAGGCATCCTGCACGCTGAACCTCGAGGACACGCCGGTCACGATCAAGTCGATCGAATGCGCCATCGTCGACAAGGGCTGGGCCGAGGGCTGGATCACGCCCGAATTGCCCAAGGCCAGGACCGGCAAGTCGATCGGCATCATCGGCTCGGGCCCGGCTGGGCTGGCCGCTGCGCAGCAACTCGCGCGCGCCGGCCACGAGGTCCATGTCTATGAGCGCCAGGCGCGGGCCGGCGGCCTGCTGCGCTACGGCATTCCCGACTTCAAGATGGAGAAGTCGCATGTCGAGCGCCGGGTCAAGCAGATGGAGGCCGAAGGCGTCGTCTTCCATTACGGCGTCAATGTCGGGGTCGACATCGAGCCGGCCGAGCTGCTCGGCCGGCATGACGCGGTCGGCCTGACCGGCGGCGCCGAGAAGCCGCGCGACCTGCCGATCGAAGGCCGCGACCTCGCCGGCATCCATTTCGCGATGGACTTCCTGCCGCAGCAGAACCGGCGCAACGGCGGCGAGCCGGCCACGCTGGCCAACTCGCAGCCGATCCTGGCGTCTGGCAAGCATGTCGTCGTCATCGGCGGCGGCGACACGGGCTCGGACTGCATCGGCACTTCGGTGCGCCAGGGTGCGCTCTCGGTGACGCAGATCGAGATCATGCCGCAGCCGCCCGAGAAGGAGAACAAGCAGCTCACTTGGCCCAACTGGCCGCTGAAGCTGCGGACCTCGTCGAGCCATGAGGAGGGTGCCGAGCGCGACTTCGCCATCGGCACGGTGAAGTTCACCGGCGAGAACGGCCATGTCCGCAAGCTGCGTTGCGCCCGGGTCGACGCCTCGTTCAAGCCGATCGAGGGCACCGAGTTCGACCTCAAAGCCGATCTCGTGCTGCTGGCGATGGGCTTCGTTTCCCCCGTGCATGAGGGGCTGATCCAGAAGCTTGGCGTCTCCATCGACAAGCGCGGCAATGTCGAGGCCAACACGCTGGCCTACAAGACCACGGTCGAGAAGGTCTTTGCCGCCGGCGACATGCGCCGCGGCCAGTCGCTCGTCGTCTGGGCGATCCGCGAAGGCCGCCAGATGGCCCACGCCATTGACAAGCACCTGATGGGTGAGACGACTTTGCCGAGGTGAGGGCAGGGCGTCATGGTTGGGCTTGACCCGACCATGATGCAAACCAGTGGCATATCGGCACGAGATTCTCGGGTCTGCATTTCGCTGCGCCCGAGAATGACGCGCTCTGCGTCATGCTCACCCTTGTGGCGAGCGGCCACGTCTTGGGCATAGCGCTCGGCGGCCGAAGACGTGGGTGGTCGGGACAAGCCCGACCATGACGTGCCTCACCGCGGCCAGCGGTGATCGTCCATCCGCCCCGGCTTGGGCTCGGGCAGGATGCCCTCGCCGAAGATGCGGTCGAGCTGGCCGGCGATCTCGCCGCGGCCGCGCGCCTCGGGAATCGAGACCAGCAGCGCCTGATCGCCGGGCCCCGCCGTGCCGGTCAGCGGCAGGATCGGCCCGGCCGCGGGCTTGGCCTGGAGCGCGGCGGGCAGGCTGATCACGGGCAGGCCGGCGACCATCTGGTCGATCAGGCGTTCGATGCCGCCGGGCTGCAGCTCGGGATTGATCGGAGCTCCGGTCTCGGGCGAGACGGGCAGGGCGATCACGCTGCCCTGGGTTCCCGGCTCGAACATCCGGCGCACGAGCACATCGACGAAATGGGCGGCCTTTCGGGCCCCGACCGCGGTGAAGTGGATGCCGTCGCCGAGCCGCAGCCGCGCCGGCTGGCCGGAGACGTCGGGGCCCATCGCGGCATAGCGGTTCTCCGCATCGACGAAGGCGCCCCAGAGATCGACATATTGCCCGCCGGCGCGCTCGACCTGCTGGCGGTACTGCTCGTTGAAGGTCACCAGATCGGCCGAGAGCCTGGCGTTCTGCACCGGGGGCGCCCCCACCCAGATCAACGGGATCCGCCGCGCCGCAAAGACCTGCGCGACGGCATTGATGCGCTCGCGATAGAGTTCGAGCCAGCGCGGGCTGAGCGGCTCGTGGACGGTGTCGCCCTCGCGGATCGCCTGCCGGTCGTTGAGGCCGATCATCATGACGCCGAGCCCGATCTTGGCATCGCCGGCGACGAGTTCGGCGGCGACTCTCGGCCAATCGTGGAAGTCGCTGCGGACGAGGCCCGAATCCGGCTTCGCCCGCGCGATCACGGCGAGATCGGGCCGGTCCTCCAGCGCTTCCTCCAGCCCGTCGGCCAGCAGGCTGGCGAGCGAGTCGCCGATGACGAGGATGTGGTGGGCGACGTCGACCTTGGGGATCACGGGATCGTCGCGAACGACGACGGGCGCGGCCGGGCGGCGGCGGACCACCGGCGCGACGCGCTGGCGTTGCGGCTGGACCGCCTGGGGCTGCTGGGGCTGCTGCCAGAAGAGCTGGAACAGGCTGCGCTGCTGCGGCTGCGGTTGCGGCTGACGCGCCTGCTGCGCGAGCGGCGGTGTCCCGCCGGTCAGGAGCAGCAGGCCGGCGGCCGCCAGCATCGTGAAGAGGGCGCGCAAACGCATCGGGCTCTCGATCCGCGCCCCTTTGCGGGGCGGCGGCATCATAGCGGAAGACGGTGCGCCCGTCAGCGGGCCGTGCGCAGCCGCGCCAGCAGGGCCGGCGTCGGCCAGCCATCGGCGATCTCGCCCTGGCGGAGCTGGTACTGGCGCACGGCCTCGCGGGTGCCGGTGCCGATGCGCCCGTCGGCGTCGTGGTCGTAGAGGCCGAGCGCCTTGAGGCGGCGCTGCAGGTCCTGGATGCCGGATTTGTCGAGGCGCGGCGCCTGGACCGGCCAGTCCGCCTGGATGGCAGGGCGGCCCCTGATGCGGTCGCCGAGATGGCCGACGGCGAGCGCATAGGCGTCGGACGAGTTGTACTTCTTGATGACGTCGAAATTCGCGGTGAGCAGCATCACCGGGCCGCGATGGCCGGCGGGGTAGAACAGCCGGCCTTCGCCGGAGGAGGGCAGCCGCCCGCCATCGGCCTTGCGCACGCCGGCCGAGGCGAATTGCGAAAAGCTCGCCCGGTTGAGCCTGTGGTCGAAGCCCTCGGGCAGCGTGACCTCGAGACCCCAGGGCAGGCCCGGCACCCAGCCATGGCCCTTGAGATAGTTGGCGGTGGAGGCGAGCGCGTCGGCGGTCGAGGTCCAGATGTCGGCATGGCCGTCGCCGGTGAAGTCGACCGCGTATTTGCGGTAGCTCGACGGCATGAACTGGGTGTGGCCCATGGCGCCGGCCCAGGAGCCGCGCAGTTCGCGGCGCTCGACATGGCCTTCCTCGATCAGTTCGAGCGCGGTCAGGAGTTCGTCGCGGAAGAAGTCGCCGCGATAGCGCAGATGGGCGAGCGTCGCGAGCGAGCGGATCGTGTCCTTGTCGCCCTTGAAGGAGCCGTAATTGGTTTCCATGCCCCAGACGCCGAGGACAATCTCCTTCGGCACGCCGTAGCGCGCCTCGACCTGGGCCAGGAGCCCGGCATTGTCGGCCGCCGCATCGCGGCCGCGCGGAATCCGCGTGCCGCCCACTGCGCTGTTGAGATAACCCCAGATCGGGGCGGTGAACTCGGACTGCTTCCGGGTCAGCGCCTCGATGGCGGGGTCCGGCGTCACGCTGCGGAAGGCGGCGTCGAAGGTCGTGCGCGCGACGCCGCGGGCCTGGGCCAGCGGCCAGAGCCGCTGCAGGAAGGCGGCGAAGTCGCCCTGGGCGGGGCGGGCCGCCGGAGTCGGCGGGGCCTCGCGCGTGCGGGCGGCCGGGCTGCCGATCGAGCCCGTGGTCTGGGCGAAGGCGGGCGCGAGGCTGATCAGGGCCGTTGTGGCGATGACGGACAGGCGCATGGAACACTCGGACGGCTGGAGAGAGGGGCTGCTCCAGAGCGCCCGAACAAGATTAACCAAAGGTTAAGCCCGGGGGCAATGACGGGGGCGCGGTGTCGCAGCCGGCCGCGCCGCTGCCCTCACATCGCGTTGCGGGTCTTCAGCGTCTCCTCCCAGGCCAGGGCCTGGCGGACGATCTCCTCGAGATCGTCATGTTCCGGCGTCCAGCCGAGTTCGTTGCGGATCCGGTCGGCCCTGGCGACGAGGGCGGCCGGATCGCCGGCGCGGCGGCCCGAGAGCGTCACCGGGAAATCGACGCCCGAGACCTTCTTGACGACCTCGACCACCTCCTTGACCGAATAGCCGCGGCCATAGCCGCAATTCAGGGTGAGGTTGCTGCCGCCGCCGCGCAGATGCTCGAGCGCAGCGATATGAGCGCGGGCGAGGTCGGTGACGTGGATGTAGTCGCGGATGCAGGTGCCGTCCGGCGTGGGATAGTCGGTGCCGAAGACCTCGAGGCCCGGACGCTGCCCGAGAGCGGCCTGGCCCGCCACCTTGATGAGATGCGTCGCGTTGGGCGAGGACTGGCCGGAGCGGCCCCGCGGGTCGGCGCCGGCGACGTTGAAATAGCGCAGGACGACATAGGCCAGCCCATGCGCCGTCGCCGCGTCGGCGAGCATCCACTCGCTCATCAGCTTCGAGCGGCCGTAAGGGTTGATCGGGTTAAGGTCGATCTCCTCCGGCACGGGGCTGACCGCGGGTTCGCCATAGACCGCCGCGGTGGAGGAAAAGATGATCCGGCGGACGCCGCCGCGCACCGCGCTCTCCAGCAGGGCGCGGGTCTTCACGGTGTTGTTGAAATAGTAGCCCAGCGGGTCGGAGACCGATTCCGGGACGACGATCTTGGCGGCGAAATGCGCGATCTCGGTGATGCCGTGCCCGGCGATGAGGCGCGCGAGCAGATCCTGGTCGCCGATGTCGCCCTCGATCAGCGGCACCTCCTTCGGCACGGCCCACCAGAAGCCGGTCGAGAGATTGTCCAGTACGACCACGTTTTCGCCACGGTCGAGCAGTTCCAGAACCATGTGGCTGCCGATATAGCCGGCTCCGCCCGAAACAAGTACCGCCATCGCCCGTCGTCACCTTCCGCCGGCAGGAACCTCCCCATGCAACAGGCGTTCACGGTCTCGCAAGTACATTCTGCTTCTACTACGATGCAACCGGTTTCGTACAAGCCGTGAGCAGGCCGCTTTTCAACCCGCACCGCCGCAGCCACGCCAGGCCGGGGCGCCAAATGGACCTTCCATGTCGAAACGCATTCGCAAGGCCGTCTTTCCCGTCGCCGGTCTCGGCACTCGCTTTCTCCCTGCGACCAAGGCGATCCCGAAAGAGATGCTGACGGTCGTCGACCGGCCCGCCCTCCAGCATGTGGTGGATGAGGCCCGCGCCGCCGGCATCGAAAG
>NCCO01000148.1:12681-22675 GCA_002279705.1 Allobosea sp. 12-68-7
GGTCGCAACAAGGCGGTGATCGAGGATCACTTCGACTTCGCCTACGAACTCGATGACACCCTGCGCAAGCGCAACAAGACCGCCGAGATCGAGGCGCTGGCAGCCGATCTGCCGCTGGCCGGCGCGACCAGCTTCACCCGCCAGCAGCAGCCGCTGGGGCTGGGGCACGCGGTCTGGTGCGCGCGCGACATCATCGGCGACGACGAGCCCTTCGCGCTGTTGCTGCCGGACATGCTGCACCACACCCATGGCAAGGGCTGCCTGGCCGAGCTGATCGACGCCTACAACAAGCATGGCGGCAACCACATCGCCGTAGCGCCGGTGCCTGACGACCAGACGCATCAATACGGCATCGTCGGCGTCGAGAAGCGCGAGGCCAAGGTCTCGAAGGTGACCAAGATGGTCGAGAAGCCGGCGAAGGGAACGGCGCCGTCCAATCTTCACATCACCGGCCGCTACATCCTGCAGCCGACGATCTTCAACCTGCTCGCCAATCAGGAGCCCGGCGCGGGCGGCGAGATCCAGCTCACCGATTCGATGATCGCGCTGTCGCGTCTGGAGCCCTTCCACGCCGTGCGGTTCGACGGCGACATCTACGACACCGGCTCGAAGCTCGGCTTCCTGGCTGCCAACGTCGCCTATGCGCTCGACCGCCAGGATCTCGGGCCGCAGTTCCGCCAGGAGCTCGAGCGGCTGCTGGACCGTCTGTGAGACGCACCGGGCCGGGACGCGACGCGTGAGTGACGCAGCCCGCGTCTTCGACCGGGCGCTGGGTCGGCGGCGGCTGACGCGGGCGCTGGCGGCAGGCTATCCGGATTTCCTGCTGCGCCGTGCCGCGGAGGATCTCGAAGAGCGGCTGGCGGCGGTGCTGCGCCGCTTCGAACGGGCGGCCGATCTCGGCTCGCCCCTGCCGCTGGCGGTGCCGGTGCTCGCCGGCAAGGCGGAGTCGGTGCTGCACATGGCGGAGGCCCCGGGCGGCCGGTGCGATTGGGTCGGCGATCTCGAGCGCCTGCCTCTCGCCGTGGCGAGCCTGGATCTCTGTGCCTCGCTGCTCGCGCTGCAGGGCGTCAACGACCTGCCGGGCGCGCTGATCCAGATCCGCCGCGCCTTGCGGCCGGACGGGTTGTTCATCGGCTGCCTGCTCGGCGGCCGCACGCTCCACGAGTTGCGGCAGGTGCTGCTGGAGGCGGAAGCCGAGACCGCGGGCGGCGCCAGCCCGCGGATCGCGCCCTTCGCCGATCTGCGCGATCTCGGCAGCCTGCTGCAGCGGGCCGGGTTTGCGCTGCCGGTCGTCGACAGCGAGGTCGTGACCGTGCGCTATCGCGACGTCTTCGGGCTGCTGCGCGATCTGCGTGCGCTCGGCTGGGGCAATGCGCTCGAGGCCCGCCGTCGGACGGGCTTGCGCCGCGACACCCTGATGCGGGCGGCTGCGCTCTATGCCGAGCGCCATGCCGACACCGACGGGCGGCTGCGGGCGACCTTCGAGATCGTCTGGCTGTCGGGATGGGCGCCGCATGAGAGCCAGCAGAAGCCGCTGCGGCCGGGCTCGGCCAAGGCGCGGCTGGCCGATGCGCTCGGTGTGCCGGAGATCGGCACGGGCGACAGGGCCGGGCAATGATGAATCGAAAGGGGCTCACGCAGCCCTTATCCTGAGGAGCGGGCGGAGCCCGCGTCTCGAAGGATGGTCCAGATGCCTCCGGAGCCTCCTGGACCATCCTTCGAGACGCGCCTGCGGCGCTCCTCAGGATGAGGGCTCGCACAACTGAATGGGAGGATGGTCATGAGCGGCAGACAGGAACGGCTCGCGCGCGCCGCCTTCGGCCTCTTCCGCGCGATCCCGACGCGCTGGCACGACAATGACGTCTACGGCCATGTCAACAACGTCGTCTACTATGCCTGGTTCGACACGGCGGTGAACGCCTGGCTCATCGAGCGCGGTTTTCTCGACATCGCCGGCAGCGCCACCGTCGGCCTCGTCGTCGAGACGACCTGCAGCTATTTCGAGAGCGTCGCCTTTCCGGAGACCGTCGAACTCGGCCTCGGCGTCGAGCGGCTCGGCACCAGCTCCGTCACCTACCGGATCGGCGTCTTCCGCCAGGGCGGGGAGAGGGCGGCGGCGCAGGGCCGCTTCACCCATGTCTATGTCGACCGCGCGACGCAGCGTCCGGTGCCGATCCCGGCCGATCTGCGCGCGGCGCTCGAAGGCCTCACATCGTCAGGCGGATCTGGCTGATCTCGCGCGCGATCTGCTGGAAGATCGGGGTGAGCTGCGAGGCGTTGGCGACCTCGAAGAACATCGAGGCCTCGCTGGCGCAGCCGCGCAGCAGGCTGCTGTTCCCGTTGATGACGCGGATCGAATAGATCTGGATGCCCGCCGCCTTGGCATTCGTGCAGGCGGCCTCGGTGCGCTGGTCCATCGTGGTCTGGTTGTCGCCGAAGCGGTTCTGCGTGTTGTCGCCATCGGTCAGCAGGATCATGTATTTGGTCAGCCGCGGCGTCGTGGAGGCGGCGGCCTCCGGCAGCGGCGCGCCCTGGCTGAGGCTCGCCATGCCCCAGGCGGCGCCGATCGTGACGTTCGTGTTGCCGACCGGTGTCATGGCGTTGACGGTGCTCTCCAGCGCGGTCCAGTCGCTGGTCAGCGGCCGGATCGGCGTCAGCGAGGCATAGGCGCAGAAATTCGCCGGATAGAGCGTGGCGTTGACGCCGGAGACAGCGCTGGCATCGCTGACGTCATAGGCCTTGTCGCGGTCGCTGACGCAGCCCTGCCAGGTCGCCTTGGCGATGGTCTCGGTCGTCCGGCTCCGGCCGCTGCCGGTCGTGCGGGTCAAGTCGTAGCGCAGCCAGGGCGAGTCCTTGTAGGTCGTCGGCAGTCGCACCTGCGTCGCGAAGGGCACGATCGAGACGCGGATCTGGTCGGTCGTGGTCGCGGCGTCCTTCAGGATCTTGAGCAGGTCGAGCGAGGCCTTCTTCAACTCGGTCATTTTGCTGGAGGAGGACATCGAGCCGGTGTTGTCGAGCACGAGCGCGAGTTCGACCGTGTTCGTGCCCCATGCGGCCTGGGCGCTGGAGGAAACGGGGATGCGGTCGAAGCCGATCACGCGGGTGATGCTGGTCTCCACCGTCGTGTCGGCGGTGACGCTGACGATGCGCGCCGCGCGGTCGACCGAGACGGTGTAGGTTCCCAGCCGCGCATCGGCATTGCCGGCGAGGTTGGCGCGGATCAGGGCTTCGGCGCGGCTCCGGAGCTCGGCGTCGGTGAGCTTGCTGGCCTCGCGGGCCACCATCAGCGCAGCCGAATCGACGGCGACGTTGAGGCTGGCACGGGCCGAACTCGCGCGGGCATAATCCACGCTCGCGCCGGCGATGCCGATCAGCGGCAGGGCGACGATTCCGAACAGGATCGCGACATTGCCGGACGCATCTTTCCTGAAACGGGACAAAAGCGACATCGACTGTTCCTCCGCGGCACGGTCCGCTCCGTGCTGGCGGAACACGCGCAGGGCGCGTGCCAGCCGGCCGCGCAGAGGCGGATGCGGCGGGAATGCGTTGTCTACGCCCGTCAGTCGGGTTATGCCCCGCGCATCGAAACTGGCCGCGCGGCCGGAACGGCAGGAACCATCGCCCCGTGATTCCCAACGACATCAAGATCACGCCGCAGCTCGTCGCCGAACATGGCCTGAAGCCCGACGAGTACCAGCGCTTCCTGCATCTGATCGGCCGCGAGCCCTCGATCACCGAGCTCGGCATCGTCTCGGCGATGTGGAACGAGCACTGCTCGTATAAATCCTCCAAGATCCATCTCAAGACCCTGCCGACCAAGGCGGCCTGGGTGATCCAGGGGCCGGGCGAGAATGCCGGCGTCATCGACATCGGCGACGGCCTCGCCATCGTCTTCAAGATGGAGAGCCACAACCATCCGTCCTTCATCGAGCCCTATCAGGGCGCGACGACGGGTGTCGGCGGCATCCTGCGCGACGTCTTCACCATGGGTGCGCGGCCGATCGCGGTGCTCGACGCGCTGCGCTTCGGCTCGCCAGACCATCCGCGCACGCGCCACCTTGTCTCGGGCGTCGTCGCCGGCGTCGGCGGCTATGGCAATTCCTTCGGCGTACCGAATGTCGGCGGCCTGACGGGCTTCCACAGCCGCTATGACGGCAACATCCTCGTCAACGCCATGGCGGTCGGCATCGCGCGGGCCGACGAGATCTTCTACGCCAAGGCCTCGGGCGTGGGGAAGGCGATCGTCTATCTGGGATCCAAGACCGGCCGCGACGGCATCCATGGCGCGACCATGGCCTCGGCCGCCTTCGGCGAGGGCGCCGAGGAGAAGCGCCCGACCGTGCAGGTCGGCGATCCCTTCGCCGAGAAGCTCCTGCTCGAGGCCTGCCTCGAGATCATGGCGGCCGGCCATGTCGACGCGATCCAGGACATGGGCGCGGCGGGGCTGACCTGCTCGGCGGTCGAGATGGGCGCCAAGGGCGATCTCGGCGTGGAGCTCAACCTCGACGCCGTGCCCTGCCGCGAGGACGGCATGAGCGCCTATGAGATGATGCTGTCGGAGAGCCAGGAGCGCATGCTCATGGTGATCAAGCCCGGCCATGAGGAGCCGGCCGAGGCGATCTTCAAGAAATGGGGGCTGGACTTCGCCGTCGTCGGCCACACCACCGACAATCTGCGCTTCGTCGTGAAGCACCAGGGCGAGACCATGGCCGATCTCCCGATCAAGGAGCTCGGCGACGAGGCGCCCGAATATGACCGGCCCTGGATCGAGACGCCGGCCAAGCCGCGCCTCGCGCCCGAGAGCGTCGCGGCGCCGATCGCCAGCGCCCAGGCGCTGCTGACGCTGATCGGCTCGCCCGATCTGTGCTCGAAGCGCTGGGTCTTCGAGCAGTACGATACGCTGATCCTCGGCAATTCGGTGGTGACGCCGGGTGGCGATGCCGGGCTGATCCGGATCGAGGATGGGCCGAAGGGCCTGGCCATGACCGCCGACGTGACGCCGCGCTATTGCGAGGCCGACCCCTTCGAGGGTGGCAAGCAGGCGGTGGCGGAAGCCTGGCGTAACCTGACCGCGACCGGTGCGACCCCGCTCGCCGTCACCGACAATCTGAACTTCGGCAATCCCGAGCGGCCGGAGGTGATGGGTCAGCTCGTCGGCTGCATCAAGGGCATCGGCGAGGCTTGCCGCGCGCTCGACTTCCCCGTCGTCTCCGGCAATGTCTCGCTCTACAACGAGACCAACGGCGTCTCGATCCTGCCGACCCCGACGATCGGCGGCGTCGGCGTGCTGGCCGACGTGACGAAGCACGCGACCGTCGCCTTCAAGGCGGAAGGCGAGGCGATCCTGTTGGTCGGCGAGACCACCGGCTGGCTCGGCCAGAGCGCCTATCTCGCGACGGTCTGCGGCCGCGAGGAGGGCGCGCCGCCGCCGGTCGATCTCGCCGTCGAGCGCCGCAATGGCGATGTCGTGCGCGGCCTGATCACCGCCGGGCGCGTCAGCGCCTGCCACGATCTGTCCGATGGCGGGCTGGCCGTCGCGCTGGCCGAGATGGCGATGGCCGGCGGGATCGGCGCGACCCTCGAGACGCTGCCGGCGGGGCCGGCCCATGCCGTGCTCTTCGGCGAGGACCAGGCGCGCTATCTCGTCACCGTGCCGGCCGGCTCGGCCGAGGCGGTGCGGGCCGAGATCGCGGCGGCCGGCGTGCCGGTGACGGTGCTCGGCCGCACGGGCGGCGCTACGCTGGCGCTGGCCGGCGAGACCGCTGTGGCCGTCTCNGGTGCTGGGGCGGACGGGCGGCGATACGCTGATGCTGCCGGGCGAAGCGCCGCTGGCGCTGGCGGAGCTCAAGACTGCGCATGAAACCTGGCTGCCAGCCTATATGGCCGGCAAGGCCGCCTGAGGAGAGCCGCCATGGCGATGGATGCCCACGACATCGAGGCGATGATCAAGGCGGCGCTGCCGGATGCGATCGTCGAGATCAAGGATCTCGCCGGCGACGGCGACCATTATGCGGCGACTGTGACCTCGGCCGCCTTCAAGGGCAAGACAAGGGTGCAGCAGCACCAGATGGTCTATGCCGCCCTGCGGGGGAACATGGGCGGCGTCCTGCACGCCCTTGCGCTGACGACGGTGACGCCTGATATTTGAGGCGAACCCTGGAGCAGCGGCCATGACCGAGCCCGATCCGACTGTCGCCAATCACACGCTCGTTCTCCTGCGCGGCATGGACCGGAAGCTCGACCACGTCATCGAGACGCTCGGGCGACACGATGTTCGCCTCGGACGGCTCGAGCGCGACCTCGGCGAGGTCAGGCGAGATATCGGGGAGATCAAGAGCGATGTTGTGCTGCTCGAAAACCGTATTCTGACCCAGACCAACGAAATTCTTCGCATCGTGCATCGCCTCAACGAGCAGGACGCTCTGGCGAGCCAGAACTGAACTCCGGAGATACACTCATGTCCGACACCAACGCCCGCATCGATTCCGAGGTGAAGTCCGCCGATGTGGTGCTCTTCATGAAGGGCACGCCGCAATTCCCGATGTGCGGCTTCTCCGGCCAGGTCGTGCAGATCCTGTCCTATGTCGGCGTGCCGTTCAAAGGCGTGAACGTGCTCGAGGATCAGGAGATCCGCGAGGGCATCAAGGCCTATTCCAACTGGCCGACGATCCCGCAGCTCTACGTCAAGGGCGAGTTCATCGGCGGCTGCGACATCACCCGCGAGATGTTCCAGGCCGGCGAACTGCAGGCGCTGCTCGCCGAGAAGGGCATCGCGGTCAAGCAGGCGAGCTGACCGGAGCACCGCGCGCGGGTTTGCGATCGGGCCGGGTCAGGCCCGTCCCGGCCGCTCCGGCCTCAGGCGCGCTTGGCCAGCCGCTCGGCGATGAAGATGCCGCCGAGCACGAGCAGCAGTGCGACGCCGTGATAGAGCGCGAGCTGTTCGCCGAGGATCAGCACGGCGAGGATCGGCGCGAAGACCGGCACGAGATTGACGAAGACGCCGGCGCGGCCGGGGCCGATCAGCTCGACGGCGCGCATGAAGAAGAGCTGCGACAGGATCGAGGGGCCGATCGCGACATAGAGCAGGATCAGCCAGCCCTGCGGCGCCTTGACCGTGAAGGCGCCTTGCGCGACCTCGATCGCCAGCAGCGGCAGCGAGACCAGGCAGGCCACCATCGCCAGCGCCGAGAAGAAGACGAGGCCGGGCACCTGCGGCCGCGAGCGGATCGCCACCGTGTAGCCCGCATAGAAGGTGCAGGCGACGATCATGAAGAGATCGCCCGGCGCGAAGGCGAATTGCCGGAGCACGGCGATGTCGCCGCGGCTGGCGACGACGGCGACGCCGAGCAGCGTGACGAGAACGCCGAGCGCCTGCACCGGGCCGATCGGCGTGCGGTAGGCGATGAAGGCGCCGATCAGCACGAAGACGGGAATGGAGCCCTGGAGAATGCCGATATTGATCGCGGTGGTCGAATAGGCCGCGAGATACATCAGCGCGTTGAAGGCGGTGAAGCCGACGGTGCCCATCGCGACGATGAAGGTCCAGTGGGCCCGCAGCACCGGCCAGTGGGCCTTGATCTGGTGGCGCAGCAGCACCGGCATGACCGCGCAGACCACGACCCAGCGCAGCGAGGTCAGCGCCATCGGCGAGATCGCGTCGACCGCGAGGCGACCGGCGACGGCGTTGCCGCCCCACATCAGGGTCGTCAGGGTCAGCAGCAGATAGGCATTGCCCCAGAGGCGCTGCTTGAGGGTCTGGTTCGCGGGCAAGCGGTCAACCGATCCGGAAACGGGCTCCTGCAATAGCCTTGCGCGCGGTTCGCGTCATGTGGGATGAGGCGCAGTGGCGCCCGGCGCCCGGCGCATCCCTCACCCACAGTCACTCGCGGCCTCTCCCATGCTCGATGTCGTCCGACGCCCGCTCCGCCTGCTCTTCGTGGACGGCAACACCCGCGCCCAGCGCGAAAGCCATGCCGCCGGCTATGGCGGCCTGCAACCGGCACAGGCCTATGCCGAGGAGGTCGCCGCGATCGAGCCGGGCGTGGTGACCGATATCTGCCTGCCGGCCGATGCCGGCGCCAATCTGCCCGATGGTGCCGGCCTGAAATCCTATGACGGCATCGTCCTTACCGGCTCGGCCCTGCACATCTACCAGCTCGAGCCGGCGGTGACGCGCCAGATCGAGCTGATGCGCGCGATCTATGCCAGTGGCACGCCCTGTTTCGGCTCCTGCTGGGGCATCCAGATGGGCGCGGTCGCGGCGGGCGGCACGGTGACGCGCAACCCCAACGGCCGCGAGGTCGGCTTCGCGCGGCGGATCACGCTCAACGAGGCCGGCCGCGGCCATCCGCTGCTGGCCGGGCGCCCGGCGGCCTTCGACGCGCCGGCGATCCATCTCGACACCGTCGTCCAGCCGCCGCACGGCGCCACCATCCTGGCCTCGAACGCCTATAGCCAGGTCCAGGCGGCCGAGATCCGCCATGAGGGCGGCGTGTTCTGGGGCGTGCAGTACCATCCCGAATTCCCGCTGCGCCAGGTCGCCTCGATCCTCGGGCGGATGGTGCCGATCCTGGTCGAGGAAGGCTTCCGGCGCGACGAGGCTGCCGCGGAGACCTGGCTGTCGGAGCTGCGCGCGCTCGACGCCGACAGGAGCCGCCAGGACCTCGCCTGGGCGCACGGCCTCGACGCCGAGGTGCTGGACGACGCCCGCCGCGTCACCGAACTGCGCAACTTCCTGGACCACCGCGTCAAGCCGCAGGCGAGCGCGCGCGGACGGGGTTGAACACCGGGGACGCGAGCCCTGCTGCCCTGTTTGGTGCCGTTACGGGCCCTCACGACCACTGACACGTCTGAGTCGCGACGCAGAGGCAGTCCGGCCCCGCCCCAGCCGCAGGGCGAGGCTGACGCTGCACGCGCTGTGGAGGTCGGGCGATCATCGTTCGATGTCGCCGATTTCAGATGCATTTCCCGCTAAAGTTGCAAATTGCTTAGGCAATTCTCGCTCGCGATTAATCGTATTTTAAATGTCGTGAGACGAAATCGAGCGAGATTGTGACGCAAGGAGAGGCTTCTGAAAGCTCGTCGATCCCTGCGGCACCTGCGCTGACTACCTGATCGTCATCCCGCCGGCGCGTGCGCTGCGCCGCTTCATGGGGCCCAAAGTCGTTGAAATCCATTCGCACCAAAATCATCGCGATCCTGGCGATCATCTCGCTGGGCGCCATCATTTCGTCGGCGCTGGGCCTCTGGGCCCTGTCGCGCTCCAATGACCTCAGCCAGCGCTCCGCGACCCTCTCCGACGTCACGCTCGCCACCGACAAGATCAACGGCCATGTCCTCGGCGTCGTCATGGACGCACGCGGCATCTACATGTCGAAGGACGCCGCGGCCGCCGAGCCCTTCGCCAAGGGCATGGAGGCGCGCTTCCCGCAGATGCGGTCGCTGGCGGCCGAGCTGACCCGGACGGCTCCGGAATCGGAGCGGGCCCAGACGCGGGCGATCGAGAAGGCCATCGCCGATTTCATCACCTTCCGGACGGAGACGATCCGGCTGGCGCGCGAGGTCTCGACCGCGGCGGCCAACACGCAGGGCAACAACGAGGCCAACCGCAACAACCGCAAGGCCTTGAACGATCTCCTCGTCGCCTTCGCCAAGACCACCGAAGCGGCCAGCACCGCGCTGCAGAAGGAGGCCATGAGCTTCACCCAGATGGCGCAGACCGGCCTGCCAATCGTGCTCGGCGTCACGCTGCTGGGCTCCCTGCTCACCGCCATGTTCTTCGCCCAGCGCTCGCTGACCCGCCCGATCCTCGATCTCAGCGGTGTCATGGAGGCGCTGACGCGCGGCGATCTCAAGGTGGCCGTGCCGCATCTCGGCCGGCAGGACGAGATCGGCACCATGGCCAAGGCCGTCTCCGTGCTGCGCGAGAGTTCCGAGCAGGTCGCGATCCTGCAGCAGCAGGAGCAGGCGGCGGCGGCGGCGCGGCTGGCCCGGG
>NCCO01000281.1 GCA_002279705.1 Allobosea sp. 12-68-7
AGGTCCCAAGGGTTCGGCTGTTCGCCGATTAAAGTGGTACGTGAGCTGGGTTCAGAACGTCGTGAGACAGTTCGGTCCCTATCTGCCGTGGGTGTAGGATATTTGAGAGGATCTGCCCTTAGTACGAGAGGACCGGGGTGGACGTACCTCTGGTGGACCTGTTGTGGCGCC
The DNA here is from genome assembly GCA_002279705.1 of Allobosea sp. 12-68-7. Taxonomy (GTDB): domain Bacteria; phylum Pseudomonadota; class Alphaproteobacteria; order Rhizobiales; family Beijerinckiaceae; genus Allobosea. Next base: position 172 of record NCCO01000281.1, read on the forward strand.
AGCCGCAGTGCAGGGTAGCTATGTACGGTCGGGATAACCGCTGAATGCATCTAAGCGGGAAACCCACCTCAAAACGAGATATCCCTCGAGAGCCGTGGAAGACGACCACGTTGATAGGCCGGGTGTGTAATCCCAGTAATGGGTTCAGCTTACCGGTACTAATTGCTCGATCGGCTTGATCGTTCTCATGATCAATGTCCGCACACTTACAAACTGCGAACACACAACGCTCACCCGCACGGATGAGCGACGTGACAAAAGACCCTTATGCTTGCCATATCCTTCGCCGGCCCGGTGGCTTGAGCGAGACGCCAGAACCCGATCCCATCCCGAACTCGGCCGTTAAACGTCTCAGCGCTGATGGTACTGTGTCTCAAGACCCGGGAGAGTAGGTCGTTGCCGGGCCTGTCAAGGATATCCCTCTCCACACAACAAACCGCACGCGGCGCCAGAGCTCAAAAAGCTCCAGCGCCGCGTCCGCGTTCAACATTGCCACACATGGCAATCCAAACACCCCCGCGGGGTGGAGCAGCCCGGTAGCTCGTCAGGCTCATAACCTGAAGGTCGTCAGTTCAAATCTGGCCCCCGCAACCAAAATAACTTCACCAAACCCCGCTCGGCCCTGCCGGCGGGGTTTGGTGCGTCCGTGGGCTTCAACTCCGTGGGCTTCAACTTCAGCGGCTCTGCCAGGTTCGTGCCGCTGCTGACGCGGCCTGGTGCGCCGCTCCTTCGAACCCCTTGGATCGTCTGCTAGGGCCTCCGCCGGCGCGAGCCAGTTTCCACAACGGCCGCCGCGATGAGCCGAACCCCTGCCAAGCGGTCTCCGCATCGCGACGCAGCCCCAGGGCAGGATCAGGGACGGCATCGGCGGCTGGGTGTTCGAACCCAGGCGCGGGCCCCTCTACCCGGAAGGGCTTCGCCAGAAGCGGGAACGCGAGCACGCCGCCGCGCATCTCGGAACGATCGAGATCAACGCAACCTGTTGCGGTTCGCAGAAGCCCGAGAGCTTCGCCCGCTGGCGCTCTGAGACGCCCGACGGCTTCGTCTTCGCGGCCAAAGGCTCGTCGCGCTACATCACCAATCGCCGCGTGCTGACGGAAGCCCGTCCCTCAATCGAGAAAGTGTTCTCCGGTAGCGTGATGGATTTGAACGAGAAGCTCGGCTCGATCAACTGGCCGTTCAGCCCGACCAAGGCCTTCGACCCCACCGATTTCGAGGCCTTCCTGAAGCTTCTTCCCTGTAGCGTCGAGGGCGTCGCGATCCGGCATGCCGTCGAAGTCCGCCATGACAGCTTCCGCTCGCCGGACTTCATCGCCCTGCTGCAGGCGTATGGCGTCGCGGCGATCACGGCAGCGGATGGCGCCGATCAGCCAATCGCCGCTGTCATGGCGCCTTTCGTTGATGCCCGCAGCACGGGCACTCACGAGGACGAGCCGGAGGGCGATCCGGAGGCCGGCCTCGCGCGCTGGGTGCAGACCGCGTGGAAATCGGCGACAGGAGAGGTCCCGGTCGATCTGGAGTCGGTTGCCAGCGAACCGGCGCCTGCCATCGCGCGCGAGGTCTTCCTCGACGTGATCAGCGGCGCCAACGTCCGTAATCCCGCCGCGGCGATGGCGCTGACGCGGCGGCTGGCGAAATCCGACTGAGGCGGTCGCTCAGCCCTCGGCGGTTCCGATGTCCTGGCAGACATCGACCCACTCGCCTCCGGTCAGCGCCAGCATCCGCTCGGGCGCAATCCGCACCGCACTGCGCATCGAGCCGGCGGCGGGCACGACCTCATCGAACGCCTTGAGCGAGACGTCGCAATAGACCGGCAGCGGCGTCGCCAGGCCGAAGGGGCAGACGCCGCCGACGGGGTGGCCGGTCAGCGCCTCAACCTCTGCCGCATCGAGCATGCGCGGCTTGCCGCCGAGCACCGCCTTGGCCTTGCGGTTGTCGAGGCGGGCATCGCCGCGGGCGACCACCAGCACGACGCGCTCGCCGACGCGAAGCGACAGCGTCTTGGCGATGCGGGCCGGCTCGACCCCATGGGCGGCGGCGGCGAGCGCCACGGTCGCGCTGCTGTCGTTCGTCTCGATGACGGCGATGTCGGGCGCATGGGCGGCGAAGAAGGCGCGGACGGAATCCAGGCTCATTGCATCACCGGAAGCGGAGGAAGAGGAGCAGCGCGAAGGCCGCCGGCAGTCCGAAGACCAGAGAAAAGAACGGCATCTCCTGCAGCAGCGTATAGCCGGCGCGGTTGACGCCGACCCAGAGATTGACCAGCGCGGCGATGAGCCAAAGCGGCAGGAAGAGTTTCACGGCGAAGCCGGTGGGGTCGCCC
>NCCO01000282.1 GCA_002279705.1 Allobosea sp. 12-68-7
GAAGATTTCGGATATCATCCGCGTCATCGACGACATTGCCTTTCAGACCAACCTCCTGGCGCTCAATGCGGCGGTCGAGGCCGCTCGCGCTGGCGATGCAGGTAAGGGCTTTGCCGTTGTCGCCTCTGAGGTCCGGACGTTGGCTCAGCGCTCCGGCGCGGCGGCCAAGGATATCTCCGGGCTCATCTCAAGTTCCCATGCCGAGGTTGGCGAGGGCGTGAAGCTTGTGCACCAGGCCGGCGAGGCGCTGACCGCGATCCTTGAATCGTCCCGCAAGGTCGCGGGCACCATCGCGGACATCTCGGCGGCGGCCGGGGAACAGGCGAACGGCATCGACGAGATGAGCCAGACCGTCGCGCATCTTGACGAGATCACGCAAGCCAACGCGGCCCTGGCGGAAGAAAGCGCGGCCTCGGCGAACGTTCTCTCGGAAAAGGCAGGAAGCCTTTACGAGCTGATCGCCTCATTCCGGATCGACGCTGGGACGAAGGACGCTCTCCCAGCCGCCGCGCCACAGCCTCCGACGAATGAGCTTCATCGCCTTCGTAGGCTTGCTGCCAGTGCTTTCAGCCAAAGTAAGGTTGCCCCGCTGCGCGGCCGAAAGACCGCCAATGGCGGCATCAGCTCAGGCTGGGAAGAGTTCTGATCGGAGGAAGACGACCAGCCGCAAGTTTCATGCTGGCGGCTGTCTTGCTATCCCATTGAAATAATGCTCACAAAGGTTCCCGGCACCTCGTAAACGTGTTTTGCCGGGCGGTCAGGCGATAAGCTTCACGGCTTCCCGGATCTCTCCGATCCTCTGATCGACAGTTTGCGTCAGCTGAGCAGTTCTGTGCAGGTTCGTCGTGATCAAAGTGACGCCGCCCGCCACCTCCTGCATGCTGGCCGACATGATCTGCGTTACAGATGATTGCGTTGCCGCCTCGTTCGCTATTTGCGCGGCAGTTGCATGAATATGCTCAATCGTCCGGCCAATTTGCTGGATCGCCTGACAGGCGTGCACACTTGCGCTCTGCACTGAGGCTATCCGTCCCGTGATATCCTGGGCTGCGCGTTCTGTTTGGCCAGCCAGGTTCTTGACTTCACCGGCTACGACCGCGAAGCCTCGCCCGGCATTGCCGGCGCGCGCCGCCTCGATGGTCGCGTTCAAGGCGAGGAGGTTGGTCTGCGACGCAACTGTCGTGATCAGGCTGACAATGTCCTCGATCTCACCCGCTTGGTCAGCCAGGTCGGCCATCACTGTGTTGACCTGGCTGGCTTCACGCACGGCTTCCTTCGAAACGGTCAGAGCTTGTAGCACTTTCTCGCTGATTTCGGAGGCGGACGCGGCGATCTGCGTTGAGCCTACCGCTACCGCACGGATGTTCTCCGACGCCTTGGCGACCGCGTCGGCCGCACTACCGGCCTGGCCGCTGATATCCGACACGGATTCTGCGATTATTCCCACGGCCTCGGCAAGCACGCGATCCGCATCAGCCTGCAATTGGCGGGAAAGATTCCTGGCGGCCGTGACATCGGTCGCAAACTTGATTACGCCCAAGAGCCGGCCGCTGGCGTCCAGGAGCGGATTATAGGAGGCCTGAATCCAGACCTCGCGGCCTCCCTTCCCGATGCGTCGATATTCCGCCGCATCAAACTGCCCGGCACGGAGACGTTGCCAAAAGGTCTGATAATCCAGGCCTTCTGCTTCGGCCGGGTCGACAAACATCCGATGGTGTCGGCCGAGGACTTCGCCCTCGCTGTAATCG
>NCCO01000149.1:0-6457 GCA_002279705.1 Allobosea sp. 12-68-7
CGGAGTCGCAAGGCCTGCTGGCGGCGCTGGCCCCGGCCGACGCCGATGCGGTGCGCCGGGCGGGCCGGCCGGTCATCGCCTTTCCAGCGGCGATCACCAGGGCCGATGCCGAGATCAAGGCCTTCCTCTATCCCAACATGTACCGCCACGCCCGCATCGCGCCGATCCGCCGCGACGCGGCCCAGGTGGTGCGCGACCTCTTCGGCAGATTCCGGGCCGATCCCGGCCTGATGCCGGTGGACTGGGCCGCGGGCTGCGACGGCCTCGACGCGCACCGCCTGGCGCGGCGGGTGGCCGACTACATCGCCGGCATGACCGACTGGTACGCGCTCGACGAGCATCGGCGCCTGTTTGACGCAACCCCCACGCTGCGATAGGGCCGGGCGCTCCCTGTCAGCAGATCCTGGCCGCAATGAACCTGTTCGAGACCTATTCCGCCCGTGTCGCCGCCGCCATCGCGGCGCTCGCCGAACGCGGGGCGCTGCCCGCCGGACTCGATCTCGGTCGCGTCGTGGTGGAGCCGACGAAGGATCCGGCCCATGGCGATCTCGCCACCAACGCCGCGATGGTGCTCGCCAAGGAGGCCGGTACCAACCCGCGCGCGCTGGCGGCGCTGCTTGTCGAGCAGCTCGGCAAGGACACCGAGATCATCAAGGCGGAGATCGCGGGGCCGGGCTTCATCAACCTGACGCTTCAGTCCTCCGTTTTCACCGCGATCCTCAAGGATGCCGTCGAGCGCGGGCTCGATTACGGGCGCGGCGCGCCGAAGCCCCATCCCCGGGTCAATGTCGAATATGTCTCGGCCAACCCGACCGGGCCGATGCATGTCGGCCATGGCCGCGGCGCTGTCTTCGGCGATGCGCTGGCCAACATCCTCGCCTTCGCCGGCCATGATGTGACGCGCGAATACTACATCAACGATGCCGGGGCGCAGGTCGACGTGCTCGCCCGCTCCGCCTTCCTGCGCTATCGCGAGGCGCTCGGCGAGACGATCACGATCCCCGAGGGGCTCTATCCCGGCGACTATCTGGTTTCGGTCGGCAACAGGCTGGCGAAGGCCCATGGTGAAGCGCTGCTGGCGAAGCCGGAGTCTGAATGGCTGCCGTTGGTGCGGGCGGCTGCCATCGAGGGCATGATGGCGATGATCCGGGACGATCTCGCCGCGCTCGGCGTCGTCCACCAGGTCTTCTTCTCCGAGCGCTCGCTGCAGGACAGCGGTGGCGTCGACGCCGTCGCCGAGACGATCGCGGATCTGCGCGCCCGGGACCTGATCTATCAGGGCCGGCTGCCACCGCCCAAGGGCCAGAAGGACGAGGATTGGGAGGACCGGGAGCAGGCGCTGTTCCGCGCCACCCAGTTCGGCGACGACGTCGACCGGCCGCTGCTGAAGTCGGATGGCAGCTATACCTATTTCGCCAACGACATCGCCTATCACCGCTCGAAGTTCACCCGCGGCTTTCCCCAGATGATCGACGTCTGGGGGGCTGACCATGGTGGCTACGTCAAGCGCATGCAGGCGGCGGTGAAGGCCGTGACGGCGGGGCAGGGCGCGCTCGACGTCAAGCTCTGCCAGCTCGTCAAGCTGCTGCGCCATGGCGAGCCGGTGAAGATGTCGAAGCGGTCCGGTGACTTCGTCACGCTGCGCGAGGTCATCGACGAGGTTGGCCGCGATGCGGTGCGCTTCATGATGATCTTCCGCAAGAACGACGCGACGCTCGACTTCGACCTCGCCAAGGTGGTCGAGCAGTCGAAGGACAATCCGGTCTTCTACGTGCAGTATGCCCATGCGCGCTGCGCCTCGATCTTCCGGCAGGCGCGCGAGGCCTTTCCCGATCTCGATGTGTCGCCGGCCGCCCTCGCGCAGGCCGATCTCGCGCGCCTCACCGACGAGGCCGAGGTGGGTATCGTCAAGTTGATCGCGGCCTATCCGCGAATCATCGAAGGCGCCGCGACGGCGCATGAGCCACATCGTGTGGCCTTCTTCGTGCATGAATTGGCCAGCGCGTTCCATTCCTTATGGAACAAGGGCAAAGACTCGCCGCAATTACGGTTCGTTAATCAAACTGATCGAGAGTCGACTGTGGCGAGGTTGGCGTTTGTGCATGCCGTGCGCAGCGTCCTTGCTTCCGGTCTGGCTGTCGCCGGAGTTGCGGCGCCGGAAGAGATGCGTTGACGGCCGCAGGGCTCTCGGCGCGCACAAGGTCAGGTTGACCGCGCGGCGTAGAGGGCGTTCCCTTTCGCGCTGGCGGCCTGTGCTGGGATGGATCGTGCCATGAGTGAGCCAGCTAGAAACCGTTTCGCCCTCGACCTCGAGGATCTCGAGCGCCAGCTGCGCAGTGCCGGCCAAGCGCCGCGCTCCGGCCAGCCGGCTGATCCGCTGGCGGAACTGACGCGCATCGTCGACCAGGGCGATCCCCTGAAGGATATCTTCGGTCAGCGCGGCCCCTCCGCCAGCCAGCAGCGGGCCGCTGCCTCCGGGCCGGCGCCGGGGGCTGCCCCCGAGGCTTCGCCTTCGAGCGCGACCCGCGAGGCCGTGCGCCCCGCTGCGCCGGCGGGGGAGGTTCCGCTCGACGCCGTCAGCCATTTCCAGGCGGTCGCTGCGCAGTCGCCGCCGCCGGCCGAGTTGCGCGGTGCGCTCGACGAGTTCGAGGCGCTGTTGCGCCGCAACGAGCCCGTCCGGTCCGGCCCGGCGGTCGCCCCGGTTCGCGCGGAGCCGCGCTTCGACGATGTCGACCAGGGCTTCGAAAGGGCCGAGCCGCAACCCTATCTCCGGGCCGCGGTGCCGGAGTTGGAGCCGACGGCGCGCGATCTCGACGAGATGCCCGACGCCCATGCCGCCTATGCGCCGCCGCCTTCCGAGGATATGCAGGCCTATCCGGGCGGGGTTCCCGCCGACGAGGACATGCCTGATCTCGAGCCGCGCCGTTCGCGCAAGGGGCTCTATGCCGCAGCGGCCCTGATCGTCGTCGGCGTGGTCGGCGTCGGCACGGTGATGTCGATGCGTGGCACGCCCCCGACCGTCGACGGTCAGCCGCCGACGATCACCGCCGCGACAGGGCCGACCAAGGTCGAGCCAGTCAATCCGGGCGGCGCCGAAATTCCCAATCAGAACAAGCAGATCTATGAGCGGCCCGGCGATCAGCAGTCGGGCCAGACCAAGGTCGTCAGCCGGGAGGAGCAGCCGATCGACGTTCAGCAGGCTGCGCGCTCGCTGCCGGCGCGGGTCATCTTGCCGGGTCCGGGCACGGCGACCGCCACCCCATCGACGCCTCCGGCCGCCAGCAATGCGCTGGCCCAGGCGCCTGAGGCTGCGGTTCCTCTGGCGGCGCCTGCCGAGCCGGCCCTGACACCGGTGCCGCCGGTGCCCGGCCTTGGCGAACCACGCCGCGTCCGCACCGTCTCGATCCGCCCGGACGGCACGCCCGCCCCGTCGCCCAATGGTACGGCCGGCTATACCAACGGCGCCGTGCCGCTCGCCACGGGCTCGGCGCCGCCGGCCCGTCCGGCCGGGATCGTTCCGTCCGCTCCGCCCGCGCCCGCGGCCACCACGCCCGCCCGCCCGTCGGCGACCCCCGTCGTGGAGGCGCCGAAGGTCCAGGAGCGGGCCACGGTGCCGCCGCCGCCCTCCGCGCCGCTGCGGATCGCCAGCGCACAGCAGGCGTCGCAGGCACCGGCCGCGCCTGCGACGGCGGCGGTCCGGAGCGGCACCGGCGACTTCGTCGTCCAGCTCGCCGCTCCGGGCAGCGAATCCGAGGCACGTGCGACCTTCGCCGCGCTCCAGCGCAAATATCCGGGCCAGCTCGGCGGTCAGGCTCCGATCATCCGCAAGACGGAGCTCGCCGGCGGCAAGACCGTCTACCGCCTGCGCGTCGGTCCCTATTCCCGCGACGATGCGACATCGATGTGCACGGCGCTTCAGGCCGCCGGCGGACAGTGCTTCATCGCGAAGAACTGATCCCTCAGTGTCGGCCGCCACCGGACCGGTGGCGGCGAGGATCGAGCCGGCGGCACCTCGTGCCGCCGGCTTTTTTCGGCGCGTCGGGCGCAAGGCGGCCCCGGCGGGACCGCCGTGGTTTCGCCACGGCTTTCATGTCACGACCCCGCCGAAGGGCCGCCGCGATTGTCCACCTCCGGCGCGCGGGGCCCGAGCCAAGACCCAATATGCCTTCCGGAGGACACCATGGATCGCCGTCGTTTCGTCAAGACCGCCGCGGGCGGCGCGGCCGGCAGCGCGCTGATTGCGGCGCCCGCCATCGCCCAGTCGCAGCCCAAGATCAGCTGGCGGCTGACCTCGCGCTATCCCAAGAGCCTCGACACGCTGTTCGGGCTGTCGACCCAGGTCGCCAGGCGCGTCGCCGAGGCGACGGACGGCAATTTCCAGATCCAGGTCTTCGCGCCCGGCGAGATCGTGCCCGGCCTGCAGGAGGTGATGGCGGCAGCGTTCAAGGAGGCCTTCGCGATGTATGCCGAGCTGGCCGCCAAGAACGCCGAGTTCAAGACGTTCTGCGATTCCTTCCTGCCGTACTGGAAGAAGGAGAACCTCTGGTTCCGCGTCGCCGAGCTGCCCTTCGACGCCTTCAACGCCCGGATGGCGCAGCAGATGCGGTGAGACCAACCGTCATTGCCCCGCTGCGCGTTTCCCTCCCCCCGCTTGCGGTGAAGGGGGTACGGATGGGGGCAGTGCCGCTTGGCGAAACGATGCAAGGTCGAGCTCTGGCTTTCCGGCCCGCCACCCCAGCCCTCCCCACCGCGAGCGGGGGGAGGGAGTGGCGTTTCGCTTGACCGCGCCCGCGACGCTTCCTACCCCTCGATGATGACCTCGCGCGCTTTCATCGCCGGCTGCCTCGGCACGAGCCTGACCCCGGACGAACGGGCGTTCTTTCGCGACGCTCGCCCTTGGGGGTTCATCCTGTTCCGGCGCAACACGCAGGACCCGGTCCAGGTCGCGGCGCTGACGGCGCAGATGCGCGAGACGGTGGGCTGGCACGCGCCGATCCTGATCGACCAGGAGGGTGGGCGGGTGCAGCGCATGGCCCCGCCGCACTGGCCGAAATATCCGGCCGCACAGGCCTTTCTCGCGATCAACGACCCCGTCGCGCAGCGTGAGATCGTGCGCCTCTCCGCCCGGCTGATGGCGCATGACCTCAAGACTGTGGGCATCGACGTCGACTGCCTGCCGGTGCTCGACGTTCCCGTGGCCGGCAGCCACGACGTCATCGGCGACCGCGCCTATGCCCATGAGCCCGACCGTGTCGCCCAGCTCGGTCGCGCCGCGGCGGAGGGGCTGATGGCCGGCGGCGTGCTGCCGGTGATCAAGCACATGCCCGGCCATGGCCGGGCCCGGGCCGACAGCCATCACGACCTGCCCGTCGTCGATGCCTCGCTCGACGCGTTGCGGGCGCATGATTTCCGGCCCTTCCGCCATCTCGCCGACATGCCGCTGGCGATGACGGCGCATGTCGTCTTCACCGCGATCGATCCGAAAAACCCGGCGACGGTCTCGCGCAAGGTCGTGCGCGAGATCATGCGCGGCGAACTCGGCTATGACGGGCTGATCATGACCGACGACATCTCGATGAAGGCGCTCTCGGGCGGCTTCGCCCAGAAGGCGCGCGCGGCGATCCGGGCCGGGGTCGATGTCGTGCTGCATTGCCACGGCATCATGGCGGAGATGGTCGCCATCGCCGGGGCTGTGCCGGAGATGCGGGGCGACCGCGCCCGCCGGGCCGCGATGGCGCTCGCCCGCCTCCGCCACGCGCCCGAGCCGCTCGACGTCGAGGCTGCGCGCGCGCAGCTCGCGAGCGCGCTTGCCTTGGGCGGCTGAACCGTCGAACCTGCGGCGCCCCCGCGTGCTCCGCAGGGGCGTGAGGGGGACGGCCGGCCATGGCGGCACAACTGCCATTCGAGGAGGACGGCCCGGAGCGCGATGGCGAGCCGGCGCTGCGGGTCGATGTCGACGGCTATGAGGGCCCGCTCGACCTGCTGCTCGATCTCGCACGCCGGCAGAAGGTCGATCTCCACCGCATCTCGATCCTGGCGCTGGCCGAGCAGTATCTCGTCTTCGTCGAGCAGGCGCGGGCGCTGCGGCTGGAGCTGGCGGCCGACTATCTCGTGATGGCGGCCTGGCTGGCCTACCTCAAGTCGCGCCTGCTGCTGCCCGAACCGCCCAAGGGCGAGGAGCCGAGCGCGGCCGATCTGGCGACCTCGCTGGCGCTGCGCCTGCGCCGGCTCGAGGCGATCCGCGCCGCCGCCCGCAGGCTCGCTTCGCGCGAGCGGCTCGGGCAGGACGTGTTCGCGCGCGGTGCGCCCGAGGCGGTCGTCGCCGGCGCCCGGCCGGTCTGGGAGGCGGAGCTCTACGATCTGCTCTCGGCCTATGCCCAGCAACGTATGAAGCGCGTGCAGGGCCATATCTCGGTCGGCCAGCGTGTCGTCTGGTCGCTGGTCGAGGCGCGCGAAA
>NCCO01000149.1:6477-14589 GCA_002279705.1 Allobosea sp. 12-68-7
CTTCGGAGCTCTACGATCTGCTCTCAGCCTATGCCCAACAGCGGATGAAGCGTGTGCAGGGCCATATCTCGGTCGGCCAGCGCGTCGTCTGGTCGCTGGTCGAGGCGCGCGAGGCGCTGCAGCGGCTGGTCGGCGAGGCCGGCGACTGGACGCAGATCGATCCCTATCTCGCGCGCTACATGGCCGCGCACGGGTTGCCCGCCCGCGAGATGGCGGCGACCGTGCGGGCGTCGGCGCTCTCGGCCATGCTGGAGATGGTCAAGGAGGGCGTCCTCGACCTGCGCCAGGACGATGCCTTCGCGCCGCTCTATCTGCGCCGCCGCTCGGCGCGCCCGCCGGTCCTGCCGCTGTCGCGCGGGGACGGCCCGTGACGGAGGTCGCCGCGCAGGCTCCCGAGGCGAGCGACGACGGCGCGGCCGAAGCCTTCGCGCAGGCGCTGCGCGTGGTCGAGGCGCTGCTCTTCGCCTCCGCCCAGCCGCTGCCGGCCGAGGAGCTGGCGCGCTCGGTGCCCGCGGGCGTCGCGATCGAGGAGGTTCTGGCGCGGCTGACGGCGTTCTACGATGCGCGCGGCGTCAATCTGCGCCCCGTCGCCGGTGGCTATGCCTTCCGCACCGCCTCCGACCTCGGCCATCTGCTGGCGGCCGAGGCCGAGCCGCCGCGCAAATTGTCGCGGGCGGCGCTCGAGGTGCTGGCGATCATCGCCTATCACCAGCCGGTGACGCGGGCCGAGATCGAGGAGATCCGCGGCGTCGCCACCGCCAAGGGCACGCTCGACATCCTGCTCGAGGCCGGCTGGGTGCGGCTGCGCGGGCGGCGCCGCTCGCCCGGGCGGCCGGTGACCTTCGGCACGACGCCCGGTTTCCTCGATCATTTCGGGCTCGACCGGATCGACGACCTGCCCGGGCTCGAGGAGCTGAAGGGCTCCGGCTTCATTGAGGGACGGCTGACGCGTGACCTCAGCGTACCGGTTCCAGACGACGATCCGGAGCTGCGCGCCGACGAGGACCCGCTCGGCGACCTGTTCACGCCGCTTGACGAGAACGGCTGAGCGCCGCACAGGGCGGCTGTCACATCATCCGCCGCGTCGTCCCGGGCGACCGAAGGGAGACCCGGGACCCATTCCTGAACCGTTCCGGCATGGGTCCCGGGTCTGCGCTTCGCTCCGCCCGGGACGACGTCGCGTTCCAAGAGACGAGGCGGAGCATCCGTTGGTCGCCAACGAGACGAAATCGCGCTGGCTGAGCTGGGGGCGCCGGGGCACGGCCGGGGCCGCCATCCCGATGGCGCTCGCCTTCGACGGCGTGACCCAGCGCTTCGGCGGGGTGACGGCACTCAGGGACGTGTCGCTTTCGGTCGAGCCCGGCGAGATCGTGGCGCTGCTCGGCCAGTCCGGCTGTGGCAAGACGACCCTGCTGCGCCTGGCCGCCGGCGTCGAGCGGCCCAGTGCGGGCCGCGTGCTGCTGGAGGGGCGGGACGTCTCCTCGCCCGAAAGCTTCGTCGAGCCCGAGCGCCGCGGCGTCGGCCTCGTCTTCCAGGATTATGCGCTCTTCCCGCATCTGACCGTGCTGGAGAACGTGCGCTTCGGGCTCACGCGCCGGGGCGAGGGCGGGGCGGCGGACGCCACGGCGCGCCGCGCGATCGCGCGCGTCGGTCTCGCCGATCTGGCGGAGTCCTATCCGCACATGCTCTCGGGCGGCGAACAGCAGCGCGTCGCGCTGGCCCGCGCCGTGGCGCCGCGGCCGGGCGTGCTGCTGATGGACGAGCCCTTCTCCAATCTCGACCGGCGCCTGCGCGACGTCGTGCGCGACGAGACGGCGGCGCTGCTGCACGAGACCGGCGCGACCTCGATCATCGTCACGCACGACCCCGAGGATGCGATGCGCATCGCCGACCGGATCGTGCTGATGCGCTCGGGCGCGATCGTGCAGATCGGCACCGGCGAGGATCTCTATCGCCGGCCCGGCAGTCTCTTTGCCGCCCGATTCTTCTGCGATTTTACCGAAGTCGCCGGCCCGGTGGTGCGCGGGGCGGTCGACACGCCGTTCGGCCGCTTCCCGGCGCGGGGCCTGGCGGAGGGCAGCGAGGCCGTGGCCTGCATCCGCCCGCATGCGGTGCGGATCGTGCCCAAGGGCTTCTGCCTGCCGGGCCGGGTGGTGACGCGGCGCTTCCTCGGCGAGGTCGACCACCTGCTGATCGCGGTCGACGGCTTCGACCGGCTGCTCTCGGTGCGGGCGTCGCTGGCGGGCGCGATGGGCGAGGGCGACGATGTCGGCCTCGACATTCACACCGACGAAGTTCTTGTGTTCCCCGCGGGGGACACATAGGTTCCGCCGCAACAGCTTGATCCGGGGTCGCAATCCCCCGGCAACATTCGAATCGAGGGAGTCCGCCATGGGTGGCGTCAGCATCTGGCACTGGATCGTCGTCGGCGTCATCGTGATGCTGCTGTTCGGACGCGGCAAGGTTTCCGAGCTCATGGGCGACGTGGCCAAGGGCATCAAGTCGTTCAAGAAGGGCATGGCCGAGGATGAGACACCTCCGCCGGCGCCCACCGCCGCGACGCCTGCCGATCCCAAGATCATTGACGCCAAGTCCAACGACCAGGCTGCCACCCCTTCCGCGCCGGCAAAGGCCGAGACCAAGGCCTGAGGCCTGGCCTTCCGTTCGCGGGAGGCTGAGAGGACGAACTGTCGATGTTCGACATCGCCTGGAGCGAATTCATGCTGGTCGGGGCGGTCGCGCTCGTCGTGATCGGCCCCAAGGACCTGCCGAAGGCGATGCGGACCGTCGGCCAGGCGGTCGGCAAGATTCGGCGCATGGCGTCCGAGTTCCAGGGCCAGTTCAACGACGCGATGCGCGAGGCCGAGCTGCACGACCTGAAGAAGCAGGTCGAGGACGTCGGTGGCACGGTCTCGACGGCAATGAACACCGACTTCAAGCCGATCGAGATGCCGGCTTCGACCGGGCTCGACGATGCGGCGCTGAAGGAGGCCGAGGCCAAGCTCGCCGCGCTGCCGGCGCCCGATCCGCTGCCGCCGGTCGAGATCGCGCCTGCCGAGGTCGCATCTGCCGAGGTCGCGCCCGTGGCCCAGGCCGCGTCGCCGGAGCCCGCTGAAGAGCCCGCCGAGCCCGCGCCGGTCAAGACGCCGCGCAAGCGCAAGACCGCGGCCGCCGAGCCCGGTGAAGGGAGCGCGGCATGAGCGTCGCCAATCCGCGCGAGGGCGAGGACGAGATCGAGGCCTCCCGCGCGCCGCTGATCGACCATCTGATCGAATTGCGCTCACGGCTGATCAAGTCGCTGGTCGCCTTCCTGGTGATGTTCTTCATCTGCTTCGCCTTCGCGACGCAGATCTACAACATCCTGGTCCAGCCCTATGTCTGGGCGGCCGGGCCGGGTGCCAACGTCCAGCTGATCTACACCGCGCCGCTCGAATATCTCTTCACCCAGATCAAGATCGCCGCCTTCGGTGCGGGTTTCTTCGCCTTCCCGGTAATCGCGACGCAGATCTACAAATTCGTTGCGCCCGGCCTCTACAAGAACGAGCGTGCGGCGTTTGCGCCCTATCTGGCGGCAACGCCGGTGTTCTTCGTGCTCGGCTCGGCGATGGTGTTCTTCTTCGCCATGCCGGTGCTGATGAAGTTCTCGATCGGCATGCAGCAGGCCGCCACCGACGGGCAGGCCGGCATCGCGCTCCTGCCCAAGGTCAGCGAGTATCTCTCGCTGATCATGACGCTGATCTTCGCCTTCGGCATCTCCTTCCAGCTGCCGGTGATCCTGACCCTGCTCGGCCAGGCCGGCATCCTCGACACGGTGTTCCTGAAGGAAAAGCGCCGCTACGCCATCGTCTTCGTCTTCGTCGTCGCCGCCGTCCTGACCCCGCCCGACGTGATCTCGCAGCTGATGCTCGCCGTGCCGATGCTGCTGCTCTACGAGCTCTCGATCTTCTCGGTCGGCTATGTCGAGAAGAAGCGCGCCGCCAAGCAGGCGGCCGACGATGCCACGGACGCGCCGAGCGCGTAGCGATCATCCCGTGAGTGCGTTGCGCGTCATGCTCGGCCTTGTGCCGAGCATCCACGTCTTGAACTCAGGTCTCGCCCAGCGAAGACGTGGATGGTCGGGACAAGCCCGACCATGACGGGACAGGGTGCCGCCGCGCGAGCGCAATGTAGGTGGTTCCCTCCGCGGCCGTCCCGGTCTAGAGCATCGGCCAGTTTTTCCGACCTCTGACGGCGTGGCCTGACGACGATGTACGACATCAAATGGATTCGCGAGAACGCCGTGGCGTTCGACACCGGGCTGAAGCGGCGGGGGCTCGCGCCGCTCTCGGCCTCGCTCCTGGCGCTCGACGACACGCGCCGCGCGGCGATCGCGAAGGCGCAAGGCGCGCAGGAGCGCCGTAACGCGCTGTCGAAGGAGATCGGCAAGGCGATGGGGGCGAAGGACGCAGCCCTTGCCGAGCAGCTCAAGGCCGAGGTGGCGAGCCTGAAGGAGCTGCAGCCGCAGCTCGAGGCGCAGGAGAAGGCAGCCAAGGCCGAACTCGACGACACGCTCGCCGCGATCCCCAACACGCCCAAGGATGAGGTGCCGGACGGCACCGACGAGCACGGCAATGTCGTCAAGTCGGTGCATGGCGAGGCGCCCGAGAAGGCCGGCGGGCGGCTGTTCGGCCAGAATGTCGCGCCCAGGGAGCATTTCGAGCTCGGCGAGGCGCTCGGCCAGATGGATTTCGAGACGGCGGCGAAACTGTCCGGCTCGCGCTTCGTCGTTCTCCAGAGCCAGATCGCGCGGCTCTCCCGCGCGATCGGGCAGTTCATGCTCGATACGCATACGGAAGAGCATGGCTACACCGAGGTGATGCCGCCGCTGATGGTGCGCGATGACGCCATGTTCGGCACGGCGCAACTGCCGAAGTTCTTAGAGGATCAGTTTTTTACCAATGCTCCAAAGCCGGATCCAAATTGGCTTGACGAAAGCTTGGCGAAAACGAAAGCAAATATTGAACGTCTGTTCGCTGAGGGAAAATACCGGCATCCAGTGGAAGCCTTGCTTGGCTTGAAGGAGGGTGCAAGAACTGTCGACCGGGCCATGATTGACGAGGTCCTACACCGAACACTTATTTGGCGCGCGGAGGAGTTACGGGCCGACCGTCGCTGGCTCATCCCCACAGCCGAAGTCCCGCTGACCAATCTCGTGCGCGAATCGATCCTCTCCGAGGAGGAGCTGCCGCGCCGCTACACCGCGCTCACCCCCTGCTTCCGGGCCGAGGCCGGCTCGGCCGGGCGCGACACGCGCGGCATGCTGCGCCAGCACCAGTTCGAGAAGGTCGAACTGGTCTCGATCACCACGCCGGACAAGTCGGCCGAGGAGCATGAGCGCATGCTCGCCTGCGCCGAGGCCGTGCTGAAGAAGCTCGACCTGCATTATCGCGTGATGACCTTGTGCACCGGCGACATGGGCTTCGCCTCGCAGAAGACCTACGACATCGAGGTCTGGCTGCCCGGCCAGAAGACCTATCGCGAGATCTCCTCCTGCTCGGTCTGCGGCGATTTCCAGGCGCGGCGGATGGATGCGCGCTACCGGCCGAAGGAGGGCGGCGCGCCGCGCTTCGTCCACACGCTGAACGGCTCGGGCACGGCCGTCGGCCGGGCGCTGATCGCGGTGATGGAGAACTACCAGAACGCCGATGGCTCGATCACGGTGCCCGAGGTGCTGGTGCCCTATATGCGCGGCGTGACGCGCATCGAGAAGGCGTGAGCCGCCACCTGTCCGAAACAGGCGCGGGGAACCCCTCTCCTGTAAGGAGAGGGGCAGGGGTGAGGTGTAGGCCCGCTATCGTTGGCCTGCGCCGGCTGAGATCAGACCGTCACAAAGCTGGTCCAGGGGCCGACCCCTCACCCCTGCCCCTCTCCCTCCGGGAGAGGGGTTCCCCGCGCCTTTCTCTTGCTGCCGATTGCTGAAGGTTCTCGCCATGCGCATTCTCGTGACCAATGACGACGGCATCCATGCCGAGGGGCTGGCGGTGCTGGAGCGCATCGCGGCGCAGCTCTCCGACGATGTCTGGGTCGTCGCGCCCGAGACCGACCAGTCGGGCGTGGCGCATTCGCTGTCGCTGTCGAACCCGCTCCGGCTGCGCCAGGTCGGCGAGAAGCGCTTCGCGGTGGCGGGCACGCCGACCGATTGCGTGATCATGGCGGTGCGCTCGATCATGATCGAGAACCGGCCGGATCTCGTGCTGTCGGGCGTCAATCGCGGCCAGAACGTCGCCGAGGACGTGACCTATTCCGGCACGATCGCCGCCGCCATGGAGGGCACGCTGCTCGGCATCCCCTCGATCGCGGTCAGCCAGGGTTACGGCCCCGGCGGGCGCGAGAACATCCATTGGGACTGCGCGGAGCATCATGCGCCGGGCATCATCCGCCGGATTCTCGACGAGGGCATCCCGAAGGACATCCTGTTCAACCTAAACTTCCCCAATGTCGCGCCCGACGAGGTCGCCGGCGTGGCGGTGACGGTGCAGGGCCGGCGTGACCAGGAGTTGATGCAGCTCCAGCCGCGGCAGGACGGGCGCGGCAATCCGTATTTCTGGATCGCCTTTGCACGGGGCAAGAGCGAGCCGGCCAACGGCACCGATCTGCGCGCGCTGGCCGAAAAGAAGATCTCGGTGACGCCGCTGGAGCTGGACCTGACCCATGAGCCGACGCTGACGCGCTTCGCGCGGGTGTTTGCATGACGCCACTTCGTCATTGCGAGCGTAGCGAAGCAATCCAGAGGGGCTCGCTCTACGGCCCCTGGATTGCTTCGTCGCTGCGCTCCTCGCAATGACGGAAGACGCGACCATGAGCGAGGAGCGGCCGGCGAGCGAAGGCGAGCGCACTGTCGCCTTCCTCTTATCGCTGCGGGCGCGGGGGGTGCGCGATCTGTCCGTGCTCAGGGCGATGGAGAAGGTCGCGCGCGAGCGCTTCGCGCCCGCCCGCTTCGCCGATCTCGCCCGGGAGGACGTCTCGGTGCCGCTGCCCTGCGGCCAGACGATGACGGCGCCGCATACGGTCGCCGCGCTCCTGACCGCGCTCGACCTGCAGGCCGGCGCGCGCGTGCTCGAGATCGGCACCGGCTCGGGCTATGTCACGGCGCTGCTGGCGGCGATGGGGGCGCAGGTGGTCTCGCTCGAGCGCTACCGGACGCTGGCGCTCGCCGCGCAGGAGCGCGTCGCCGGCAGCGGCTTTTCGGCGGCGATCGAACTGCGCCATGCCGACGGCCTCCAGCCCGACCGGATGCTGGGGCGCTTCGAGCGCATCCTCGTCAACGGCGTCACACCGGTCATCCCCGAAATGCTGCTGGCGCGGCTGGCGCCGGGCGGGCGGCTGGTCGGCGCGATGCGGGTGGCGGGCGCGGCGCGGCGCGTCGTGGTCACGCGGCTGCCCGATGGCAGCTTCGATCATGCGCCGGGACCGGCGGTCCGGCTGCCGCCGCTGGTGCCGGGGCTGGCCCGGGCGCTCTGAGGCGGCGCCGGCAGCATCGAAAAGCAAACGCGGAGCCGCGCAGCGAAACGCTTTCGTAACCTGAACACGGTTTTAATGCTGGCAATCGAGTTGCGTCGTTTGCGAGTGCCAGTTCCATGCGTAGCCCTGCCGGATCGGTCAAGTTCAGTCTCGTGCTGCGCGCTTCGACGGCGTGCCTCTTGGCGTTGGGTGTGAGCGCCTGCTCGTCGGATACCTTGCGCTTCACCGACACCCCCTTCGATAGCCCGTTCAAGACGGCGCAGGCCCCGGTCCGCGATCCGGCGACGACCGGCTCGATCGGCCGCTCGGCCAACACGCCCGTCTATGCGACGCCGGCTCCGGCGACCGCGGCGGTGCGCTCGCAGCCCCTGCCGCCGCCGCAATCGGCGGTGGCCCTGCGCAGCGCGGCGCCGCAGCCGATGGCCGGGAGCGCCGCCGGCTGGTCGGCCCAGGGCGGCAGCGCGATCGTCCTCGCCCAGGGCGAGACGCTCGACATGATTTCCTCGCGCTACGGCGTGCCGCGTGCGGCGCTGATGTCGACCAACGGCCTGTCGAGCCCGACTGTCGCGCCCGGCACGCGGCTGACGATCCCCGTCTACAACGCCGCGGCGT
>NCCO01000150.1 GCA_002279705.1 Allobosea sp. 12-68-7
GAAGGTCGATCTCGTCACCTGGAACCGGCGCTATGAGGGCGCGACGATCGCCCTCGATACGGGCATCAAGACCGCGCTGACGGCGGCCGGCCATCGCGTCGCCACCTTCAATGCCGCGCTGCTGAACGAACCCTGGCAGGTCGCCACCAAGACCGGCGACCCGGTGAAGGTGTTTTCGCCCTATTGGCGCGCGGCGCGGGCGCTCAGGGAGCCTCCCGCCCCCGGCCCGGCGCCGGCCCGAATCGTCCCGCTGCCGCTGCCGGCCGGGCTGGCGGCGATGGCCGCTTCGCGCGAGGATCTCGCCCTCGAACCGACCAGGCCGGACTGGGCCGGCGGCCTCCGCGAGGCCTGGACGCCCGGCGAGGCCGGCGCGGCCGCGGCGCTGACCGATTTTCTCTGCGGCCCGCTCGACGGCTATGGCGAGGGCCGCAACCGGCCCGATTATGTCTCGACCTCGCGGCTGTCGCCGCATCTGCGCTTCGGCGAGATCGGCCCGCGCCAGATCTGGCATGCGACGCGCAGCGCCGTCGAAAGCGGCGAGACCGCCGCCTCCGCTTCCGATGCCGAAAAGTTCCTGTCGGAGATCGGCTGGCGCGAATTCTCCTATCACCTGCTGTTCTACAATCCCGAGCTGGCGACGCGGAACTTCAACGCCCGCTTCGACGCCTTCCCCTGGCGCCGCGACGCGGCCGCGCTGAAGGCCTGGCAGCGCGGAGCGACCGGCTATCCCATCATCGATGCCGGCCTGCGCGAGCTCTGGACCACCGGCTGGATGCACAACCGCGTCCGGATGATCGTCGCCTCCTT
Source organism: Allobosea sp. 12-68-7 (assembly GCA_002279705.1). GTDB lineage: Bacteria > Pseudomonadota > Alphaproteobacteria > Rhizobiales > Beijerinckiaceae > Allobosea. Next base: position 808 of record NCCO01000150.1, read on the forward strand.
CCTGATCAAGCACCTGCTGATCGACTGGCGCGAGGGCGAGGCCTGGTTCTGGGACACGCTGGTCGACGCCGATCCGGCCAACAACGCCGCGAGCTGGCAGTGGGTCGCGGGCTCGGGCGCCGACGCCGCCCCCTATTTCCGGATCTTCAATCCGGTCACGCAGGGGCTGAAATTCGATCCCGACGGCCTTTATGTCCGTCGCTGGGTCCCCGAGATCGCGGCCCTGCCGGACGCACTGATCCACGAGCCCTGGAAGGCCGATGCCGGCAGTCTGCGCCGCGCCGGGATCGGGCTCGGCGAGAGCTATCCGCGGCCGATCGTCGATCTCGACGCCGGCCGCGAGCGGGCGCTGGCGGCCCTGGCCGCGACCAGGGACTGAGGCCCGTGGCTCAGAGCGTCCTGGCGCTCTCGCGTCGGGAGGCCTGCCGCAGCAACCAGAAATAGGCCGGATAGGGCAGCAGGTTCACCGCCTTGAGCAGCCAGGACAGGCGGCGCGGGAAGGTGATCTCGAAGCCAGCCGAAGCCAGACCGTCGGCGATGCGCCGCGCCGCCGCCTCCGGGGTGATGATGAGCGGCATCGGCACCGTCTTGGGGCGTGTCATCGGCGTGTCGACCCAGCCCGGATTGACCAGCTGGAGCGTGATCCCCGCCCGGTCGCAGTCGAATTTCAGCGTCTCGCAGAGATGGATCACGGCCGCCTTGGAGACGCCATAGGCGGAGGCGCCCGGCAGGCCGCCATAGCCGGCGACGGAGGCGGTGACGGCGATCTGCCCGCGGCCGCGCGCGCCCATGCGGTCCCGAACCGCCGAGACGCCGCGGACGACGCCGACCAGATTGACCGCGATGATTCGCTCGAAGGCCTCCATGTCGAGGAGGCCGTCCGACTCGGGTGCGATGCCGGCATTCAGCACGGCGAGCGCGATCGGACCATGGACGCTCTCGATGCCGTCGACCACCGCCTGCATCGCGGCGGCATCGGTGACGTCGCCGGCATGGGCGACGATGCGGCCGGGCAACCCTTCCGCCCGTCGCGCCACATCCTCGAGCAGGTCGAGCCGGCGCGCCGTGATCGCGACGCTCCAGCCCCGCCGCGCCAGTTCGAGCGCCAGCGCCTCGCCGATTCCCGTGCTCGCGCCGGTGATCCAGGCGATGCCGTCGCTCGGCTGCATGCGCGGCAGGGACATGGGACCTCGCTGAAGGGGAAGACCGCCTATCTAGGCCCTGAGCCGGGCAGACGGAAGCCCTCCTCCGTCGTCACCGAGGCGCAGCGCCCACGCAACCGCGCTGTAGCGCGGGCGTCGGGATCGGTGCAGTCTCGCCAACCCATGCCGATGCCCCCCGGCGCGACCGCCGGGACGAATCTCAAAGAGTGCGAGACCCATGACCACCGCCCTGCTCTTTCGCGACGACGCCTATCTCGCCGAGACCCCGGCCACCGTGCTGGCGGTGAACGAGCGCGGCGGCATCGAACTGGACCAGACGGTCTTCTACGCCACCGGCGGCGGCCAGCCCGGCGATGCCGGCCTGCTGCGCCGGGCCGACGGCACCATGATCGCGATCGGCAGCGCAATCTATGATCCGCAGGACCGCAGCCGCATCCTGCATGTGCCGGTGGACGGCCAGCCCGCGCCGCAGCCCGGCGAGGCGGTCACGGCCGTCCTCGACTGGGAGCGGCGGATGAAGCGCATGCGCATCCACACCGCGCTGCATCTGCTCAGCGTCGTCCTGCCCTTCCCCGTGACCGGCGGGGCGATCGGCGATGGCGATGGCCGCCTCGATTTCGACATTCCCGACGGTGGGCTCGACAAGGCCGAGATCGCCGAGACGCTCAATGCCCTGATCGCGCGCAACGCCGACGTCACCCAGAGCTGGATCACCGATGCCGAACTCGACGCCAATCCCGGCCTCGTCAAGACCATGTCGGTCCAGCCGCCGCGCGGCTCGGGCCGGATCCGGCTCGTGGCGATCGGCGACATCGACCTGCAGCCCTGTGGCGGCACTCATGTCCGCAACACCGCCGAGATCGGCCTTGTCGCGGTCACGGATATCGAGAAGAAGGGCAAGCAGAACCGGCGCGTCCGGATCGCGCTCGCCTGAGGACGACACCGGCCACCAGGACCCATCCACACAAGAAGCCGACGAGGAAACCTCCGCCATGCCCCGCGACACCGTTTTCGTCTCGACCGACTGGCTCGCCGAGCGCCTCGACGCGCCCGACATCGTCGTGGTCGACGGCTCCTGGTATCTGCCGGTCCATGCCCGTGATCCCCATGCGGACTATGCCGAGCGCCGCATTCCCGGCGCCCTGCGCTTCGACATCGACGCGGTCAAGGACACCGACTCCGACCTGCCGCACATGCTGCCGCGCCCGGAGGCCTTCGCCGCCGCGGTCGGCGCGATGGGCATCGGCGACGGCATGCGCATCGTCGTCTATGACGGGCTCGGCCTGTTTGCGGCGCCGCGCGTGCGCTGGACCTTCAAGACCTTTGGCGCCACGGACGTCGTGATGCTCGAAGGCGGCTTCCCGAAATGGCAGGCCGAAAACCGCCCGATCGAGCATGGTCCGCCGCGCAGCCGCGCCGCGCGCAGCTTCACCGCCCGCCTCGACCATTCCGCCGTCGCCGATGCCGGCGACATCGCCCGCGCCCTGGCCGAGGGGACCGCGCAGGTCGTCGATGCCCGTCCCGGCGACCGCTTCCGCGGCGAGGCGCCTGAGCCGCGCGCCGGCGTCCGCTCCGGCCACATGCCCGGCTCGCTCAACCTGCCCTTCCCCGCGATCGTCGAGAACGGGCAGTTGAAATCGCCGGAGGCCATCGCCGCCGCCTTCGCCGAGGCCGGCGTCGATCTCGACCGGCCGCTGATCACGAGCTGCGGCTCGGGCGTCTCGGCGGCGATCCTGTCGACAGCGCTGGAGACGATCGGCAAGCCGGCCCGCGCCCTCTATGACGGCTCCTGGGCCGAATGGGGCGCCAGCGACCGGCCGCTCGCGACGGGGCCGGCGAAGCGCGGCTAGCCGCGCAGCCGCCGGTTTACCGGCGCGCCAGCGGACGAGACTCAACCGAAAAGACAACCATCCTGAGCGGCAGGCGACACGGCCTGCTGTCACAGGCGGGTCGCGGGGCCCGTCATAAGGCTCCTCGCCCATACAAACCGAGAGGCGGCTGCGACCGTCGCGGACAGCAGTACGGACAGCGACGATGACGCCCGCCCCCGATATGACGGCAACCCCGGCCAAGGCGACGCGCCGGGACTGGCTGGGGCTGGCCGTGATCGCCCTGCCCTGCCTGCTCTATTCGATGGATCTCACCGTCCTCAATCTCGCGATTCCGCAGCTGAGCGTCGATCTCAAGCCGAGCGCGGCGCAACTGCTCTGGATCGTCGACATCTACGGCTTCATGGTCGCGGGCTCGCTGATCACCATGGGCACGCTCGGCGACAGGATCGGGCGGCGCAAGCTCCTGCTGATCGGCGCCGCCGCCTTCGGTCTGGCCTCGATCCTCGCCGCCTTCTCGACCAGCGCCGAGATGCTGATCGCGACCCGCGCTTTGCTCGGCATCGCCGGCGCGACGCTGGCGCCCTCGACGCTGTCGCTGATCCGCAACATGTTCCTCGATCCGCAGGAGCGCAGCTTCGCCATCGGCATCTGGATCGCCAGCTTCTCGGCTGGCGGCGCGATCGGCCCGCTCGTCGGCGGGCTCCTGCTGGAACATTACTGGTGGGGCTCGGTCTTCCTCGTCGGCGTGCCGGTGATGATCCTGCTGCTGATCCTCGGCCCCATCCTGCTGCCGGAGTTCAAGGATCCGCAGGCGGGGCGGGTCGATCTCGCCAGCGCGGCGCTCTCGCTGGCGGCGGTGCTGGCGGTGATCTACGGCATCAAGCACATGGCGGAGCATGGCGTCGGCTGGCGCGCCGCGCTGCCCATCCTTGCGGGGCTTGCCATCGGCAGCCTCTTCCTGCGCCGGCAGCGCCGTCTCGCCGATCCCTTCCTCGACCTGCGCCTGTTCCGCAATCCGGTCATCAGCGCGGCGCTGGCGATCAATGTGCTCGGCTTCCTCTTCCTGTTCGGGAGCTTCCTCTTCATCGGCCAGTATCTACAGCTGGTGAAGGGCTTCTCCCCGCTCGAGGCCGGGCTCTGGAGTCTGCCTTCGGCGCTGGCCTTCATCCTGGGCACGCCGATCGTGCCCGTGCTCGCCCACCGCTTCCGGCCCGCCCAGATCATGGCGATGGGCCTGACCATGGCCGCGCTGGGCTTCGCCCTGCTCTCGCGCATCGACATCGACTCGAGCGTCGGCCTGGTCGTCGTCGCCTCGGTGATCTTCTCGCTCGGTTTCACCCCGGTCGTCGCGCTGACGACGGAACTGGTGGTCGGCAGCGCCCCGCCGGAGCGCGCCGGCTCGGCCGCGGCAATCTCCGAGACCAGCCTGGAGTTCGGCGGCGCCGTCGGCATTGCGGTCCTCGGCAGCATCGTCACCGCCGTCTATCGCAGCCAGATGGCCGTGACCCAGCCGGGCGGTCTGGCTCCCGACGCCGCCCGCAGCGCTGCGGCCACGCTCGGCGGCGCCGTCGCGGAGGCGGCGAAGCTGCCGGCCGATCTCGCCGCGAGCCTGCTGGCGGCCGCGCGTGCCGCCTTCGTCGCGGGCATGCAGCTCTCGGCGCTGGTCGCGACAGTCGGCCTGGTCGTCACCGCCGTGATCGCCGTGGTCCTGCTGCGGCGGGTCCCGGCCGCCGCCGCGCACCCCGGCTGAGTCGAAGACGGTTCCGTGCGCGGCGCATCTGCCCTAGCCTCGCTGCGGAGGAGCCCGACGATGAGCGACCACGATCACGACCACCCGCACGATCACGACCAGGACGGCGAGCCGCGCTGGAAGCATGATGGCGTGCGCGTCATCACCGGCGACAGGCTCGATCCCAACACCGCCCAGACGCCGGGCATGTTCCGGCAGGCGGCGATCAACCATGCCCGCGTCGGCGCGCAGAAGATCTGGGCGGGCACGGTCTCGATCCAGCCCAATGCCAAGACCGGCGTGCATCATCACGGCGAGCTGGAGAGCGTGATCTATGTCGTGCGCGGCAAGGCGCGGATGCGCTGGGGCGAGCGGCTGGAGTTCGTTGCAGAAGCCGGCCCGGGCGACTTCATCTATGTGCCGCCCTTCGTGCCGCATCAGGAGATCAACGCCGACCCCGACAACCCGCTGGAATGCGTGCTGGTCCGCTCGGACAACGAGGCGGTCGTGGTCAACATCACCGATGTCGACCCGGTCGAGGCGCCGGAATCGGTCTACTGGGTCGATCCGATCCACAAGCATCCGCCGGGCTGAGCGGGGCCTGCCGGCGCGGCGCCGGTCAGGCGAGGTCGGCCTGACCTTCGCCCTCACTGGGCATGACGTGGATGCCTTCGGGCATCAGGGCGACGGTGACCACCGAGCCGGGCCCCAGCCCCGTCCTGCGGGCGTAATGCGCGGGCAGGGTCATCGACAGCACGGGCGCGTCGGGCCCCTCGAGGACGACGGTGACGGCCAGGCTCTCGCTGAGATGGACGAGATCGCGGATCGTCGCCGAGAAGCGGTTGGGCTGGCTGTCGGCCTGGTCGAGGTCGGTCCGGCTGAGCAGCACCTGCGTTCCCGCGATCGCCCAGGCCACCTTCGCTCCGGCCCGATGGGCCTCGCTGCGGGCGGCCTGCAGGGTCCGGCCGTTCCAGTCGAGGATGGTCAATGGCCCGTCATGCGACAGGACGCGGGCGTCGAAGACGTTCCGCAGATCGACCAGCCGGGCCGCCTGCACACTCGCCGGCCGGGCCAGGACATCGCGCGGCGTCCCGGTCTGGAGGATCCTCCCCCGGTCCAGCAGGCACATCCGATTGGCAACGCGCGCCGCTTCGTCGAAATCATGCGTCACGACGAGGATCGGGATCGGGAAGGCGCGCCTCAGCTCCCGCAGTTCGCCATAGAGCCGCTGGCGCGTCACCCGATCGACGGCGGAGAACGGCTCGTCGAGCAAAAGCACGTCGGGATCGCGCGCCAGTGCCCGCGCGACGGCGACGCGCTGCTGCTGGCCGCCTGAGAGTTCGGCCGGCCTGCGCCTGTGAAGATCGGCCAGATGGACGAGTTCGAGCAGTTCGCCGGCCCGGCGCGACCGCTCCTGACGCGGCAGATGTCCGAGCGCCGCCGCCACATTCGCCAGCGCGGTCATATGGGGAAACAGCGCATAATTCTGGAAGACGAGGCCGACGCGCCGGCGATAGGGCGGCCAATCGATCCGGCGCGACGTGTCCAGCCAGGTCGCCGCTCCCACCGAAACCCGTCCAACCTCGGGACGATACAGGCCGGCGATGCTGCGCAGGATCGTCGACTTGCCGCTGCCGGATGGCCCCACCAGGGCCAGGACATCGCCGGCCGCGCAGGACAAGGTCAGATCCAGCGGGATCGGTCCCTTTTGCTGCAACGTGACCGCGAGCGCATCGTCAGCCATGCCGGCGTCCGACCTGCGAGGAGAGGCGGTAGATCAGTCCCAGCGTGGCCAGCGACATCACCAGCAGCGTCGCGGCCATGATGCCGGCGCTGGCCGTGTCGAAGGCCTGGACCCGGTCATAGATCGCGATCGCGACGGTCTTCGTTTCCCCCGGGATCGATCCGCCGACCATCAGCACCACGCCGAACTCGCCCAGTGTGTGGGCGAAGGTCAGCACCAGCCCCATCAGGATCCCCTGCCAGGCCAGCGGGAGCTCGATCCGCATCAGAACGGACCGGGGCGACAGACCCGACACGGCGGCCGCCTCGCGGATCTCGGGCGCGATCGCCTCGAAAGCCCGCTGCGCCGGCTGGATCGCGAAGGGCAGATTGACGATCACCGAGGCCAGCACCAGCCCCTCGAACGAAAAGACAAGGTTATGGCCGAAGGTCGCGGCCCAGATCTGGCCGATCGGAGTCGCCCCGCCGACGCTGACGAGCAGATAATAGCCGACGACCGTCGGCGGCAGCACCAGCGGCAAGGCCAGCGCCGCCTCGACGAAGCCCTTTCCGGAAAAGCGGGCATAGGCGAGCCAGCGTCCGACGAACACGCCGACAGGCAACAGCACCGCCACGGTCACGAGACCCAGCTTGATCGAGAGCGAGAACGCGACCCAGTCCACGAGCGCCCCTATTCGCCGGGCAACAGAAAGCCGTAGCGCTTCAGCACGGCGCGCGCAGCGGATGACTGAATGTAGTCATAGAAAGTCCGCGCCACTGCGTCGGCTCCCTTCAGCAGGACCATGCGC
>NCCO01000151.1 GCA_002279705.1 Allobosea sp. 12-68-7
GTCAGGCGAGACGGTCGAAGGAATTCGATCCGTCTACGTCGCGCTTCGCGGAGAGGAGTGGCGGATCGAGGCTTGGATCGAGACGTGGAAAACGGCGGCGCTGTCGGGCTGGAACGAGGCGCTGGAGCGTCGCCAGGGCGAACTGCTGGGTTACACCGAATGGCAACGCGACTGGTGGGCCGCGAACCGCTGGGACGTGCTCAACCGCCGCAGGTGATGACCAGCGGCTGCTCGGGCGTCCGGGCGGACGTGGCCTTGGTCTTCGAGAGCGAGCCGGTGAAGTCCTCGCGTGAGGCCAGACCGAAGGAGCTCGCCTTGGCGAAGCCCTTGGCCTCGCACCAGGCATCGGCGACGATCTTGCCGCATTCCGCCTTGCTGGAGATGCAGTCGGCGACGCCGTAGCCGTCTCCGGCCGGAATCAGGAAGGTGCGCTGTTCGCTCGGCGCCGCGTGGGTGCGCGTCGTCGGCAGCACCGACAGGGAGAGCCCGGCTCCGATGATCCCGAACAGGCCGACCAGGGCAACGGCGCGACGCATGGATGTGGTTTCCTCGTTCGGACGACGGGCGCTCGACCCTCGATTCACGAGGATGGTTCCGATCGGTTAAGATTTTAATAAAATGGTCCGCATCGGGCCCGGCCGCGGCAAAAGCGCGGCGCCCTCTTGACGGAAAGCGCGCGTGAAGGCAAGCCTGTCGGGATGACGCGGGCGTTCAACCCTATTTGCATGATTTGCCGCTAGCTTTCGCTGGCCGGCTGCTCACGTCCTCATCCTGAACGGTAAAGACAGACAGCGCCCCGGCCAGCGGCCAGGATCGCCTTCGTTCGTTTTCGCCGTTTACCAGGATACTCCGTCGATGCCGCCGACCCTCAGGCTCTACAACACGCTGACCCGGACGAAGGAGGACTTCGTCCCCGTCGATGCCGCCCATGTCCGCCTGTATGTCTGCGGGCCGACGGTCTACGACTACGCCCATATCGGCAATGCCCGCCCGGTCATCGTCTTCGACGTGCTCTACCGGCTGCTGCGGCAACTCTATGGCGCCGATCACGTCACCTATGCCCGCAACCTCACCGACGTCGACGACAAGATCAATGCGCGCGCCGCCCGCGATTTCCCCGGCCTGCCGCTGAACCAGGCGATTGCGAAGGTCACCGAGAGCACCACCGCGCAGTTCCATGCCGACATCGCCGCGCTCGGCTGCCTCCCGCCGGACGAGGAGCCTCGCGCCACCGATCATATCGGGCAGATGCAGGCGATCATCCATCGCCTGATCGCGCGCGGCGTCGCCTATGTGGCCGAGGAGCATGTGCTGTTCCATGTCCCGGCCGTGGCGCATCTGCGCGCCGCGCCGAAATACGGCGCACTCGCCCGCCGCCCGCTCGACGAGATGATCGCCGGCGCACGGGTGGACGTAGCCCCGTACAAAAGAGATCCGATGGATTTCGTGCTCTGGAAGCCGAGCCGCGAGGGCATCGATCCCGGCTGGCTCTGGGTGGACGGCGCGCCCGAGGGCATCACCCGTCCCGGCCGCCCGGGCTGGCACATCGAATGCTCGGCCATGTCGATGGCCAAGCTGCTGGAGCCCTTCGGCGGCGGGCTCTCCTGCGACGATCCGCAGAAGAACGTCTTCGACATCCATGGCGGCGGCATCGACCTCGTCTTCCCGCACCACGAGAACGAGATCGCGCAAAGCTGCTGCGCCTTCGGCGGCGCCGACGGCTCCCGCCGCATGGCCAACTACTGGATGCACAACGGCTTCCTGCAGGTCGAAGGCGAGAAGATGTCGAAATCGCTCGGCAATTTCGTCACGATCAACGAACTGCTGGAGACGGAGAGCTTTGGCGGGCGCAAATGGCCCGGCGAAGTGCTGCGCCTGGCGATGCTGAAGACGCATTACCGCCAGCCGATCGACTGGACGGTGAAGGCGCTGGAGGAGGCGGAGCGCGAACTGCGCGCATGGGACATGATTGCAGAGCAAGCACCAGCATCAAGCGATTTCGATCCTCCTGATTCGGTTGTTGATGCGCTGTTGGATGACTTGAATTCGCACGCGGCGATCACCGCGCTCCGAGCCGTCGTCAAGCAAGTTCAAGGCATCGATCATATCCCCGCGCCTGAACTCCGCGCCGGTCTCTTTGCAGCGCTTTCGTTGCTTGGCTTCGACATGAGCAAGGCGGCAATTGCGCGCCGTGGGTTAACTTCGAAAGAGGGGGCGTTCGACAAGATCATCTCGGAGGCATTGCACGATACGGTGGTGGGCATGATCGCAGCCCGCCTCGAAGCCCGCCGCGCCAAGAATTTCGCCGAATCCGACCGCATCCGCGACGAACTCGCCGCGATGGGCATCGCCCTCAAGGACGGCAAGGACCCCGCCACCGGCGAGCCGACCACGCGCTGGGAGGTGAAGCGATGAGCGATCTCGCCGAGCTTCTGGCCGCGCCGGACGAGCATGCTGTCGAACGCGCCTTGTCGGATTATGCCGGGCTGGTCTCGGCAGCCTATGGTGATCGGCTGGCCGGAATGTACCTGTTCGGCAGCCGGGCGCGCGGCTCGGCACGCCCGGAAAGCGATGCCGACATTGCCGTCGTCTTGAGCGCCTTCTCGGGATCGGCTCTGGACGAGAAGATGCGTCTCGTCGATCTGGCCTTCGATGCGCTGACGGACCATGGCCTGATGATCCAGCCTTGGCCCTTCACGCGCGCGGAATGGCTGGCCCATCAGGACGGGGCACGCTTCGCCGGGCTGTTACAGGCCGCGCGCCGGGATGCGGTGGCGCTGGTGCCTCCGGCATGAGACCGCATCTCGACAAGGCGAAGCAGTCCCTGCGCTCGGCGGAGTTGCTCCTGGAGGTCGGGGACTTCGACGGTGCGGTGAATCGCGCCTATTGCGCCTGCTACGATGCGGCGCGAGGCTGCATCGAGGCGGTGGCCGGCGTCGATACCGCCGAAGTCAAGACACATGCGGGGCTGATCAGGCTGTTCAATCTCGCCATCGTCAAGGCGGGCCATTTGCCCCTCGAAATCGGCAGACTGATCGGGCGGGAAGAACAGCTGCGGCTTTTCGCTGACTACGGCGATGGCGTCCAGCACCGGGCCGAAGCTGATCTGGCCGTCCAGCAGGCCAGGGACTTCGTTTCGGCCTGCATCACCCTCATCGCAGATAAGAAGAAGAACCCATGACCCCGAAGATCCGCCCCGCCGGCTCGCTCTCCGTCGCGATCAAACTTGTCATGCTCGCCATGGTGATGCCGCGCGTGCTGCGCTTCAAGCTGCGGCGCAAGCCGTGACCGGCCAGCGTATCCACCTCTTCGACACGACGCTGCGCGACGGCGCGCAGACGACGGGCGTCGATTTCTCGCTCGACGACAAGCGCGCGGTGGCGGGCCTGCTCGACCGGCTCGGCATCGACTATGTCGAGGGTGGCTATCCCGGCGCCAACCCGCTCGACACCGCCTTCTTCGCGGAAAAGCCGACGAAACACGCCAAATTCGCCGCCTTCGGCATGACCAAGCGGGCCGGGCGCTCGGCCGCCAACGACCCCGGCATCGCCGCGCTGCTGGAGGCGAAGGCGGATGCGATCGTCTTCGTCGCCAAGAGCTGGGACTACCACGTCCATGTCGCGCTCGAGATCCCGCTCGAGGACAATCTCGCCGGCATCCGTGAAAGCGTCGAGGCGGCGAAGGCCGCCGGCCGCGAGGTCATGCTCGATTGCGAGCATTTCTTCGACGGCTACAAGGCCAATCCCGACTACGCGCTCGCCTGCGCCCGAACGGCGTACGAGGCGGGTGCGCGCTGGGTCGTCCTCTGCGACACCAATGGCGGCACGCTGCCCGACGAGATCGGCGCCATCGTCGCCGCCGTCACGAAGGTCGTTCCCGGCGATCATCTCGGCATCCACGCCCATGATGATTGCGGCTGCGCCGTCGCCAATTCGCTGGCCGCCATCGAAGCCGGTGTGCGCCAGATCCAGGGTACGCTGAACGGGCTGGGCGAGCGCTGCGGCAACGCTAATCTGGTGACGCTGATCGGCGCGCTGAAGCTGAAGGAGCGTTATCGCGAGCGCTTTGCGCTGGGCATCGACGAGCGGCAGCTCGGCGAGCTCAGCCAGGTCTCGCGCGCGCTCGACGAGATGCTGAACCGCGCGCCCAACCGCCATGCGCCCTTCGTCGGCGCCTCGGCCTTTGCCACCAAGGCCGGCATCCACGCCTCGGCCGTGCTGAAGGACCCGCGCACCTACGAGCATGTCCCGCCCGAAGCGGTCGGCAACCGCCGCAAGGTGCTAATCTCGGACCAGGGCGGCAAGTCGAACCTCGTCGCCGAGCTGGAGCGCATCGGCGTCACGCTCGGCCGCGACGATCCCCGGCTCGGGCGCGTGCTGGAGGAGGTCAAGGAGAAGGAAGCGCAGGGCTATGCCTTCGAGGGGGCGGATGCCTCCTTCTACCTGCTCGCCAAGCGGATCATGGGCGAGGTTCCCGCCTATTTCGAGGTCGAGCGCTTCAAGGTCAATGTCGAGCGCCGCTACAATGCACTCGGCGATCTCGTCACCTTCTCGGAGGCGATCGTGAAGGTGAAGGTCGGCGACGAGGTGCTGATCTCGGCCGCCGAGGGCGCGGCCGGCCCGGTCAACGCGCTCGACGTCGCGCTGCGCAAGGATCTTGGGCGCTATCAGTCCCTGATCTCGGGGCTTCGCCTCGTCGACTACAAGGTCCGCATCTTCCAGGGCGGCACGGATGCCGTCACCCGCGTCCTGATCGAGTCGGCCGACGAGACCGGCGAGCGCTGGACCACGGTCGGCGTCAGCGCCAACATCATCGACGCCTCCTTCCAGGCGCTCGTCGATTCGATCACCTACAAGCTGATGCGATCCGGCGCGACGGGCTAGAAAAGGCATCCTATCCACGCTGTCATCCTGGGCGGCCGGAGGCCGACCGGGATCCATCATAGGGCGCTGTCCAACCCGATGATGGATCCCGGCCTGCGCCGCTACGCGGCTGGTCCAGGATAACGGGGAGGATGGTGGCAGCGATCCTCACTCCGTCAGCCGGATGACCCTGTCCTTGCACAGATCCATGCCCTCGGCGTCGGTCTCGACGGCGTCGTCGAAGCGCGCCAGCACGAAATAGCTGCAGCCGGCGGGCTTGTTCAGCTTCACGGCGATGCTCTTGCCCGGCGCCAGCGGCTTGGCGATCTTGCCGACGAGGCGGGGCTGGTCGCCGCCGGTGGCGATCTCGAACAGCGTCAGCGGCACCGACCGCATGTTGGTGACGGTGATCTGGGTCGGTGGCTTGGTGCCCTGCGCGGCGGCCGGTAGTGCCGGCAGGAGGCCGGCAGGACAGGCGAACAGACCCGCCAGGACAAGTCGGTGGATCGTCATGGTGTCGTTTCCCCGATGACGCGCTTGCAGCGCTGACCAATCTGACACCCGGCGTTCGGCCGAAGCAAGGCAGGGTTGTGGAAGGTTGTTCTGCGAACCCCCATGCATTCGCAGGCGTTTGCCCCTATACCGACCTCCCAACCTGGAATCGTCCCAAGATGTCACCGCCTGCCGCGCCGCCCCCGGCGAAGACCTTCGCGCGCTCCGCCGTGCTCCAGCCTGGCTCCGGCTTCGTGGAGACTTTCCGTGCGCTCTGGCCCTATCTCTGGCCGGCCGACCGCGCCGATCTGCGCCGCCGCGTCGTGCTGGCGTTCCTGCTGCTGGTGCTCGGCCGCGTCGTGCTGATGGGCGTGCCCTTCACCTTCAAATGGGCGACGGATGCTCTCGCCGCGACGCCGTCCACGCTCGGCGCCTGGCTGCCCTGGCTCGTCGGCGCGCCGCTGGCGCTGACGGTGCTCTACGGCCTCGCCCGAATCGGCTCGGCCGCCTTCATCCAGGCGCGCGACGCGCTCTTCGCTCCGGTCTTCATGCATGCGGTGCGCACGCTGGCGCTGCAGACCTTCGGCCATCTGCACCAGCTCTCGCTGCGCTTCCATCTCGAGCGCAAGACGGGCGGGCTGACACGCGTCCTGGAACGCGGCCGCAACGGCATCGAGGAGATGGTGCGGCTCGGCCTCAACCAGCTCGTGCCGGTGACGATCGAACTCGTCCTGATCACCGTCGTGCTGCTGACGATCTTCAACTGGCTCTATGTCGTCGTGCTGGTGGTGATGGTGACCACCTACATGGCCTACACCATCAAGGCGACGGAGTGGCGCATCGCTATCCGCACGCAGATGAACGAGTCCGACACCGACGCCAATTCGAAGGCGATCGACTCGCTCCTGAACTACGAGACGGTGAAATACTTCGGCGCCGAGGCGCGCGAGACCGCCCGCTACGACCTCTCGATGGCGCGCTATGAACGCAACTCGATCAAGGCCTACACCTCGCTCGCCTGGCTGAACTTCGGCCAGGCCGCGATCTTCGCCACGGGCCTGACGCTCTCGATGGTGATGGCGGTGCAGGGCTTCCGGGCGGGCACGCTCACGGTCGGCGACTTCGTGCTGATCAACGCCATGCTGATCCAGCTCTACCAGCCGCTGAATTTCATGGGCACCGTCTATCGCGAGATCAAGCAGGCGACGCTCGACATCGAGCAGATGTTCTCCCTCATCGGCAAGGACCCCGAGATCCAGGACAAGCCGGGCGCCGAGCCGCTGGTGGTGCCAGCCGGCGAGGTCACCTTCGAGGATGTCCACTTCGCCTATATCCCGGAGCGGCCGATCCTGAAGGGCATCTCCTTCACCGTGCCGGCCGGAAAGACCATCGCGATCGTCGGGCCGTCCGGCGCCGGCAAGTCGACGATCTCGCGCCTGCTCTTCCGCTTCTACGAGCCGCAGACCGGCCGCATCCTGATCGACGGCCAGCCCATCGCCGACGTCCAGCAGGTGAGCTTGCGCGCCGCCATCGGCATGGTCCCGCAGGACACGGTGCTGTTCAACGACTCCATCGATTACAACATCCGCTATGGCCGTCCCGAGGCCACGATGGCGGAGGTCGAGGACGCCGCCCGGCTGGCCCAGATCGACCGCTTCATCAAGTCCCTGCCGGAGGGCTACGCGACCTCGGTCGGCGAGCGCGGCCTGAAGCTCTCGGGCGGCGAGAAGCAGCGCGTCGCCATCGCCCGCACGATCCTGAAAGGCCCGCCCGTGCTGGTGCTGGACGAGGCGACCTCGGCGCTGGATTCCTTCACCGAGAAGGAAATCCAGGACGCGCTCGATCTCGTCAGCCGCGGCCGCACCACGCTGGTCATCGCGCACCGGCTCTCGACCGTGATCAATGCCGACGAGATCATCGTGCTCGACAAGGGGCTCATCGCCGAGCGCGGCAGCCACGCCACGCTGCTGGCGGCGGAGGGCATCTACGCCTCGCTCTGGAACCGCCAGCGCCAGGTCGACGAGGCCAAGGCGACACTCCAGCGTGCCAGCGCCGAGGAAGAGCCCAGCGTGCGGGTCACGCTGGCGCCCTAGGCGGGGCAGGGCGCGTGCCGTTGCGGCTCAGCCGCGCGGGCTCGCCCGCATCCGCAGCGGCTGCTTCGGCCGCAGCGTGATCTTGAGCGTCGGTTCCGGCGCCTGGCCCGGCAGCGGCTCGAGCCGCAGCGCCGGCAGCAGCACCGCCAGGATCGCGACCGCCTCCATCGTCGCGAACGCACTGCCGATGCAGATGCGCGGGCCGGCGCCGAAGGGCAGATAGGCGTAGCGGTGGCGCCCGCGGCCGGCATCGTCGAGGAAACGGGACGGGTCGAACTGCTCGGGCCGGTCCCAGAGCCTCTCGTGACGGTGCACCGCCTGGATCGGCACATAGAGCACCATACCGGGCTTCAGCGCCACGCCGCCGAGCGTGAAGGGCTCCGCCACCTCCCGCGTGATCACCGGGGCGGGGGGAAAGAGCCGCATCGCCTCCTGGAAGACCGCCCTGGTCAGCGGCAGCGCCGCGACATGGCGCGGCTGCAGCGCCCCGCCGCCGGTCGCGGCCGCGATCTCCTCGAGCAGGCGCGCCTCCCAGTCGCGGTTCTGCGCCAACAGGTGGAAGGTCCAGGCGAGGCCGACGTCTCGGGGTCGGCGCTCGCCAGGAGCATGTCGAGCAGGTCGCCGTGCTCCGGCGGCTCGGCCCGGCGTTTCGCCACCAGCGCCCGCAGATTCGTGCGCAGATAGGTCACCGAGGCGCGCGCCCTGGCCCGGCCCGGATAGGGCAGCCAGCCCGGCAGGCCGAACAGATTGTAGATGACCATGAAGTTCGACGGCTCGAGATAATCCGAGATCGCCTGCTCGACCTTGCCGACATCGAGCGCCTGCGCGCCCGACAGCATCGTCTCGATGATGATGTCGAAGGTGGTGCGCATCATCTCGTGGCCGATGTCGAGCGGCGCGGAGGCCGCCTGCCAGCGCCCGCGCGTCGCCTCCGCCGCCTCGATCATCGCCGGCAGGAAGCCGAGCAGCCTCTCGTGCTGGAAGCCCGACGCCACGGCCTGGCGTTGCCAGCGCCAATGCGCCCCATCGGCCGTCAGCAGGCCCTCGCCGATGGCGGGGCCGAGCACCTTGCGGATGAGGTTGCCCTTGCCGAGCCTGCCGGCCTGGCGGGTCAGCGCCTCCTGGATCAGAGCGGGGTCGCAGACATAGAGGCTCGTCCGCCCGCCGGTCTTCGCCAGCACCAGCCGCTCGCGATAGACCTCCGGCGGCATCGCCTGCAGCGGGTTGCGCAGCAGCGAGGCGAGGACGGAGATAGCCGGGCGGCGGCTCTCCACCAGCCCGTCCGGCGTCGTCGCAGCGAGGGCCTCGAGTGTCGTCACGGCAGCACTCCTGTTCGCCTGCGAAGGTGGTTGGCGAATGGGGCGCGGCGATGACGCTCTTCCCTGCGCGGCCCGAACCCCCTAAACAGCGCCCAGAACCGGCGGTCCTTTCCGCCGCAGACCGCATCGGGAGGCGCGACGGCCGCGCGCTCCGCATCACGGAATTCAAAACCCATGTCGCTCGTCGATTCCGTCCGCAAGGTGATCGTGCCCATCCACAAGGAGGGCTATGTCTTCATCGCCATCGCGCTCGTCGCGACGATCGTGCTCGCCAATCTCTGGTCGCCCTTCGGCTGGATCGGCGCGATCATCACGCTCTGGATCTGCTATTTCTTCCGCGATCCGATCCGGATCACGCCGCAGCGCGAGGGGCTGGTGATCTCGCCGGCCGACGGCCGCGTCAGCCAGATCGCCTCGGCCCTGCCGCCGCCGGAGCTGAACTTGCCCGCAGAGTCGATGACGCGCATCTCGATCTTCATGAACGTCTTCGACTGCCATGTGAACCGCGCCCCGGTGCCGGGCCGCATCGTCAAGATGGCCTATACGCCCGGCCTCTTCCTCAATGCCGAACTCGACAAGGCGAGCGACGACAACGAGCGCAACGCCCTCGCCATCGAGACGATTCACGGCGTCGTCGGCGTCGTGCAGATCGCCGGCCTGATCGCGCGCCGCATCGTCCCCTTCGTCAAGGAAGGCGACGTCATCGGCACCGGCGAGCGCTTCGGCCTGATCCGCTTCGGCTCGCGCGTCGACGTCTACCTGCCGGTCGGCGTCATCCCGCTGGTCGGCGAGGGCCAGACGGCGTTCGCAGGCGAGACGGTCCTGGCCGATTTCGCCGGCAGCGAGCCGGCGGTGCGCAGCTTCCGGGGGATTTGATAACGGGGCGCGTCATTCTCGGGCTTGACCCGAGAATCTCTGGCCGAAAGAGCGCGGGTGCCTTCTCCTGCATGAGATGCTCGGGTCAAGCCCGAGCATGACGGCGTCCTGACCGAAAGCCCCGCCTAGCCTCCGACCCGAAAACCGCGTATCCCGGCTCGCATGAGCGACCTGTTTCCCCCCTTCGAGCCCGAGCGCGTCGAATCGAAGCGCGCGCGCTTCACGCCGATCCCGTTCCGGCTGATCGCGCCCAACGTCATCACCCTGCTGGCGCTCTGCCTCGGGCTGACGGCGATGCGCCTCGTCGTCGAGGGCAAGCTCGAGACGGCGACGATCTGCATCTTGATCGCCGCGGCGCTGGACGGTGTCGACGGCCGCCTCGCCCGGATGCTCAAGGGCACCTCGCGCTTCGGCGCCGAGCTCGATTCCCTCTCGGATTTCGTCAATTTCGGCGTCGCCACCGGCTATGTGCTGTGGATCTTCGTCCTGCACGATCTGAAATCCTTCGGCTGGATCATCGTGCTGACGCTGGCCTGCGCCATGGCGCTCCGGCTCGCCCGCTTCAACGTCATGATCGACGATCCCCACCGTCCCGAATGGCAGAAGAACTTCTTCGTCGGCATGCCGGCGCCGGCCGGCGCGATCACCGCCATGCTGCCGCTCTACCTGCATTTCATCGGCGTGCCCGTGCAGGATTACGGCGCGGTGCCGGTCGGGCTCTACATCCTCTTCATCGCCTTCCTGACGATCTCGCGCATCCCCTGCTATGCCGGCAAGACGCTCGGCACGCGCATTCCGCGCGACAAGGTGCTGCCGATCTTCGTCGCGGTCGTGGTCGTGGCCGGGCTGCTCTTCGCCTATCCCTTCGAGATGCTGGCGCTGGTCGTGATCGCCTATCTCGCCCTGATCCCGCTCAGCGCCGCCCGCTATCGCCATCTCGACCGCGAGCATTCAGCGGCTGCCGCCTCCGCGACGGCCGCCCCGGCCGAGACTCCCTCGCCGGGCGCCTGAGGGCTTTCGTCAGCCCCGGCGCTTGCGCCCGCTGAGGCGTGCCGCATTGGCGCTGGTGCGCTTGGCGAAGGGCTCCAGCGTGGAATGGGCGACCTTGGCTGCGGCTTCCCCCAGGTCGACGCTGCCCGGCAGGCTGAAGGCCATGCCCCACCAGAACAGCGCGCTCGCCTGCGTCGCGGCGAAGCCGCTCTCCATGACGGCCGTCACCTTCTCCGTCACCGCCTTGGCGGCTTCGCGCTGGCCCCCGCTGTCGCCGAGCGCGCCGCGCATCAGGATCGGCATGCGCATCGCGATGGTCAGGCCGGCATCGGCCTGCAGCGTCGCCATGCGCGCGGCCAACGCCTGGGCGGCACCTCCCGCAGCGACCGCGGGACGCGTCTTCCGGCTCGATGATGGCATGGGCTGGGGAACTCCGGAACGTCGCAGGGCGGATCGCCGACGACACAACGCGTGGGCTGGCCTCGATGATCCCGCGGTCCGGCAATCTGTCGGGTCGGGTCTCGGCAAGCAAGGCTGGAATCGCGGTTCGGCTGCATCAATTATGCGCATGGTGAATGGCGCGCCGTTTTCGAGGGCAGCGTCCCGCGCCAGGAGCGGGACTGTCCGGGCCGATTTATCCGACGGCCGAAATGCTCTAGAGGCTTGTCGATCCAGCGCGGTACCCCGGCCGTGCCCGAACCCCTCGGTCCGCCCTTGAGCTTCTTTTCCTCGCCCAAACACCCCGGCTGGCGCCCGATGCTGGTCCTGGCCTCGGCCTCGCCGCGTCGGCTCGCTTTGCTCGAGCAGGTCGGCCTCAAGCCGGACGCGCTGCTGCCAGCCGATCTCGACGAGACCCCGCTCAAGGGCGAGCGCCCGCGCGACCTCTCCCGCCGGCTGGCCCGCGAGAAGGCCCAGGCCGCTCGCATCGGCGCTGCCGCCCGGCCCGATCTCGAAGGCTGCTACATCGTCGCCGCCGACACCGTCGTCGCGGTCGGTCGCCGCATCCTGCCCAAAGCCGAGATCGTCGACGAGGCGGCCGCCTGCCTGCGCCTGCTGTCTGGCCGCGCCCACCGGGTCTACACCTCGGTCGCCCTGGTGACGCCGGGCGGGGCGATCCGCGAGCGCGTGGTCGAGACGCGGCTGCGCTTCAAGCGGCTCTCGACCGAGGACATCGAGACCTATCTGGCCTCGGGCGAGTGGCGCGGCAAGGCCGGCGGCTATGCCATCCAGGGCATCGCCGGCTCCTTCGTCGTCAAGCTCGTCGGCTCCTACAGCGCCGTGGTCGGCCTGCCCCTGCACGAGACCGTCAATCTGCTGGGCGGCGAGGGCTTCCCGGTCCGCTTCGGCTGGATGAACGTGGCGTAGCGCCACTCGCGGTTCCGCGTGGGGCCGTGATCTGTCCTCACCAGAACCGGCTGCCGGGGATCCCCTTGAACGGGCCGGCGACATGGGACGTGATCCAGCCGCCATAGAATCCGCCGGGCTGGGGCGTGACCGGCTCGCCATCGACCAGGCATTCGTCGAAAGGGGCGGCATATAAGGCGACGAACCCCGCCAGCAGCCGAAAGGCCGGCGTCGGCGACGGATAGCGCCAGCCGACCTGCCGGAGCGTCTCGCCGCCGATCTCCAGATCGACATAAGCCGCCTGGCCCTTCCATTCGCAGATCGACCGATGCGGGGACGCCAGCAGCCGCGCATCCTTCAAGCTGTCGGGCGGCAGATAGTAGGATGGCGGGTGGCTGGTCTCGATGACGCGGACGGCCTGCGTCGTGTCGACGATCGTCAGGCCGCGGTGGCGGATGACGATGCGCCGGGCGCAGGGCTCGGCGATGGCCGGGCGCGGAAACGCCCAGACGCTTTCCTGCCCCTCTCCGGCAGGCTCGGGAACGACATGCATGGCGTTGTCTCCTCGTCGCGCACATGGTCGGATCAGAACACCGCGTGGTCGCCCCGCTCCGGTGCGGCGGCGCCGCCCAGCACGGCGCGATAGAAGTCGAACAGGGTCTCCGTCCCGGTCGATGGCGTGGCGGCGGCATCGTAGCGGCCGGTCCGCGGGTCCAGCACCAGCATGGATTCGGTCGCGTAGTAGCGGCCGATCCGCGCCAGTTCGGCCTTGGCCGCCAGCGACGGCAAGAGGGCGCCGGCGAGGCTCAGGCCGCCGATGATGGCGTCGAGCAGCGCGACGGGGACCTGGCGGAAGCGGGGAGGGCGGCCGAGCAGCGCAAACAGCGCTTCGCCCTGCTGGCGCGGCGTGATCGCCTCGCCCGGTCCGCCGATCGGCAGGATGCGGTTCCACCGGCTTTCGTCCTCGAGGCAGTCGGCGATGAAATCCGCGAGGTCGCCGTCGCTGATCGGCTTGCAGGCGGTCAGGGTCCCGTCGCCGAAGAGCAGGAAGGGCCTGCCCGCGCGGACGCGCTCGATCTGCCCCGAGAGCGACTTGAAGAAGGCTGTGGGCCGGACGATCGAATAGCGCAGCCCGGAGCTGATCAGCGCCGCCTCGAAGGCGCGTTTCGCCTGCTGGAAGGCCAGCAGCGGTTTCTGCACACAGATCGCCGAGAGCAGCACGAAATGCGTGACGCCGGCCCGCTGGGCGGCTTCGAGCACCTTCAGATGCGCATGGTGGTCGACGGCCCAGGCGTCCGCGGGCGCGCCCGTGCGCGAGGCCATGCACGACACCACCGCGTCGAAACGCTCTCCCGCAAACCCGTCGCGCGCCAGTGCCACGGGATCGGCGACGTCGACCAACCGCTCGCTGGCCGAGCCACCCAGGCCGGCAGGGTCGGTTGGCGTGACCGGTGCGGGAGCGCCGGGACGAGCCCGAACCAGGCAGACGACGTCATGGCCGCGCCGCAGCAGGGCGTCTGCCGTGGCTCGGCCGATCGTGCCGGTCGCACCCAGCAGACCGATCCGCAGGCGAACCTTCGGGGTCGGCCCATCCGGCTGCGCGGTCGCTGCAGGCAGGTCCATGGACGTGGGCTCCGGCGCGGCGCTGTCGATCCCCGTCACATGCCCTCCGCAGACGAGGCCTCGGCCATCGCGCCTCGCGGGGGGATCAGAGCGCCTGCCACCGCCCCTGACAAGAGCGCCGCCTGACTCCCCTTGTTTCGCGCTGGCGACGTTGCCCTGATTTTGCGTTGCACCGACCGGCGAGGCTGCTAGCCTCTTCTCTGACGTAGCGTCAAAGCAGGAGCGGGCATGGCCGTCGATCCCGAAGCGAAGGTCTTCGCCGAAGATATTCGCCGCGAAATGCAAAATCTCGAAGGGCTGCTCAAGCGAGCCTTGCAGCAACTCGCGCTAGCCGATCAATACGGATTGCCCGACAGCACGCCGTATTTCAGTTTTAGCTCTGCTGCGAGCATGGAAGAATTCCTGGCGCGGGCGCGTTCGGGTGGTCAATCGGGCCTTCGCCCGCAACTGCGCTCCGACATCGCGCTGGCGCGTCTCAAGCTGCGCGATTTAAAGCGGCAAGCAGATCGACTCGCCGCAGGCGAGCGCGCCACGCTCGTCAAGCGCGACTATGATGCCCTGCTCGCAGCCGACGTCAACGGCGACCGGCGTGCGCAAGCCATCATCGATCGGGCCGCCGGCGCGCGCGGCGGCCTGACGGAGGCCGAGCTTGCGCAGGTGCAGGGCTTGATGCTCGGCAGCCTCAGGGCTCATACCGCTTTTATGACGGCGCATCCTTCGCGCAAAGCCGTCACCGGCACCCTGGGACGCCTGGCGCGGGTTCAGGCGCTCGGCATGGGCGACACCGATATCGCGACCGGAGCGATCAAGGGTGCGCAGGGAGCGCAGAGGCGGATTGTCGATCAGACGCGCGCGCAGTTCCTCAAGAAGCCCACCCCGACCGGCGCCAAGGTTCTGATCGACGAGATCGCCGTCAACGACCTTCTCGGCGGCGAGAGCGCGATGAGCTATGTCAACCGTGACATCTTACCAAACCTTGGAAAGATGATGCTCGACGCCGAGCGTCGTTTCCGGAATACGCCGACCAAGGCAAACTGCGAGGCGATGTTCAATGCGGAAATGGCGTGCGTCAGCGCCGGCGGGGAAGGCCTGCCCGATCCGCCGAAGGGTTTGCGCCGGATCAAGCAGGGGAAGAAGCGCCGGTTCGGCCCAGGCGACATGCTGAGTGCCGTCTCCAAGGAGTATTATGGCAACTTCGGCTACTGGGATGTGATCTACAAGGCCAACTGGGCAGCCTTTCACGACCCCGACCGGCCAACCCCGGATACGACGATCGAAATTCCCTACTAGGTGCCCGACGCGACCGGCTTGCGCCTTTCGGTTTCTGCCGTGATCCTGCCATCGCACGCGCCAGCCTCGACAAGGCGCGCCGGAGGATACGCATGAGCGGACGTCTGAGGGGCAAGGTCGCGATCGTGGCCGGGGCGGGGTCGATCGGGCCCGGCTGGGGCAATGGCAAGGCCACCGCCACCGTCTTCGCCCGCGAGGGCGCCAAGGTGATCTGCGCCGACATCAACCGCGACGCTGCGGAGGAGACCGCAGCCTTCATCCAGAACGAGGGCGGCCAGGCCTTTGCGGTCGAGGCCGATGTCACGAAAGCCGACCAGATGGCCGATCTCGTCGGCCGTACGCTCGGCCGCTATGGCCGCATCGACATCCTCGACAACAATGTCGGCATCGCCGAGGTCGGCGGCGTCGTCGAACTGTCGGAGGAGGTCTGGGACCGCGTCTTCAAGGTCAATCTCACCGGCGCTTTCCTGGCGATGAAGCATGTCATCCCGGTGATGCAGCGCCAGTTCGAGGAGAGCGGCGAGGGCGGCTCGATCATCAACATCTCGTCGATCGCCTCGATCCGCTACACCGGTGTGCCCTATGCCAGCTATTCCGCCACCAAGGCGGCGCTGAACCAGCTCACCCGGACCACCGCCGTGCAATACGCCCCGCAGAAGATCCGCGTGAACGCGATCCTGCCGGGCCTGATGAAGACGCCGATGGTCGAGCACTCCGCCGGCCTCGCCCAGGTCTACGGGCAGGGCGATGTCGCGGCGATGTGGGCGGCGCGTGACGCGCAGGTGCCGATGGGCCATATGGGCGAGGCCTGGGACGTCGCCTATGCGGCCCTGTTCCTCGCCAGCGACGAGGCTCGCTATGTCACCGGCCTCGAAAGCAGGCCGCCGGGCCGTCGGTCGCCAGCGCCGCGTCGCTCAAGCCCTGCGCCGTCTGCGGCAAGCCGGCACAGCCCCGCTACAAGCCCTTCTGTTCGCCGCGCTGCGCCGATATCGATCTCGGCCGCTGGCTGAAGGGCAGCTATGTGATTCCCGGCGAGCCGGTCGAGGAAACCGAAACCGGCCTGCCGCCGCGCGAACGCGACGAGGACGGCTGAGCCCGGGTGCGGGATCGGCGGAGGGGTGGTGTGTTTCAGCCGCCATTCATCGAGACGTTGCTATGATCCCCCCGATGATTCGTTCACGCATCGCGGATGCGGCGGTCGATTCAAGCCAGGAGAGAGGCATGATGTTGTTCAAGCTCGCAAGGCTGGCTGTCGCCGCGGCGCTTCTGCTCGGCACGATGCCGGCGGGCGCCCAGACCTACGATCCCTTCGCCACCATGCGGCCCGGCCAGGGCGCGCAGCCTCAGTATCAGCCGCCGCAGAACCAGCGACCGCAGCTGGCCCAGCCCTATGACCGCGGCTATGATCGCGGCTACGACCGCGGCTATGATCGCGACTACGATCGCGGCGGCCGGGGCTACGATCGGGGTTACGATCGCGGCCCACGCTACTATGACGAGCGTCCCCGCTACTATGAGGAGCGCCCGCGCTATCGCGAAGGCGGCCGGGGTGGCAGCCTCTGCGTGACCTCGCGCGGCACCTGCCGGATGCCGCCGCAGCCGCGCGGCGCGTCCTGCCGCTGTGACATCGACGGGCTGATCAAGCGCGGCATCATCCAGTAGCCGCGCCATGGCCTATGCCGACGAACTCGACGCGGTCATCGCGGCCGAGCAGGGCCTGCGCCGGCGGATCGCCGAGCGCATCGCCCTGGAGCAGGGCGCGAGCGGCGAGGGGCCGCTCTCGCCGCAGCATCTCGCCGCGGCCGACGCGGCGATCGAGAACTGGGCCGAAGAGGGCGAGGAGGAACTCGACCCGCAGGCCTTCCGGCCGCTGACGCCGCTTCAGGACCTTCTGGCCGAGCACAGGGCGGTCTGCGACCGCATCCTCGACATCCGCGACCGCCGTCTGGGCTGATCCGCCTCAGGCCGCCTGTTCGAGCGCCTTGGCCGTCGCGCCGTCCATCCGGCCGATGGCGGCGAGCACCGGCTGCAGTTCCGACAGCGACATCTGCTCGAAGGGCAGGTTGACGAAGGCCGAGACCCGCGCCGCCAGATCGCGATAGCTCTGCAGGAAGGCGGCGCGCTTGGCTGATTCGGGGCCCGTCGCCGCAGCAGGATCGTCCAGCCCCCAATGCACGCGCAGCGGCACGCCAGGGAAGGCGGGGCAGGCGCTCTCGCTGGCGTCGTCGCAAACCGTGACGACAAGGTCGAGCGGCGGCGCGTCCGCCCCCAGGAACTCGTCCCAGGATTTCGATCGCATGGCTGAGACGTCGTAGCCGAGATCGGTGAGAAGGCGCAGCGCCAGCGGGTGAGGGGCCTCCTGCGGGCGCGAGCCGGCCGAGAAGGCCTGGATCCGCCCCAGCCCTTCGCGGTTGAGCACGGCCTCGGCCATGATCGAACGGGCCGAATTGCCGGTGCAGACCACCAGGACGCGCAAGGGCCGCTCGCTCGCGACCGGGTCACGGCGTGCCGGAAAGGCGGGCGCCGCATCCGCACAGGGCAGCGGGCCTTCCGTGCAGCAGGCCTCGGCCAGGAAGGCCTGGAGCGCATCGGCGCGCGCGGCCTGGGCGGCGAAGATGATGTGGCGGCCGTCGCGCCGCGAGACGAGCAGTCCGACCTGCTCGAGCGCGGCCAGATGCGATGACAGCGTGTTGTGCGCGACCGCAAGCAGCCGGCCGATATCGCCGGCCGCCAGGCCATGCGGCCGGTAGCGCATCAGCAGCCGGACGATCTCGAGCCGCGTCGGTTGCGCCAGCGCTCCCAGCAGGGCGACGGCCTCTGTGGTGTCGAGCTTCAGCGCAGCCTGTCCTGCGTGAGGCCGTTGTGGCGTCAAGCGGCGTCTTCCCTCGATGCAGCCTCAGCGCCGGTGGGTTCGCGGCGCCCCGTATCCTTGCCGATCGCGTCGAGCCGGTGCTGCAGCGCCATGCCGTGAAGCGTCGCCAGCGGCAGACTCGCGAAGATCGAGATGCGGTTGTTGAGCATGCGGTAGGCGTCGGCAAAGGCAAGCGCCTTCTGGACATCGTCGCCCTCGAAGGCTGCGGGGTCGGGCAGCGTCCACAGGGCCGTCGTCGGATTGCCGGGCCAGACGGGCGGCACCGCATTGGCGGCGGTCTCGGAGAGGGTGAAGACGAAGTCGAGCTCGGGCGCGCCGGGCCTGGCGAATTCGTCCCAGCTCTTGGGCGCGAGCCCGGTGAGGTCGTGTTTCAGCGAGGTCAGCAGCCGCACCACGAAGGGATTGATCTGCGGCCGGGGCTGCGATCCCGCGCTGAAGACGGTGAACGTGCCGCCGGGCAGCCGGCGCATGATCGATTCGGCCATGATCGAGCGGGCGTGGTTGCCCTTGCAGACGAAGAGAACCTTGAGTGGGGACGTTTCCATGTCTTCATCTCGTTATGTCGGTGAACGACGACATGAAGATGATGGATAAACATGTCGGAGTCAACCGACATATTGACATGAGCCCTTCATCCGGGTGAGGAACGCTCCCGGACGACGAGGCAGGGAGCAGGGATCATGCGGGTCGGCATCAACGGCATGGGGCGGATCGGGCGGCTGGCGCTGCGGGCGGCTCTGGGAGCCGCAGACCGGCAGGGCGATGATCCGCGCGCCGGCAATCGGCTCGATGTCGTCCACCTCAACGAGCTGAAGGGCGGCGCGGCCGCGACCGCCCATCTCCTCGAATTCGACAGCATGCAGGGGCGCTGGCGCGGCGGCATCGCGAGCGCCGGGGAGGATGCGATCACGATCGGTGAGCGCAGCTTAAGCTTCTCGGCCGCAGCTGAGCCGGCCGACCTCCCCTGGGGCGATCTCGGTGTCGATGTGGTGCTCGAATGCACGGGCAAGTTCCTGACACCCGCGACGCTGGAGGGGCATCTGAAGCGCGGCGCCAAGCGCGTCATCGTCGCCGCCCCGGTCAAGGACGCCTCGGTCCTCAACGTCGTCGTCGGCATCAACGAGCATCTCTACGATCCCGCCCGCCACCCGATCGTCACCGCCGCCTCCTGCACGACCAACTGCCTCGCCCCGGTGGTGAAGGTCGTGCATGAGAATCTGCGCATCCGGCACGGCCAGATCACCACGATCCACGACCCGACCAACACCAATGTTGTGGTCGATGCGCCGCACAAGGACCTGCGCCGCGCCCGCTCGGCCATGCTCTCGCTCCAGCCGACGACGACCGGCAGCGCCACCGCGATCGCGCTGATCTATCCCGAACTCAAGGGCAAGCTCGACGGCCACGCCGTGCGGGCGCCCGTCCTCAACGCCTCGCTGACCGACTGCGTCTTCGAGCTGGAGCGGCCGACGACTGCAGGCGAGGTCAACGCCCTGTTCGAGGCGGCGGCGCGGGGGCCGCTCGCCGGCATCCTCGGCTTCGAGCCGCGCCCGCTGGTTTCGATCGACTATCAGCGCGATACGCGCTCGGCCATCGTCGACGGGCTCTCGACGCTGGTCACCGACGGCACGATGCTCAAGGTCTATGCCTGGTACGACAACGAGATGGGCTATGCCTGCCGCATGGTCGACCTCGCCTGCCATCTCGAGCGGGTCGGGATCTGAGCCCTTGACTCAGGGAGCGCGCAACTACGCCATCGTCACCGCCGCCTATTGGGGTTTCACCCTGACCGACGGCGCGCTGCGCATGCTCGTGCTGCTGCATTTCTTCCGGCTCGGCTATTCGCCCTTCACGCTCGCCTTCCTGTTCCTGCTCTACGAGGCGGCCGGGATCGTCGCCAATCTGATCGGTGGCTGGCTCGCCGCCCGCTACGGTATCACCCGCATGCTCGCGGTCGGTCTCGTCACGCAGATCGCGGGCTTCCTGCTGCTGTCGGGCCTGTCGCCGGACTGGACGGCCGCAGCCTCCGTCGCCTGGGTGGTGATGGCTCAAGGGATCTGCGGCGTCGCCAAGGACCTGACCAAGACGGCCTCGAAATCCGCCATCAAGGTCGCCGAGGCCGCGGCACGCAGCGAAGACGCCGAAGGCCGGCTGTTCCGCTGGGTCGCCTGGTTCACCGGCTCCAAGAACGCGATGAAGGGCGTCGGGTTCTTCCTCGGCGGGCTCCTGCTGGAGGCACTGGGCTTCCGGGGCGCGCTCTGGGCGATGGCGGCCATGCTCGGGCTGATCCTGTTCGGCGTGCTGACCGCGCTCCCGGCGATGATGGGCAAGGCCAAAGCGAGCCGGAGCGCCCGCGAACTCTTCGCCAAGAACCGCGCCGTCAACCTGCTGGCGCTGGCACGCGTCGCGCTGTTCGGGGCTCGCGACGTCTGGTTCGTCGTCGGCGTGCCGGTGTTTCTCTACGCCTCGGGCTGGACCTTCACCATGGTCGGCACTTTCCTGGCGCTCTGGACGATCGGCTACGGTCTGGTCCAGGCCGCGGCCCCCGCTGTCATCCGGCGCAGCGCCGACGGGCTCTCGTCGGAAGTGCCTGCCGCGCGGCTCTGGTCGCTGGCGCTGGCGGCCATCCCTTTCGCGATCGCGGCGCTGCTGGCGAGCAGCTCCGGCCTGCGGCCCGATCTCGTGCTGGTCGCGGGCTTGAGCCTGTTCGGCTTCGCCTTTGCGGTCAATTCCTCGCTCCACTCCTATCT
>NCCO01000152.1 GCA_002279705.1 Allobosea sp. 12-68-7
GGAGGCGGGGTCGGCGCCGAGGTAATAGGCGGTCGCGCTGACGAGCCGGGGCTCGACCACGATTTCGAGCAACTTCATCGAGTCAGTGGCCGCGTTGGCCGAAGCAGCCGGGTACAGCACCGTGCGCAGCTTCTGCTCGGCGATCGTTTCAAGCTCGGCCGGGATGAGCAGGAATTTTGGATCGATAGAGATCAGTTCGCCGGTGAGGCCAACCTGCTTGCGCATCGCAGTCCTCATCACCGACAGCGGAGTCAGATCAAAGGCGGCAGCGGTCTGCAGGTTCTTGTGATCGGCATGGAAAAGTGCCTTTCCGTCCGACATGGTCGGGCCGGCCGCGCTGTTCGCAAGAAGCAGATCAACAAGGAGCTGCGCCTCGGTGGCGGCTGACGCCTGACCGATGCGGCGGGCCAGATCAACGAAGGCGCCGAGGTCGTCGTTGATGAGTGCCTGGCGGCTGATGTTGATGACGCGGCCGTACGTGGCGAGGCGGTAAGACTGCCGCTCCTCGGCCAGTGTGCCGGACTTGAATTCGCCGGCCTCGTTGACCTTTTCGAGCCGGGGAGCCTCCGAAAGGTTCAAGCGGTGCTTATCGCGGAAATCCCGAGCGGTAGTCTGGCGACCGATGCGCTTAAGGCCGGACGGCGCGGCGTCGTAGCCCTGCCTCAAGGTCCGGTTGACGGAATCGCCGAGGATCAAAGGAAAGTCGCTCGTGGTATGCAGCGCACGCTGGACGATGGTCGCCGGCGACAGCCCGGTGGTGGACTGGCCGGAGTGCGTCAGCGCGGAGCGCGCCAGATCAACCGTGCCCATGCCAACGAACGCGCGGGCCTGCGGGCTAACCTGATGTGCAGGATTGGAGCGCGCGTACAGCGCCTCGCCGGCGGCACGAATGCGAACATCAGGGTTGTCTAGGGTCTGCTCGTTGTGGGTGCTGCGGACGGCGGCGGCGGCGGCGGTGCGGGTCTGCAGCGCAGTGATCGCAGCGGCGCGAACGGCGTCGAGGTCAATCGTGTCAGCGTCAAGCTGCGTAGCCGTCCAAGCGCCATCCAAGCCGGCGGCGGTGGCGATGCTGCGCACCTCGGCAGACAACGCCGCGCGGGTCTGCGGGGCCACAACGGCCGTGCCGGTGTCCGTGATGGCGGTGTTCTGGGGTGCGGTGGTGGCGTTGGTGGTGGGAGTGGTCAATTCAAGATTCCTGATAGTTGCGGCCGGGTCGGCCGGGATGGAGACAAGGGAAATTTCAAGGAGGGAGAACGAGGTGGCGGTCAGCGTGCGGCGGCCGGATTTTGTGGCCTCCACGAACTTGCCGACCGAGTAGCCGATCGAGACGCCGAACTTGGCTCCATCACCGATTTCCGCGGCGACGCGCTGAGCCATTGGCGAGTGCTTTGACAGGCGAGCAGTGCCGATAAGCTGGCCGCCCTCGCGCCGGATGTTGGAAACCGAGCCGATCTGGTCTTCAAGAGACCCGCGCCGGTGCGAATCCAGCATCGGGATCGTCTCGGGCCAGGTGGCGCCGGATACGTCTAGGACCTCATCAAACACGCCGCGGGCGTCCTGGCGGACTACGGCGCTGCCGGCTGACAGGACCACGTCAAAGGTCCATGCCTGTGCATCCCATGACGCAGCCGCCATGGGTGCGGCCCGAGTGAGCGGGCCGGTTGGTGTAGTCATGTGGCGTCCTGTGATTTAGGCCGCCGCGGCGGCAGATTCGTTTTCGTTCGCAGCGGCAGGGACGCCGAATGTCAGCCCCAGCGTCTTTGCGCGTTCGTTGTCGGCGGCGATCTCGGCGTCGAGCGCCTCAACATCCACTCCGCGGCTCGTGACGGCTTCGCGGCGGGACATAAGCCCAGCGGCGATCGCCTCGACCTCGGCTTTCACGTCCTTCGCAGGATCGACCCAAGCCTGCTTCGGCACGATCCATTTCGCAGGCATCGCCTCCGCAACGGTCGTGCTCACGCGGCCCGACAGCACCTCCGTAGCGGCCCACCTGCGCCAAATCGGACGCAGCACCTGAAAGGCCAGAACGCCATGCTGTAGGGCGTCGATACGGCGGCGCCATTCGACCAGGCCGGCCCGGATCGAGCTGTAGTTCACGTCCGAAAGGTCGCCGGTGAGGATCGATGCCGGCAGGCCAAGGCCCGCTGCGATCGAGCGCTCGGTGACCTTGGCGAACGTCATGACCTCGGCGCCAACGTTGGCCGGCGTCGAAAAGGTGATCTCCTCGCCGGGCGCCAGAAACTTGAGCGTGCCGGGTTCAAGGCCGCCTGTAAGCGTACCGCCCATATCGGCTGTGCCGTCCATGGGCGCGCCAGAGCCGTCCGTCTGCCGAATGAATCCGGCAAGCATGGCGGCGATTTTTTGCCTAGCCAACTGCGCGTCGGACCACTGATCGAGGTCGCCAAGCTTGAGAATGACGGGGGCAAACCACGTCACACCTCTGACTTGGCCCGGGGTCTCCGGGCGGAATAAGTGCACAACGTCCTCTGCCGGAATACGTCGCGACTGCAGCGGCAAATTCCCGTAAGGCATTCCCGGCCGATCGGGAAAAACGTGGTAGGCAACGCGCTGGCCGTCGCGGTCAAACTCGACGCCCTGCACGATGCGGCCGCCATCGCTGGCGATATCGCGCGTCATGCCGGAATCAACCTGCGCCGGATCAATCAGCCTGATGCGGAGGCCGGACGCTGTGTTGACCATCAGGCCGAATGCCTCGCCGTCCGTGACCATCCGCCGGACCATCAATGCCTGCAGGCCGTAGAAGTCAGTCAGGCCGTCAGCGTCCGCAGAGTCCGTCCACGTTTCGAACGCGAGGTTAAGCGCGCTGCGGATGGAGTTGTCGGCGTGGCTTGATTGCGGCTTGATGCCCGAGCCGACCAGAGCGCTAACCCAACCCTCGACGGCCGAGGCGGCCAGCGCATTGTTCGCCGCAAGGTAGCGCGCACGGGCCGCTAGGGGCTCGCGGGCGGCAAGCATGGCTGACAGGCTGACGGGCGTCGTCTGCCGCCCTATGGCCCGCCTGCCACCGCTTGCCGCGGCATAGGAACGGCCGCTGATCGCGTGCCGGATACGTGTCCACAGGCCGGGCTCACTCATCATCAGCCTCCGGCGGATACTGATAGCCCGGCGGGTCCGCCTCGATGCCAAGGCCGGCATGAACTGCGGTGACGGCGTACTCGCAATTGTAGGAGAGCGAGGCCGGGGCGCCGCTGGCGGTCATCGGACCATGCGGACAGCATTCTGCGGTATCGGCCGAGCCGAGCGCGAGGAGGTACGTGGGATACCGTGCGTCGTAGAGCCGGCCGGGGTCGCGTCCGGGGTTGCCATGGTCTGCGAACTTGGCCGCGATGACGGCGCCTTTACGGACGGGCAGGCCGAGCCGGTAGAGGTCTGCGATGATTGCGATGCGGTACGCAGTGCGGAGCGTGAGGCGGCGGTTTTCGCCGGTGCCAGATGACGCGTGGTCCTCGGGGATGAGCGAGACCTGCCCGCGGTCGAACCATTCGAGTAAAATCTTGCGGGGCACGCGGGCGGCGAACGCAACGTCCCCGGTTCGAAGAAACGGGAAGTTGACATCGCGCTGCGCCGCGCCGGGGGGCGCAGTTTTCA
Organism: Allobosea sp. 12-68-7; assembly: GCA_002279705.1. Classification (GTDB taxonomy): domain Bacteria; phylum Pseudomonadota; class Alphaproteobacteria; order Rhizobiales; family Beijerinckiaceae; genus Allobosea. The sequence continues at coordinate 3,610 of NCCO01000152.1, forward strand.
TTGTTGAATCCCTGATTTCGGGTTGCGGTTTCGGGTGGGTAATAAAAAAGCCGCCCAAGTGGGGCGGCTGCATGCTGCGCGGTGGCGCAGGGCTGACTACTAAACTTAATCTATCACATAGACCCGGGTTGTTCCGGGTCTGCGGCAGTAGGCGCAATTCTCACGATCAATTGCATTATGCACTATAGGGTGCACTGTGGTGCACTCTAACTCGACGGGCTGACTGTCGGTGGCGCAGAAGGTCCGATACAGCTAATCTAGCACATAGCAATCAGCAGCAATCAGTTTGGCCGCCGGCCGCATTCCTGCCGATATTGAAATCCTACCAGCTAAGCAATTGCGGGCAATTGCCTGGCCGGGGGTGGCGCCCACGTCTCGCTACTAATTTCACAATACACGATAGATAACGATAGGTCGTTAGCTGCGTGCCGGGTCAGGCTTTGGGGGCTTTGCCAAAGTGGTGACAAGTGCGGCGGCGGGCCGAGCGCACCGCCTTTTTTGAATCGCCCTGCTTATCTTATACCATTTACCCCCCTGCAGATATATACCTGCTCGCGCTATGGTTGAATGACAAGCAAGATTGCGCGCGCTCATAGGCAAGCTGGCATATGCAAAGTGCTAATCCGCCCGAGAGGCATCACTACATCCCCGCGTTTTATCTTAAGCGATGGACATCACCCCATGACAACAAGCTGACGCAATACAGCAGGCCAAGAGGGCCAAACGGACCCGTAGTCGATGCCAGACGCGCCGCGAAGGCCACTGGTTTCGAGCCTGGCCTTTACTCACTTGACGATCACCCGCCCGCAAAAGCTCAGGTGTTAGAGGAACGATTCTTCAAGCCGATCGATGGTGCCGCCGCGAAATCTCTTGAGATGATGGAGGCGGCCGGCAACGAGGCGCAATGGGATAGTGATCGCCGAACCGCTTGGACACGATTCCTGCTTTCGTTGCTGCTACGGTGTCCCGAAGACGTGAAGGCGTTTCGCGGATTTTGGCCCGACTTCTTTTCTGAGACTGACGCAGCTAGCGAAGTTCGTTACCGGGCGGCACGACAGCCAGGCGACCCAGAGACTTTCGCCGAATTCATCCAGTCACAGCCGCTGTCATATATGGAGGCAAGCCGAGCGGGCGTCTGGATGAACCTAATTGATAATTCCCGGGTAGGCGAAAAAATCAACAATATGCATTGGCGGGTGATCAAGCTGGATCACTGCGTGCCGTCGCTGCTCACTTCGGATCGACCGATGATCATGCAGGTGCCGTTGAACGAGCCCGGGGGGCATATTGCCCTGCCGATTGGGCCGAACACGCTGTTCCTCGCGTCGCACGATGTTGACTTGATGAACCGCGTGCTCTCCGTGCCTCCCCTGACGATCGCAAAGGGAGCGAACGTTCAGGTAGTCGAGGGCGCCGCATCGTACGTCTACGGCACCGATGCCAGCCAGCTCCGATTTGTGCAGAACAGGATGGGTCGGAATCAAGCCGCTCGCACTCTGCAGAAGATTTTCGAAAAGCGTCGAAACACCACCAACCCGCTACCGTGACAGCGTGACGTGACATACCCCGTCTAAAGACGGGGGTGTCACGGTCACGGTTGTCACGCTCGGATAGCCACCGTGACAATCCCCAATGTCACGGTTGTCACGCTGTCACGCTCGATGTCACGCTCAGGTTATCCAGACCCACTCAGCCATCTCGGCGATCGTGCCGGATGTCCGTAAAGCATTTCGGCAGCGGTTGAAGCTCTGGCGTTTTGCTTCTGGTGTGAGGTCGAGGAAGGCGTCGTAAAAGCGTTCGCGCCAGGCATCTAATTTCACGACCATCGCACCATCGCTGTAGTCGGCCGGCTCGGGCATAACACCGATCGCGCTGACCACTTCACGTAATAGGTCCAGCCCCTGGTCCCTGACGGTCGGCTTGGCCGGCTCGACGTCCCGGATCACCCCTGTGAGGTTGCCCATTTCTCTCGCCACAACGACAGGCGCCGTTGTTGGCTCGCCATCCTCGTCCACACCAACAATTTCGGACTCGATGCCGTACGTGACGATGGGACCTTCCTCGCCATCGTTCGCGCCATCGCACTCCAACACGTAGGCACCACCGGCCCGCTTTTTGACGAGAAAGCTGGCATCCACGGCGCCGTCCAGATCAATGGCGCCTTTGCCGCGTTCGCCGCTCCACGTCGTGTGGTGGATGGCGGTCAGGTGCGCGCCGGTCGCCTCGCGGATGAGATCGCAGTTTCGGACGAATGCGCCCATGTCCTTAGGCGCGTGCTGGTCGCCACCGCCGAAAACGCGGGTAAGCGTGTCGACAATAATCCAAACGCAGGTTTGACCGGACGTGACCTCGGCCTCCTTGATGGCGGCGCTGATAGCCTTGGCGTCGAGGTTCGCGCTGACCAGATCGATGACGCCGCCCATGACGAGCAAGGGGATGTCCCCCACACCATGGCGCTTGCGGAAAGCCAGCATGCGCCGTTCGGTTAGGAGCTTTCGCTCGGCCGCAATGTAAACGACTAGGCCCTGCCTTACGGCTCGTCCGTGCCAAGGCATACCAGCGGCGACGTGACAGGCGCCATCAGTGGTGATGAGCGATTTGGACGAGCCGGGGAGACCAGACAGCACCGTAAACTCGCCATCGCCAAAAACACCTTTGACGAACGTGCGCTTGATCGAGTTGGGCGCGATGTCCGCAAACCAAGTCAGGTTGAAGCGGCCGCGCTGCTTGGTGCCAAGCGCGTTGTCGTTGGCGGGCAAAGGCATCCAGCCGACCCTAGCGGGAATGCGCTCAAGGGCCGCCGTGTCGCCCGTCCGCCAAGCTTTGGCAATGCTGCGGTCTTCGGCTCGCAACGCTTGCCTAGCGGCACGCTGCGACTCGCGCTCGGTGCGGTACACTGCGCCGGCAGCCAAGTCGCGACGCTGGCGGTATTCCCTGAACGCGCGCTCCTGCTCTGCTGTGAGCGGGGGCGGCTCGTCGGTGTCTATGCCCCATGCGGCATCGAGTGCGATGGGGCCTGTGAAATCGAACAGGCCGGTATCGAAATAGTCGTCGTCGTCAAGCTCAATCGCAGGCGCGGTCATAGGCCGTTGGCCCTTTCTTTAAGGCCGCATTGGCGGCGTCGATGATAGCTGCGTTCGCTGCCGGGGAAAAACTGTAGGGATTGGCGCCGTCCGCGGATTGACCGTGAACGCGGAGCGAGCCGTCAGGCATTTGAGCAAGACGGCATCCGTGCAGGCGAATCCCGTCCGCGACATCGACGCTGAAAATCGCGAGCGTCCGCGCCCGCCCGCCGCCGCGATCCGCGACGGGCGTCAGTTTGGTGATTACCATTTTGGGTTTCCGGTTGGTGGGGCGCCGGCGGGCGTTGAGGGCTTGGTTTGCGTCCCGAGGACGGCCCGCCGGCGATGGGGATTAGGCCCGCGCGAGCGACTTTTGAATTCGTTTCACAGCAGCGTAAACAGGCCTGCCAGCATTCCGATGTTTTGCAAAGTGTTTCGTGAGATCAGCCCAGTTCGCATCAAGGACTTTGGACAATTCTCTCATTAGAGGCGTATCACGCGAAGCAACCTCATCTCTGATTATCTTTGAAGCCGAGTGCCTGAACGGTGCGTCGGACTCCCTGCCGACGAGAGATGCCAAAAGGTCGGCATATTCGTCGGACGCGCACAGGCGCCCTTCCATGACCGTATTCACTACGCCGCCGAACACGCCGAGATGAAGGTTCTGCTCGTCAAATACACCGCCCATCACGCCGCCCTCGCCTGGCGGGAACCGATGCGCTGATCAATCCATGCGTTCACCTCGGCACGGACATAGGCAACGCGACGTTCGCCAAGGCGCACAGGCGCCGGGAACTCGCCCGCGTCCGCCATCAAGGCGAGGAGCGTGCGGGACAGTGAGGTGGCCAGAGCGGCTTCTTTCGGCGCCATCAGGCGGGGGACATTGTCGTTCGCAGATGGGGTCATGAAAAAATCTCCTAAACGGGATTGAAACGAATTCGACATACTGCTATCAAGAGCAGATAAGGGCCAATCCGCCTATAAAGCGGCTTTGAACAATCGCGTTTCTATGCGTGGTTACAACTGGTTGTCAATAGCGGCTATCCCGCTATTTTCCTGATTCGCAGTACTCCCCCCAATCCGCCATCAGCGCCCTTCGCTTCTGCAGCGCGTCGCCTCGGCGGTAAGCCGCCTCCGTTTTGTCGGCAAGCGCATGGGCTAGGGCAGCCTCGGCGACATCCCGCGGATAGGTGGTTTCGTCTCCGCACCAATCGCGAAAGCTTGACCGGAGCCCGTGCAGCGTCGAGTCGTCCCCTGATGCCTTGCGCAGCGACTTGACCATCGCAGTATCACTGATGGGGGTGCGCCTCGCCGCTCCGCGCCGCCGTAAGCGCCACAAACTCAACGGCACGCGCCGAGGTACTGGGAGACTGCCTGAGCTTCGCGATGACGGCGGGCAAGTCCGCATAGGCGATCGCGCTGTGGTGGGCGACCGCATCAGCTCGCGCCGGCAGAAGCTCCTTTAGCCCGCCGCGCCAGTCCGCGGGATTGTCCCCCGTGAACAGACCGCGGGCCTTCGCATGGTCAATCACCGCCGCGATGCGCATCCTCGTGCGATCGGCCGTCTCTGGGATTGTGGTCCAAATCGGCTTGAGCGCCTCTACCACATCGTCGCGCGTGATGTCTGAAATGGGCTTGGCATGCAGCGGCGCCGCGTAGGTTTCCAGCGTCATGCGCCACTGCGCCCGATGCTTGTCGTTCTTTGACGAGGCCTCCTTGACGGCAAGCACGTCCTTCATGATGTCGGCAAACGTTTTGCGGTTGATCAGGTCCTCGCCGCGCGCGAGGCGCTCACGCAGCGCCTCGGCCTTTTCACGCGCTAGGGCAAGGGAGACCGGCGCCGTGCCCTGGCCATGCCCGCCAAGGCCGGTCTCCTTCCTCGCGCCGCCGCGGCGGAAGATGAAGAACCATTGGCGGCTAGGCGGAAGGTCCCCAACCGGCGCCCGCACCCTTAGGTACAGCCCAGCGCCATCGCTGTAGATGCCGGGCTTGGTGAGGGTTCGAATCCGGGTTTCCGTCAGCTTGTTCCTGACTCCCGTTGCCATACTACTGGTATGGAAACTAGGGGCAAAATAGCCAATAGCCAGGAAATGTAGACGCTCATACAACAACTTAGAAATCAGGGCGGTCACCTCTTCCGCCATTTCTCGTTCATTTCATTGATCTTTTTGCAATAAGGCGGCAATGTTACCAAAATCGCTCCCCGATAGGCCTCTCGCTGCTGGTGGATCCGGTGCGATCGGCCCAACGCCAGTTCCGTCGCGGATAGAAGCGGGGATTGCGCAGGCCAGAGAGTCTACAGGCGACGCTTATGGGCCCGGTTTTTTGGCGGCGGTCATGCTGTTGACACGCAGGCTGTAGCCGAGGCGCTGGAGACGCAAGCGGTTCAGCTCCGCGGGCGTGCACAGCGCGCCGTCCGACAGGTTCGCGGGACGCTGGACGTCGACGGGTTTCCCGGCACACTTGACCCGAACCCGGCCATGCTCCTCTCAACGCGGAAAGCATGGGTAACCCTTGGGTGAGATAGCCGTGGACGAGAGTCAGGTTGTGAGGCATCGTTCGCTCATTGGGGGATGATCAATGCGCGTGGTTTTAGCTGTTCTGGTAGGGTTAGGATTGGCGGGGTGCGCCACACGCTCGGAAAACATCGCTGCCGCGTATGTCTCTCCGAACCAATACGCGTCTTACACGTGCCGCATGCTTGAAGAAGAAGCGACGAGGGTGTCATCCCGCGCGATAGCGGCAAGCGGCGCGCAGGACTCGAAAGCGACAAGCGACGCTGTTGCTACAGGTGTGGGCGTAGTTCTGTTCTGGCCCGCGCTCTTCTTCATAAAGGGCGAAGGTGCCTCGGCTGCTGAGGTAGCAAGATTGAAGGGTGAGATGGATGCAATAGAGCAGGCTTCTATCCAGAAGCGCTGCGGCATCCAATTTCGAAGGACTGCCGCGTGACCCGTATCTTCATGATCGTAGCGCTGCTCGCGGTGGTCGAATGACCGAGCGCGAATACAGTTTTCACAACGATCAGCAAGCGCTCTGAACCGCCCCGAGTTTTCTAGACGCCCTCGGCTCGCGCTTTGTGCTGCCGTTCGAACTCGACGGGCGACAGCATCCCGTTTCGTGCATGCTTGCGGGT
>NCCO01000153.1 GCA_002279705.1 Allobosea sp. 12-68-7
GCGGAATGCCGGCGATGGCGGCCGCCCAGGCCTCGCGCAGCGAACGGACACCTGCGGCGACGCCGTCGGGATGGGCCATCACACCGCCGCCGGCGGTCATGATCAGATCGGTGCTGCCCAGCGCGGCATGGGTGCCGTGAGCCTGCCGCACCGTCTGGCCCGACGAGAACACCGGCATCACCGTGCAGGGTTTGTGGGCGAAGATCGGCGTCAGGCATTCGCGCGCCGAGGCGATGACGCTGTCGTCGGTTTCCGAGAACTTGTTGGAGAGGCCGTTGACATGCATGTGGTCGGCCCCCGCCAGGCGCCAGAGCTTCTGCCAGGCGACATAGGACCAGCCCAGCATCGGGTGGCGCGAGAGATAGCCCCAGCCATTGCGATGGGCGTGGATCGGCAGCTGGGCGAAGCGCCCGAGCTCGATCATCCCGACGAGGCCGACCGAGTTCAGGCTCGCCATCAGGCAGGTGGCGCCATGGGCGAGCAGCGTGTCGTGGCGGCGGCGCATCTGGTCGAGATCGCCGGTCAGGTTGAAGGCGAACATCGGCTTGCGGCCGGTGCGGTCGGCATGGCGCTCGATCACCGCCATCACCGCGGCGACGCGCTGATCGAAGGGACAGGCCGGCCCGTCCGACTGCAATTCGTCATCCTTGATGAAGTCGATGCCGGCACCGCAGAGCTCGTCGACGAGCGCGGCCGTGGCGGCCGGATCGAGCCCGACGCTCGGCTTGATGATCGTGCCGATCAGTGGGCGGCCCTCAACACCGGCGAGGCGCCGCGTGCCGGCGACACCGAAGCGCGGCCCGGGATAGGCCTCGGCGAAGGCTGCCGGCAGGCGGATGTCGAGGATCCGCAGGCCGCTGGCGCATTTCAGCTCGAACAGGTTGCCGGCGACGGTGGCGAGCAGATTGGGCAGGGACGGGCCGATATTCGCCAAGGGCCAGGACAGGGTGACGCGAGCCCGGGTGATGCGCTCGCCGGGGGCGCTCGCGACATTGGAGGGGAGCGAGCGGCCCGGAACATCACGCTCCAGGATGTCGAGCGCCACCACCCGTGCGGAGGCGCGCTCCTTGAGCTCCGGCGTCTCGCCGGGAATGGCGACGAAGGTGCCGCTCGACTGCTCGCCCGCCATGGTCTCGGCGGCGCGCGCGGGGTCGAGCGGTGTCTCCAGCAGATAGTCGGCCTCGAAGCGGTCCGTCAGCATCGATCGAGCCCTTCAAGCCACGCGGCAGGTCAGGCCGCCATCGACCGGCAGCGCCACGCCGTTGATGTAGGCCGCTTCGTCGGAGGCGAGGAACAGCGCCGCATAGGCGATGTCCCAGGCCGTGCCCATCTTGCCCGTCGGGCTGGCGGCATCGCGCGCCGCGATCATCGCCTCGGTGCTGGCATATTGCCCGGCGATCTGCTGGTGGATCAGCGGCGTGTTCATCATGCCCGGCATGATCGCGTTCACGCGGATTCCCTCGCGGGCATATTGCAGCGCCAGCCCCATGGTGAAGTTGTTCACCGCCGCCTTGGCTGCGTAATAGGCGCTGTAGGGATAGCCCGTGTAGCGGATCGCGGCGACCGAGGAGACGTTGACGATCGCGCCCTTCTTCCGGGCGAGCATATGCGGCAGCACATGCTTGGCGGCGAGGAAGCAGGTGGTGACGTTCAGGTCCAACGTGCGGTGCCAGTCGGCCTCGTCGAGTTCGATCGGCCCGCCCATCCCGGCATAGCCGACATTGTTGTGCAGCACGTCGATCCGGCCATGGGCTGCGACGATCCCGGCGACCAGCGCCGCGACCTCGTCGGAGCGGGTGGCGTCGCAGGCATGGGCGCTGGCGCGGCCGCCCTCGGCAGCGATGAGGCCGGCCGTCTCTTCGGCTGCGGCAGGGTTGATGTCGACGCAGGCGACATGGGCGCCCTCACGGGCGAAGACGACGGCTGTCGCCTTGCCGTTGCCCCAGCCGGGCCCGACCGAGCCCGCGCCGAAGACGATGGCGATCTTGTCCTGAAGCCGTCCAGCCATGTGCGCCTCCAACCGCGGCCCGCGCCGCCGGGGGGCGGGGCCTGGGCGTGCGGGCGTGTCCTCTTTGCGAGCGGATTGACGGTCTCGGCCCGGGCGCCTCGCGGCCCCCGGCTCCTCGCGTCTCCGACCCGGCTCGTTCTTGACCGTTGCGCACAGGCTAGGCAGGCGCGAGCGAAAACGACATCCCAGATCGGCGCCGCCTGCTGTAAGATGTTCTCACAGCAAAAGGCCCCTCCCCCATGGCATCGCCCCGCCTCCCCCTCAACGCGCTGCGCGCCTTCGAAGCCACGGCGCGGCTCAACAGCATGTCCGCCGCCGCCGCCGAACTGGGCGTCACCCATGGTGCGATCAGCCACCATGTCCGCAGTCTCGAGACCGAGTTCGGCGTGCCGCTGCTGAAGCGCCTGCCGAAATCGGTCGAGCCGACCGTACAGGGGGGGCAACTCGCCGCGACGCTGGGAGACGCCCTCGCGCGCATGCAGCAGGGCGTGGCGGCGCTGACGCCGTTGCCGCTCACCCTCTCCTGCTCGGCCACGATCAGCATGCACTGGCTGATTCCCCGGCTCGGCGCGTTCAAGCGCGCCAACCCGGACGTCGAGATCCGGCTCAACCTCAACTATGGCGAGGTCGATTTCCTGCGCGACGAGATCAGCCTCGCGATCCGCTCGACCATGTTCAAGGCGCCCCAGGAGGTGGTCATCCGGCCGCTGCTGCGCGAGCGCGTCGGAGCCGTCTGCCATCCGGACTACGCGCAGCGGCTCGGGCTGGCCCGGCCCGGCGACCTGGCGCGGGCGCGGCTGCTGGGCACGGCGACGCGGGTCCACGCCTGGCGGGAATGGATGGAGGCCTTCGGCTATCGCGGCGAGCCGCTGCAGCCACAGGACAGCTTCGACCATTTCTACCTGCAGAATCAGGCAGCGGCCTGCGGACTGGGCGTCGCGATCGCACCCGAGATCCTGGTCGCGGGCGAGATCGCGCGCGGCCATCTCGTCGCGCCCTTCGGCTTCGTCGACGGGCCGCACGAACTCAATCTCTGGATCGCGCCACATCTGCGCCACCGCTCCGACGTCAAGCGGCTGGCCGGCTGGATCGAGGCGGCGATGCAAGCGCCGGGCGGCTGACGGCGGGATCGCGCGCCCGTTCCCGCCGCCGCGGCCCTACACCTGCGGGCTGCCCGGCCGCCCGATCTCGTCGACGAGCCAGGCCGAGAAGAGGCCGATCAGCCCGCCCTGCCGGGTCTCGCGGGGGTAGACGAGGTGATGGCCGACATCGACGACATCGACCGTGCGGCCATGCAACGGTGCCACCAGCCGGCCACCGGCGAGGTCGCGGCGGGCGAGAAGGGTGGATTCCAGCGCCACGCCGAGGCCGTCGGCCGCCACGCCGAGCGCGAGGAAGCTGCGATCGAACCGCAGCGTGTGCTGCAGCGTGGGCGCCAGCCCGTTCGCCTCGAACCAGTGCGGCCAGCGCACCTGCTTGTTGTCGCTCAGGATCAGATTGCAGCGCAGCAGGTCCGCCGGGGTCTCGATGGCCGCGGCGAGTTCGGGTGAACAGAGCGGTGTCACCGTCTCGCTCCCCAGCGGCACCGCGATCACGCCGGCGGCATGGACCGGGCCGTAGACCACGTCGGCGTCGAAATCATCCGCGGTGAAGCGGGTGTAGTCGGTCCCGGCCGAGAGCCTGACCTCGATGCCGGGATGCCGGCCGAGAAAGTCCGACAACCGCGGCGCCAGAATGGCGGACGCGATCGACGGCGCCGCATGCAGGCGCAGGACGCGCTGGCCCGAGCGGGCGGACACCGCCTCGACGCCGCGGCCGAGATGCGCGAACGCGGCCGAGACGTGGCGCATCAGGAGATCGCCGTTGACGGTGAGCCGGACATTGCGGCCGTCGCGTTCGATCAGCTGGACGCCCATCGCCCGTTCGAGGTTCTTGACCGCGTGCGAGACGGCGCTGGGCGACAGCCGCAGTTCGTCCGCCGCGGCCTTCTGCGAGCCGCGACGCGCCACGGCCTCGAAGGCGCGAAGGGCCGACAGGGAGATCTGGTTCAGCACGGACGATTGATCTCGCTTCAAGCCGGAACGCAGGGCTGCATCAAAATCACGCTCCAGGCGAGGAATCGGCGGGAACCGCGCGCTCAACACCGCCTTCAGATGAATTCAGTTCACGTTAGGTTGAAAAACGACCGTTTGTCCACGCCGGCTGCCTGCTGCTTCTCTGTCGCCAAGAAGACGCTCCGCCAGGGGCGCGGTTCAACGGAGGAAACAGCATGCTCCTCGAGGGCAAGACGGCCGCCATTTCGGGGGCGGCCAGCCTGCGCGGCATCGGGCTCGCGACCGCGAAGCTCTTCGCAAGCCATGGTGCGCGCGTCGCCATCCTCGACATCGATGCCGCAGCGGCGCACAGCGCGGCGGCCGCGCTCGGCCCCGATCACCTCGGGGTCGCCTGCGATGTCGCCGACAAGGCCTCCTGCGAGGCGGCCGCCGCGACCGTCCTCGCCGCCTTCGGCCATCTCGACATCCTGATCAACAATGCCGGCGTGACCCAGCCGGTGAAGACGCTCGAGATCGACGAGCGCAGCTGGAACCGCATCCTCGACATCAATACCAAGGGCGTGCTGTTCCTCAGCCAGGCCTTCCTGCCGAGCATGCAGGCCCGTCGCCGCGGCTCGATCGCCTGCATGTCGTCGGTCTCGGCGCAGCGCGGCGGCGGCATCTTCGGCGGGCCGCATTATTCCGCCGCCAAGGCGGGCGTCCTCGGCCTGGCCAAGGCGATGGCGCGGGAGTTCGGCCCCGACGGCATCCGCGTCAACTGCATCACGCCCGGCCTGATCCAGACCGACATCACCGAGGGCAAGCTGACCGACGCGATGCGGGCCGACATCATCAAGGGCATTCCGCTCGGTCGCCTGGGCGATGCCTCGGACGTCGCCGGCTGCTACCTCTTCCTGGCCTCCGACCTGTCGGCCTATGTGACCGGGGCCGTGATCGACGTGAACGGAGGCATGCTGATCCATGGCTGACCGGCCGAACACATCGCTGGCCGACCGCGCCTATCGCATCCGCCGCAACGCGGTGCTGATGGGCGAGGTGCAGGGCCAGGGCTACATCGCCCAGGCGCTCGACATCGCCGACGTCCTGTCGGTCGCCTATTTCCACGCCATGACCTACCGGCCGGAGGATCCGGACTGGGAGGGGCGGGACCGCTTCCTGCTCTCCAACGGCCACTACGCCATCGCGCTCTATGCGGCGCTGATCGAGGCGGGCGTGATTCCCGAGGAGGAGCTGGAGAGCTACGGCACCGACGACAGCCGCCTGCCGATGTCGGGCATGGCCCAGTACACGCCGGGCATGGAAATGTCCGGCGGGTCGCTCGGCATCGGCCTCTCGATCGCGGTCGGCAAATGCCTCGGCCTGAAGCGGAAGGGCTCGCCCAGCTTCGTCTACACCCTGTTCTCGGACGGCGAGCTCGACGAGGGCTCGGTCTGGGAGGCGATCATGGCGGCGGCGCACCACAAGCTCGACAACCTGATCGCCATCGTCGACATCAACAACATGCAGGCCGATGGGCCTTCCACCCAGATGATGGGCTTCGAGCCGCTGGTGCCGAAGCTCGAAGCCTTCGGTTGGTATGCCCAGCGCGTCGACGGCAACGACATCGAGGCGGTGCGCGAGGCCTTCGACCGCGCGCGCCAGCATCCGTTGCCGCAGCCGCGCATGATCGTGGCCGACACGCTGATGGGCAAGGGCGTGCCCTTCCTCGAGACGCGCGACAAGAGCCACTTCATCCGCATCGAAGCCCATGAGTGGCAGCTCGCCCTCGCGGCGCTGGACGCCGGGAGGAACGCATGAAGCCGGTCTTCTCACCACCGACGCCGGGCAAGCCGCGCCTGACGACCTCGGCCATGATCGCCTCGATCGCCGCCGAGGGTCAGGCGACGAAGCCCGCCCCCTTCGGCCATGCGCTCGTCGCGCTGGCCGAGGGCCGCCCCGACATCGTCGGCATGACGGCGGATCTGAGCAAATACACCGACCTGCACATCTTCGCGAAAGCCTATCCCGACCGCTTCTACCAGATGGGCATGGCGGAGCAGATCCTGTTCGGCGCGGCCTCCGGGCTGGCGAGCGAGGGCTTCACGCCGTTTGCCACGACATATGCGGTCTTCGCCTCGCGGCGGGCCTATGACTTCATTCACCAGACGATCGCCGAGGAAGATCGCGACGTGAAGATCGTCTGCGCGCTGCCCGGCCTGACCTCGGGCTACGGGCCGAGCCACCAGGCGGCGGAGGATCTCGCCCTGTTCCGGGCGATGCCGAACATGGTGGTGGTCGACCCCTGCGACGCGCTCGACACGGAGCAGGCGACCGCCGCGATCGCGGCCCATAAGGGGCCCGCCTATATGCGGCTGCTGCGCGGCAACGTCCCGCTCGTGCTCGACGCCTATGACTACCGCTTCGAGCTCGGCAAGGCGAAGCTCCTGCGCGAAGGGCGCGAGGTCCTCGTCATCGCCTCGGGCATCCTGACGATGCGGGCGCTGGAAGCCGCGAAGCTGCTGGAGGCCGACAAGATCGGCGTCGCGGTGCTGCACTGCCCGACGATCAAGCCGCTCGACGTCGCCACCATCGAGGCCGAGGCGCGCCGCTCGGGGCGGCTGGTCGTCGTCGCCGAGAACCACACCGAGATCGGCGGACTCGGCGAGGCTGTCGCGCGCCACCTGATGATGGCCGGCGTCCATCCGACCTTCCGCCACATCGCCCTGCCCGACGCCTTCATGGCCGCAGGCGCCCTGCCAACGCTGCATGACCGCTATGGCATCTCGGCCGAGGCGATCAGCGCCTCGATCAAGGGCTGGCTGGGCTAAAGCGGCGCCGCATCGGGACGAGGCGCTTCGCTGCCCGTCCCTGGCCTCGTTTCGAGGGCGCGGGCCGCATCCTGCATCGCGGCCAGCCCGGCCTCGCGGACCATGGCGGCGATCTCGGCGAGTTGCGCCGCCAGCGGGTTGGTCTTGCGCCAGACCATGCCGATCGTCCGGGAGGGCCGCGGCGCTTCGAGCCGGGCGACGGAGACGGCGGCGCTGCGAATCTCGACGGCCACCGCCATTTCCGGAATCAGGGTGACGCCGATGCCGGCGCCGACCATCTGCACGAGCGTCGAGAGCGAACTGCCCTCCATCAGGGCCCGCGGCGCCAGGGGCGAGAGGTCACAGACCTCCAGCGCCTGCTCGCGGAAGCAATGCCCCTCCTCCAGCAGCAGCAGCCGCATCTCGCGCAGCATCGTCGTGCTCGGCACCGGGCGCGCCGCCTCGTCGCGCGAGCGGACGAGGACGAACTCCTCCTCGAAGAGCGGCGTCTCGGCCAGCGAGGGTTCGGAAGCCGGCAGCGCGACGATCGCCGCGTCGAGCCGGCCGCCGACGAGATCCTCGATCAGGATGCGGGTCAGGGCCTCGCGCGGGCTCAGCTCGACATCCGGGTAGCGCCCGACGAGCGCCTTGATGAAACGGGGCAGGAGATAGGGCGCGACCGTGGGGATGACCCCGATGCGCAGGCGCCCGGCCAGGGGCCCGCGCGAGGCGCGCGCCAGATCGGCGAGTTCGTCGATCGCGCGCAGGATGTCGCGGCCGCGCAGGGCGAATTCCTCGCCCAGCGCCGTCAGCCGGATCTGCTTGGCGCTGCGCTCGACCAGCGTGACGCCGAGGCTGTCCTCGAGATCCTTGATCTGCAAGGAGAGGGCCGGCTGCGAGATCGCGCAATGCTCGGCGGCCCGGCCGAAATGGCCCTGGCGGGCGAGAGCATCGAAGTAGCGCAGGTGCCTGATGGACAGGGCGGGCATTGGTTTTTCTCATCACTCCAATTATAAATTCAAAATTAATTTTATC
>NCCO01000283.1:0-1674 GCA_002279705.1 Allobosea sp. 12-68-7
AGGCGCTGGAACGCCTCGGAGGCCGACTGGAACGGCGCGATCTCGCAGTAGACGCCGATCTCGCGGATGCGCCGCGCGATGAGCTGCGTCACCTGCGAGCCGAAGTCGATGATCAGGATGGAGTCGTGATGGGGCTGAGCGCTCGTCATCGCGCCCGGTTAAGCCATCGCGCGATGGCACGCAACGGCTGTCGCGCGCCGTCAGTCCCCTCGCCGGACGCAGGCCAGATAGAAGCCGTCGGTGCCGGTGCGGCGGGGCGAGAGCTGGAGGCCGCAGCGCGTCGCGAAACGGGTCAGCAGGCTGAAATCGCCGTCTTCCGAGGCCAGCATCCCGGCGGGCGCCAGGGCGGCGAAGCCCGGGTTGCGAGCGAGGAAGGCTTCGATCGCCGCGTCGTTCTCCTCGGGCAGGACCGAGCAGGTGATGTAGGCGATGCGCCCGCCCGGCTTCACCAGCCTTGCGGCCCGCGCCAGCACCTCGGCCTGGTCCTTGACGCGCTCGGCCAGCGCGCCGGGGCGAACGCGCCACTTCGCATCGGGATTGCGCCGCCAGGTGCCCGAGCCGGTGCAGGGGGCGTCGACCAGGACGAGGTCGGCCTGGCCCTCGATCTCGACCAGCGGCTCGTGGCCGCGCGAGCGCGGGATGCGGATCTCGACGATGGAAGCGCCGGAGCGGGCGAGGCGCTCATGCAGCGGGGCGAGCCGGCGCGCATCGAGATCGGTCGCGAACAGGCGGCCGCGATTGGCCATCGTCGCGGCCAGTGCCAGCGTCTTGCCGCCGGCTCCGGCGCAGAGGTCGACCACCGTCTGGCCGGGCTTGGCCCCTGCGAGCAGGGTGACGAGTTGCGAGCCCTCGTCCTGGATCTCGAAGCCGCCGGCGAAGAAGGTCGGCTCGGCCTGGAGCGAGGGCCCTCGCCCGTCCGCGCCGGGCTGGAAGCGCAGCGCATCGAGCGACCAGGCGCCGGTCTCGGGGGCTGCATGGGCCAGCTCGCCCGCCAGAGCCTCGCGCGTCGTCTTCAGCCGGTTGGCGCGGATGTCGATCGGCGCGCGCCCGGCCAGGGCCTCGCCTTCCGCGACAGCCTCGACCCCGAAGGCGCTGGCAAAGCCGGGCCAGAGCCATTCGGGCACGTCGGCCCGCACCCAGTCCGGCGCGCCCGCCAGCGACAGCGCCACGAGCCGGTCGACCTCCTCGCTTTCGAGCGGCGCGGGTGCATGGTGCTCGCCGGTGCAGAGCGCGGCGATCTCCTCCAGATCCAGCCCGCGCTGGCGCGCCAGCATGCCGAGCATCAAAGCGCGCGGCGTGTCCGACGCCATGACATGCGAACTGGAGGCCTTCCGGCGCAGCGCATCATAGACCAGCGAGGCGATCGCGGCGCGGTCCTTCGAACCGGCGAAGCGGCGCGACAGGCCCCAGTCCTTCAGCGCGTCGGCCGCCGGCCGGCGCCGCTGGATGATGTCGTCCAGCACCTCGATGGCGGCGCTGATGCGGGCGGCGGGCGTCATGGCGTGAGCGATTCCGGAAACAGAGGCGGCGAAGCGCCGGCGCAGAGCGAGACTGGACCCATTCCATCATGACGCACAGTCATTGCGCGCCCGACGAGATCCCCTTGACGCGCTCCTTCCACAGGCGGAAAGACGAGGCAACAGCCTCACTCAACAAAAGGTGACCTCCATGCTG
>NCCO01000283.1:1712-3192 GCA_002279705.1 Allobosea sp. 12-68-7
CCTGCGCCACGCAGCCCGCGCCGGACCTGACGCCTCCGGCCAAGCGCCTGGACGCGAAGACGACCCTGGAGAGCGGCCGTCGCTGAGCCGGCCTTCGCCTGTCTGCCCCCGTTCCGCCAGGCCCGCCGCCGGGCGGCGAGGACCGGGTTCAACGGCCTGTCACATCGCCCGATCATGGATTGCGTTCCCACCGAATGCGACGAGGATCGACGCCATGACGACGAAGCTGCTGATGAGCACGGGGCTGGCGATCGGCCTCGCTGTCGCCGCCCCCGCAACCGTGTTCGCGCAGGCGGCCGCGCCGGCGCCGATCAGCCAGAAGCCGCTGATCGTCGGCCATCGCGGTGCCAGCGGCTATCTGCCCGAGCACACGCTGGAAGCCTACCGGCTCGCGATCACCCAGGGGGCCGACTTCATCGAGCCGGATCTGGTCGCGACGAAGGACGGCGTCCTGATCGCCCGCCACGAGCCGATGCTGGGTGGCACGACGGATGTCGCCGGCCGGCCCGAATTCGCCAGCCGCAAGACCACGCGCCGCGTCGACGGCGTCGAGACCAGCGACTGGTTCGCCGGGGACTTCACCCTGGCCGAGATCAAGACGCTGCGCGCCAAGCAGGCCTTCGCCGATCGCGAACAGTCTCATAACGGCAAATACTCAATCCCGACCTTCCAGGAGGTCATCGATCTCGCCAAGGCCGAGAGCGCGCGGCTCGGCCGCAGCGTCGGCGTCTATCCGGAAACCAAGCACCCGATCTTCCACGCCGCGATCGGGTTGCCGCTGGAAGACCGGCTGCTCGATGCGCTGAAGGCGGCGGGCTGGACCGAAAAGACCTCCCCCGTCATCATCCAGAGCTTCGAGACCGCGAATCTCAAATACCTGCGCGGCAAGACGCAGGTGCGGCTGTTCCAGCTCGTCGACGCCGATGATGTCGACAAGGATGGCGGCATCGTCCTCGCCGCCCCGTTCGACAAGCCCTATGATTTCGTCATCACCGGCGACAAGCGCACCTTCAAGGACCTCGTCACCGCCGAAGGGCTGAAGGAGATCGCGACCTACGCCGACGGCGTCGCGCCCTGGAAGCCCTATCTGATGGCGGGCAAGCAGGTGATCGGCGCCGACGGCAAGCCGCAGGACCTCAACAAGGACGGGGTGATCGACGAGCGCGATCGCGTCCTGCTGCCGCCGAGCGATGTGGTCAAGAACGCCCGCGCCGCCGGGCTGCAGGTCCACAGCTGGACGTTCCGCAACGAGGCCAAGCGGCTGGCCTCGGATTTCAAGGGCGATCCGGCAGCCGAGTACAAGGCCTTCTTCGCGCTCGGCATCGACGGGCTGTTTTCGGACTTCCCCGATGCGGCCGTGAAGGCGCGCGACGGAAAATAGGCCGGCAAACCGTTTGGCCCACCAGAAAGCCCCGCCGAACGGTCGGTTCGGCGGGGCTGTTTTTTCGATGGACCGGTTCCGCGCTCAGTCGCGGACTGG
>NCCO01000154.1:0-2478 GCA_002279705.1 Allobosea sp. 12-68-7
AGGCCGAGGACGACTGCTTCGAGAAGCCGATCAAGCGCTTCGACCGCTACGCCGGCGAGACCGTCATCATCGGCTACAAGACCATCTGCCGCTGAGCGCACCAAAATGGCGATGCGATCCGCCCCCGGCCCCGGCCGGGGGTTTCGCGGTCGAGCAAAACCTCTCTTTGTAACACGCGCTTTCATGCCTTCCGTTAAGCTAACGTGTTGACGATATTTGCCATATCCAGTGTAAATGGAGTCGGTTCTGTTGATATGGAGAGGAATGGACGATTCAACCGCCCCAAATTGCGTCAAAGATCGCGCCTGGGCGACCGTTGTTCGCTTGGCGGCGGGGATATTGAAGCGCGACCACGGAAAAGATGCTATTGAGCATGCTCAGCGACGTCTGTGGGATGCGCAGTTAGAACAGCATGATCAATCGATTCGGCTTTGGAAAGCGGTTATCGCCGAAATTGACAGAGGCGGGGACTGAGAAGGACACGGATGTCGCTGCGTCGTCTGGGTCGGTGACCGATTGGCGGGCTCCGTTTGTTCTGGAGTTTGTGCCTGGCCAGCGTCGGCTCGTCTTGGCTGTGGAGGCGGCCGCAGAAGCGCTCCACGCGCATGTGCGTCGTCCGATGCAGCCGTGTTGGAAAGAGACGAGCGAGGCTCGGCGGGAGGAGAGGCGCGAATATCTTCGCCCGAGCGTGGAGGCCGCGCTGAAGACCGCTGCCAGGCTTGCTGCCGGTCAACGACCGCGTCGGGCAACGCCCAACCGCCCCCGTTTGCCGTTGATGGTTCAGTGACTCTGCACTTCGAGCAAGGGCGAGGGGAATTCTGAGCGAACGGGAGGGATCGGTGCCAGCCATGGATCGTGCAGCCATCTTCTCGACCGTCCTCGCGCGTCAGGCCGTTCGACGGGTTCTGGCCGAGCAAACGGCTCGCGATCCCGGTTTCGGTCAGAAAAGCCGCCTCTGGCGATCGGCCTCGTTCCGGTCGGCCTCGGCCTGCGCCGGAAGCCGCGCCGTCGCGAGCCCGATGCCCAGCCGCCCGGCGCGCGCCGCGCTGGCCGGCCTCGTCGGGCTCTGCGCCGCGGGCACGGGGCTGAGCGCCCAGCCGCTTCCGAGCGCGATCACGGGCATCTGGGCGCTGGAACCCTCCGACTGCTCGGCCGAAGGCGCGGCCGATTTCCGGATCGCGATCACCGCGACGGAGGTCGTCTTCGCGGCCTCGCACTGGTCGTCGCCGCGCTGGCGACCCCTGAAGCCGGGCTGGCGCGCCCTGGCGCGGGTCGAGGAGGGCGGCGCCGGGCGCCTGAAAGGCCGCCATGCGATCACGCTGATCCTCGGCCGCGACGGCCGGCTGACGATCAGCCGCCAGGGCGAGGCCGACATCGCCTATCACCGCTGCCCACCCGTGCCCCGGACGCGCTGACGACCGGTTGGGTCCTATGGCTCCCGCCTTAGCGCCTCCATCGCCTGCGTGATAGCGACCGTCTCGACCGAGACGCGGGCGACGCGGCCGAGCAGATCCACGACTTTCTCCTTGTAGTCGGCGAAGCGGTAGGTGTTGAACTTCTCGCGGATGGTCGGGTCCTTCGGCGTCTTCTCCTTGTGCTGGTCGAGCACCCAGTCGAGGCCGGAGCGGTTGCCGAGCCTGTAGGCCCAGGCCTGCGGCGGCACGCCCGAAAGCTGCGTCTCGCTGTCGAGGATGATGATGCCGTTGTCGCGGTCGGCCTTCAGGATGGTCTTGGGCGTCACGCCGGCCGCGCGCGCCTTCTCGTCGGGCATATCGAGCCGCTGCAGCGGCCAGGGCGCGACGCCCTCATAGCCGATATGGAGCGCCATCAGCGTCTCGCCCCAGCCGGCCCAGCGCCAGAAATCGGGATAGAACGGAATGCGCGGAAACTCGCGCTTGAGGTTCTGCGCATAGGTCTCGCGATAGACCGGGTCGTGCAGCACGCCATAGACGTAATGGAAGATGTCGTCCTTGGTCAGGACGCGTTTCTTCCCTTCTCCCCCTGCGGGAGAAGGTGGCTGCGCAGCAGCCGGATGAGGGGTCGCGCCGCCGGTAAGCGTCTCGCCATGCGTCGACCTCGTCCGGCCAGCGGCGCGCGACCCCTCACCCCGGCCCTCTCCCGCAAGGGGAGAGGGGGAAGAGGCGTGCCCCTCCCCGTCATGCTCGCCCTTGTGGCGAGCATCCACGCCTTCGCCTCCGTCCTCAGCAAGGGAAGGCGTGGATGGTCGGGACAAGCCCGACCATGACGGCGAGGTCCGCCCGTCCTTGCCATAGGCCTTGTGGAACTCCTTCAGCGCCCAGTCGGTGATGTTGTCGAGGCGCTCGCCGGCCGGGGTGTAGCGGTAGCGAGCGAGACAAACAGTGCCGGCTGCGGCGCCAACGAAATGCAGGTCGGGCAGCGCGTCCGTCGAAAGCGGAAACCACGGTTTTTGTGCTGAGGGGTCTGAGAAAAGAAGTGCCTTATTCTGGACTGATTGTT
>NCCO01000154.1:2511-10380 GCA_002279705.1 Allobosea sp. 12-68-7
CTGATTGTTCTATGGGGAATATTTGATCTTGTTGATAAATCCTGTGTGTTATGATTCGATCGAAATACGTACAAAGCTTACTAAACGGCCTGTAGATCGCCTGACGGAATCTGGATTCGTCAAAATTAATGTTGTTGTTTAATTTTAGGTGATGCTCTAGCTCGCTTGTCCATTTAATTTCCCGAGAAACCCAAGCGCCAGTGGCTTCATTCTTTCCTTTGCCGATCCAGCGCTCACGCTCGGAATTGTAGATACGAATG
Organism: Allobosea sp. 12-68-7; assembly: GCA_002279705.1. GTDB lineage: Bacteria > Pseudomonadota > Alphaproteobacteria > Rhizobiales > Beijerinckiaceae > Allobosea. The sequence continues at coordinate 2,772 of NCCO01000154.1, forward strand.
AAATGAGCGACTTTATTGTGAAGTGATATATTGGAATGATCATATAACCATTCATCGCGGTTCGTTACAATTCCGAGTGAAAACAACCTGAAAATAGCCTTGTCATTGCGTCCGCTATTGGCGAGTTTTGTGCTTTTATCGGCAGTCGGAATTAATGTGTCCCACTGATTTGTGGTATGTCCGAGCCAGCTTTGGCGCGCGTCGGGTTCGATTTTTTCATATTGAATTTCACTTGCTCGGCTGGACCCCAGCCAAGCCAATTTCTCCTCCGCGCTATCAAGTTCAGGACGCTTCGCATAGAAGATACGGCATCCCTTCTGCTTTCGACGCTTGACGAAGAAAGAGATCGCGATGCCAGCCTGAATGCCGAACACGTTGTGCTTCGTGCCCGAAAGCTTCGGGTTAGCCCGCACATCGCCCCCCAGATCAACGACATAAATCTCGTTGAACTCGTCCGCGACGGCCTTGCGAAAGCCATCGAAGGTGCGGCTCTCGACGAAGCTGCGGTTCGTCACGAAGGCCAGCACGCCGTCATCATGCATACGGTCTGAGGCCCAGCGGAAGAACCGGGCATACATGTCGTAGAGCTTGGTCTTCTGAGCCGTCGACTGCTTGATGTAGGTGGCCTTAATGCGCTCGTCGATGCGCTTGTAGGTGCGGTTCTTGTTGTTGTCGTTCTCGTTCTGCTGGTTGGCATTGTAGGGCGGATTCCCGATCACCACCGAGATCTTGCGGCGGTTCTGGCGCTTGATGCGCTCGACATTCTCAGCCGACATCGCCCCGAAGAGATCGTGCTGGTGGCCGGAGCGGATGCCGAGCCCTTCGACATTGTCGAGCGTGTCGACGAAGCACAGGCTGGGGAATTCGGCGAACTGGCCGGTGATCGCGGCATAGGTCGCCTCGATGTTCAAATTGGCGACGTAATAGGGCAGGATCGCCACCTCGTTGGCGTGCAGCTCCTCCTTGTATTTATGCGCGAGCTTCTGCGGCTGGCCGCGGAAATGCTCGAGCAGTTCGCAGATGAAGGTGCCGGTGCCCGTGGCGGGGTCGAGGATTTCGACGTCGCGGTCGATCAGCGCCTTGCCGAAATGCTTCTGGCAGAGCCAGTCGGCCCCCTCGATCATGAAACGCACGATCTCGTTGGGGGTGTAGACCACGCCGAGCCGGTCGGCCGCCTTGGGATTGTAGACCTTGTAGAAATTCTCGTAGATCACCTTCAGGAAGGTCTGCTTCTGGGCATGGCTGGTGATCTGCGCCGCATTGGCCCGGATCGCGGCGTAATAGGGCTCCAGCGCCTTCAGCGTGTCCTTCTTGACGCCGCCGGTGAAGAACTTCGCCTCCAGCCCGTAGAGCGCTTTGGCAATGTTGTTCTCGCGGTGGAAATCGCTGTCGTTGAAGACGTTGGCGAAGATTTCCTCGGTCAGGATGTGCTGGATCAGCATCTCCCGCACATCGGCCTCCGACACCACCGGATTGATGGTCTGCTTCGCCTGGGCGAGGAAGGTGTTGGCGGCCTCCAGGAAGGCGGCGTTGCCGGCATAGGCCGCGTCGATCTTGGCCCGCAGCGCCTCCAGCACCGCCGGCAGATCGGCCCGGAACTGCGCGACCGCCTTGCGGAACTCGCGGATCTCCTGCCGCTCATAGGAAAAGAACAGCGAGACCAGCTTGCCGAGCTGCGCCACGTCCGTCATCGAACAGCGCAGCACCTCCTGCCGGTTCTGGATCAGCACGGCCGTCGCCGAATTCTCGAAGATGATGTTGTCCTGCGGATAGCCCTTGGCGAGCTTCTTGCGGATTTCCTCGTCGAGATCGTCGGCGGTATCCTTCGCCTCCCAGTATCCGAGCGGCACGCGCAGATCGTGCAGGATCGTGCCGTCGGGCCGGATGCGGTTCTTCTGCGGCGACTCGAATTCATACTGGCTGATGAAGTGCAGATGGTTCTGCTTCGACCACGCCTTGAGCAGATCCTTGAACGCCTCGCTGATGACGCCTTCGGTGAGCGAGCCGGAGAACTTCCTGACCCGGTCGAGGTCGTTGAGATAGGCTTGGATCAGGATCTGGCTCATGCAGTACCGTTCGCAAGCGTGCGGGCGCGATGCAAGGGGCGGTTTGCGGTGGGAGGGCGGCATTCTCTTGTTGTTTGGCGCCCGAACCACCCCGTCATCCCGGACAAGCTGCGCAGCAGCGCCGCTCCGGGATCCATCGGAGAGCTCCGAAGCCCTATGATGGATCCCGGGGCAAGCCCGGGATGACGGCGTGTTTCAGAGGAAAATCGGCAGGCCCTACGACCCCGCCACGTCGAACAGCACCTCGTTGCGGCGCAGCGGGCCGGGCGTCCAGGGGTCGTTGTAATAGGCGTAGGTGGCTGCACCCTGGATCGCGATCCCCGCTTTCGCCAGCCAGCCCCGCAGGGCGGCCTCGTTCTGCGCGATCAGCGCGTCGGTGGCGACGCCGGAAAAGCGGATCGCGGCGCGCCGCGCGGCGGGCAGCTGCAGCAGGCGCACATCCTCGCCCGCCGCCTTCGGCAGGGTCTCGAGCGTGTATTTGGACGGCATCACGAAGCGGATCAGCCAGCTCTGCTCGGCGGCCTGCGCCGGCGTCTGGATGACCGGCGCGGTCATGCTGACGGTCTCGCCCTCGCGGCTCCTCGCGAAGATGTAGCCGGCGAGCGGCGAGAAACCGGCGCGCACCGCCGCCTGCCGGTCGCCGCGCCGCGTCACCTCCGCCACGACGAGCGCGGGATAGTCGCGGATCTCGATGGCGCCGTCCTGCCGGACCGAGGCGTAGGTCGGCTGCTCGATCGTGCTCATCACATAAATCCAGATCCCGACCGCGATCACCGCGAGCCCGGCGACGAGCCCGAGCCCGGAGAGCGCCAGCGTCTTGAAGGTCCACATGGTCTGGTCCGCCTGAATGAGCGCCCGCCGGCCGGAGCGCCCGGTGCGGGCGACCCTCGAGCGTGCTGCGTTTTCCCGGAGCCACCGGCGTCATCCCGGGCTTGCCCCGGGATCCATCGGAGGGCTCCGGAGCTTGACGATGGATTCCGGATCGGCACCGCTGCGCGGCTTGTCCGGACTGACGGTCCGTTTCCGAGCATAGTCAGCATGATGTAGCATGGCGCTGGCCGACTGGCCGCTGCCAGGAGGTCGCGGCCGTCCCCGGGCTTGCTTCGCGGCGGCGGCACGGACATCCTGCCCGTGACGCGGGCGGGAGACGGTGCGATGGCGACGAGCGATGCGGACAAGGCCCGGCTGGCGCTGGACGTCTTCGCCCATTTCGAGACCGAGCCGGGCGAATTGCTGGCCGCCGGCAACCTGCTCTCGATCGCGGCGATGAATGGCTGGGAGACCACGGCGGTCGTGGCGAGCTACGAGCATGGCCGGGCCCTCGGCTGGTTCGAGGACGGGCCCAACGGCACCGTCACCATCACGCCGGCCGGCCGCGCGCAGATCTGAGCCGGGCCGCGCCCGGCGACGACCCGAGACGCCATGCCGACACTCGAGGCCATTCCCCCCGCGATCCGGCGCGCGGCTTGCGCCTTTCACGAGGCCGGGCACATCGCCGTCGGCTGGCATCACCGCCGCGCCATCACCCATGCCTGGCTCCGGCCGCCACAGGGCATCTCCGGCGAAACCTGCTTCGAGCCCTATCGCCGCGGTTTCCAGCTCGACCGCGCCGGCGATCTGCGCCGTGCCGAAATCGAGATCACCATCCTCAGCGCCGGGCAGTGCGGCGAGATGGTCTACTGGAACGGGGCCGAGGGGCTGAAATGGTATCCCGGCGAACTGCGCTCGCATGGCGACGATCTCGACCAGATGCAGCCCTTCATCGCCCTGCTGCAGCCGCCCGATGCCGGCCTGCTGCGCGCCCGCTGCGCCCGCGCCGCCACCGCCATCCTCTACCAGCCGGCGACGCGCATGGCCCATGAGGCGATCGCGCGCCGGCTCGCCGCAGCCGGGCGCGTCAGTGCCGACGAGGTCGAGGCCTTGATGGCCGAGGCCGGCGCGCAGCAGGCCCCGCTGCCGGAGCGCTAGAGGGTCGGTTGCGCCGCTGTGCCTCAACGCGCCCTCAGGCTCAGTACATAGGCGATGACGTCGTCGGTCTCGGTGGGGGTGAGCTGGTAGCGCGGCATGTTGCCATGCGGCGTCTGCAGGAAGACCCGCAGCGACAGCGCCGTCTGGGAGGGCATGTCGGCCACGGCGCCGAAATCGGGCGGCACCCGGGCGGCATCGCGGCTCGCCCCGTCGATCGCATGGCAGGGCCGGCACAAAGCGCTGGCCACGGCCTGGCCGGCGCGCGCGTCGCCGCTCTCCTGCGCTGCGGCTCCGGCCATTCCGACCAGCGCGAAGGCGAGCCCCGCGAGCCCGGCGCAAGCGAGGGCGGCGGTCCGGGGGATCGGCCGGCGGGTCCTGGTCTCGCGCATCATCCGCTGCTCCTCGTCTCGAGGCGGGCGCTCCTTCGTCAGGACGCCGGCTTCCACCGGCGCGAAACGCGCCGGATATAGGCCACGAGCCCGTCGGTCTCGTGCTCGATCAGGGTGAACTCGGGCATGCCGGGATGGCGCACCACGGTGCCGTCGATCAGGACGGGGGCCGGGTTGTCGCCGGGGTAGCGTTCCGCGATCAGCGGAAAGGGCGGCGCCTTGGGGTTGGGGCTGGCGCCGCTCGCCTCGATCGCGTGGCAGCCGCCGCAATGGCGCTGCGCCACCTGCTTGCCGATCGCCGCGCTCGCGGCGTTGTCGGGCCGCTGCGCATCGGCCGGCATCGCCTGCGCCGCCGGGGTCCCACCGGCCAGCGCGAGGCCGACGAGCGCCGCCATCCGCCTGGCCGCCCTGCTGCCGGTCGATGTCCTGTGTGTCATGGCCCGTCCCGGATGCGAGATCACCGGACCCCTCTCTGCGCCCGATGCGGCAGCCCGGCCTTGATCGAGGTCAAGGCCGGCGATGCGCGGCGTCGACGGGGGATCGATGCTCCGGCCGAGGGTCACTTGCCCTGCAGCGCGGCCAGCAGCTCCGGCCCGTTCTTGCCGATCAGGTTCTTGGACAACTCTGCGACGAGCGCCCCTTCGAGCTGCTTGTGGTAGTGGCGCCGCATCTCACCGAGCGTCCGTGGCGAGGCGATGACGACAAGATGGCTGATCTTGTGCCCGGTGACCTGGTGGTTGAGCCAGGAGGTCGCCGCGGCCGCATGGGCGTCCTCGTCGATCTGGTGTCCGGTCGGGTTGGCGGAGCTGGAATCGCGCCCGCCGCCGCCGGCCTTGTTGTGCTCGTCGAGATTGGGCGAGGGCAGGGCGGCCAGCGTCGGATCGGCCTCGTTGCCGCTGTTGCGAAACAGCGCGAACTGCTTCCCGTCGACGAGCGCGATCACGGCACCATGGGGGAGTTGCATTGGATTGTCCTCGGCTGGGTCGGCCCGATGCCCCGGGAACGGGGCGAGGGGACCTGCAGGGCTGTGATCGTCAAACGCGCCCGTGCCCGCATTGATCCCGATCAAGCCGGGTTTCGGTAGCGCCCGGGCGAGGCGCTGCCGCTCGACAGCCCGCGCGTCGGGCGCCTAACCTGCCGCCGCGCCGGCCGGGTCGTGATCCGGGAACCGTTGCTTCACCCCGCCGTCGTAGAAGCCGGGGTGCCGATTCGCCGTTGAGGATATGAGATGACCACGACTGTCAGCCCGCGCGCGGGCAAGCCGCTCGACCCCAGCCTGCTGGTCGACCTCGTCAGGCTCGGCCAGGCCTATTTCGAGCGGCCCGACCCGGCCGATCCGGCCCAGCGCGTCGCCTTCGGCACCTCGGGCCATCGTGGCTCCTCGCTGCTGCACTCCTTCAACGAGGCGCATATCCTCGCCATCGCCCAGGCGATCTGCCTCTATCGCCGCGAGAAGGGCATCGATGGTCCGCTCTTCCTGGGCATCGACACCCATGCCCTGTCGCGCCCCGCCTTCGAGACCGCGCTCGAGGTCTTCGCGGCCAATGGCGTGACCACGCTGATCGACGAGGATCTGCGCTTCACGCCGACGCCGGTGATCTCGCACGCCATCATCGGCCACAACCGCGGGCGCCAGCACAGCCTCGCCGACGGCGTGGTGATCTCGCCCTCGCACAACCCGCCGGCCGATGGCGGCTTCAAGTACAACCCGCCCCATGGCGGCCCGGCCGACACCGACGCCACTGGCTGGATCGAGCGCCAGGCGAATGCGTTGATCGAGGCCGGTCTCGCCGGTGTCGCGCGCATGCCCTATGCCCGCGCGCTCGCCAGCGAGCCTGTCCGCCGCCATGGCTTCCGCGACGCCTATGTCGCCGAGCTCGGCAGCGTCGTCGACATGGAGGTGATCCGCGCCGCGGGGGTCAGCATCGGCATCGACCCGCTCGGCGGCGCGGGCCTCGATTACTACGCCCCGATCATCGAGCGCTACCGCCTGAACGCGACCATCGTGGATCAGACGCTGGACCCCACCTTCGCCTTCATGCCGGCGGACTGGGACGGCAAGATCCGCATGGACTGCTCCTCGCCCTATGCGATGGCCGGGTTGATCGCCATGAAGGACCGCTTCGACGTCGCCTTCGCCAACGACACCGACGCCGACCGCCACGGCATCGTCACCCGCAGCGGCGGGCTGATGAATCCCAACCACTACCTGGCCGTGGCGATCGACTACCTCTTCACCCATCGCCCCGGCTGGCGCCGCGACGCCGCGATCGGCAAGACCATCGTCAGCAGCGCCATGATCGACCGCGTCGCGGCCAGGCTCGGCCGCCGCATGGTCGAGGTGCCCGTCGGCTTCAAATGGTTCGTCGAGGGGCTCTCCGACGGCAGCTTCGGCTTCGGCGGCGAGGAGAGTGCTGGCGCCTCCTTCCTGCGGCTGGACGGCACGAGCTGGAGCACGGACAAGGACGGGCTGATCCTCGGCCTGCTCGCCGCCGAGATCACCGCCAGAACGGGGACCGACCCCGGCGAGCGCTATGCCGCGCTGACCCGGGACCTGGGGGCGCCGCTCTATGCCCGCATCGACGCGCCCGCGACGCGCGAGCAAAAGGCCGTGCTGAAGAGCCTGTCGCGGGCACAACTGGACACCGACACACTCGCCGGCGAGCCGATCACCGCCGTCCTCAACGAGGCGCCGGGCAATGGCGCGGCGATCGGCGGCGTCAAGGTGGTCACGGCGCAGGGCTGGTTCTGCGCCCGCCCCTCCGGCACCGAGGAGGTCTACAAGATCTACGCCGAGAGCTTCCGCGACGAAGCCCATCTCGCGGCCATCCAGCAGGAAGCGCAGGCCGTCATCGCCGCGGCTTTCGCCGCCGGCTGACGGCCCGCGGGCCCCGGCGCGCTACGCGCCGGCGGCCCGGCGCGGTGCCGGCGGCTCGAACCCATCCGGCCCGGCCGCCTCGGTCGCCTGGCGGTTGCGCGACATCGCCGGGCTGGCCGAGAAGCTGAGCGCCGAGCGCGAAGTCGCCAACGAGGCCGCGAGCCAGGCCCAGGCCCGAATGGCTAGCGCCCTGCAGACGATCAAGGAGCTGGAGGCCCAGGCCGCCGCCGCGGCGCAGCGCGAGCGCAAGCTGGTCGAGGATCTCGCCCAGCGCGACAAGGCCGTCTACGACCTCGACATCAAGCTCT
>NCCO01000155.1 GCA_002279705.1 Allobosea sp. 12-68-7
GCACCGACCTGCCCGATCCCGACCCAGAGCGCGCGCCGCCCGTCGCGGCAGAGCCGCTCCGTCCGGCGGGTGACGGGCGGCACGGCGAAGGAGGCGCCGGTGTCCGAATAGAAGCCCGCCTTCTCGGCGGAGACGTCGATATTCACGAGGTCGCCGGTCTCGATCCGCCGCGCGCCGGGGATGCCATGGGCGATCTCGTCATTGACGCTGATGCAGGTCGCGCCCGGAAAATCGTAGTCCAGTTCCGGCGCCGAGCGTGCGCCGTCCCGTTCCAGCAGGGTCCGCCCGATCCGGTCGAGCTCGGCGGTCGTCATGCCCGGTTCGATCGCCCGGCCCATCGCGGCCAGCGTCTGCGCAACGATGCGGCCGATGTCCTGCAGGCTCTTCAGGTCGTCGTCATTGGAGATCGTCATGGCCGGGTGCCTAGCCGGATCCCGGGCCGCTCACAACCGACACCGCGTCATCGCGCATATGCGGCAGCACAGCCGCGGCCTTTGCAGAGGGGCAGTCGCAGGCTAAAGCCCATGGCGAAATCAAAAACAGTCAAGCGGAGCGAAACATGGCCAAAGTCGCGTTCATCGGTCTCGGCGTCATGGGCTATCCCATGGCGGGTCACCTCGGGGCCAAGGGCCATGAGGTGACCGTCTACAACCGCAACCCGACGAAGGCTCAGGCCTGGGTCTCGCAGCATGCCGGCATCTCCGCACCGACGCCCGCCGATGCCGCCACAGGCCAGGAGATCGTCTTTGCCTGCGTCGGCAACGATGACGATCTGCGTTCGGTGACGCTGGGCGAGCAGGGCGCCTTCGCCGGCATGGAGAAGGGCGCGATCTTCGTCGACCACACCACGGCGTCGGCCAATGTCGCGCGCGAACTCGCCGCTGCGGCCCAGGCCGGGGGCTTCGGCTTCGTCGATGCGCCGGTCTCCGGCGGCCAGGCGGGCGCCGAGAACGGCGTGCTCACCGTGATGTGCGGCGGCGAGCCCGAGGCTTACGCCCGTGCCGAGCCGGTGATCGCGGCCTACGCGCGCATGTGCAAGCTGATGGGCCCGGCCGGCTCCGGCCAGCTCACCAAGATGGTCAACCAGATCTGCATCGCCGGCCTGGTACAGGCCCTTTCCGAGGGTGTTCATTTCGCCAAGCGCGCCGGCCTCGACGTCGAGGCCATGCTCGAGGTGATCTCGAAGGGCGCCGCCGGCTCCTGGCAGATGGAGAACCGCGGCAAGACGATGAACGCCGGCAAGTTCGATTTCGGCTTCGCCGTCGACTGGATGCGCAAGGATCTCGGCATCGTGCTGGAGGAGGCCCGCCGCAACGGGGCGCAGCTCCCCGTCACCGCGCTGGTCGACCAGTTCTATGCCGAGGTCCAGAAGCTCGGCGGCCGCCGCTGGGATACGTCGAGCCTGATCGCCCGCCTCGAGGAGTGAGTGACCGGCCTGCGGCGTCGCGGCGGCCTCAGCCCCGCGCCGCCGCCCCGCGCCGGCCGAAGTGGATCGCGATCATCCCGATGATGGTCAGCAGCCACATCAGCACGACCAGCGAGGGCGGCCAGATCGTCACGACGAGGCTGATCGCCACCGTCATCAACGCGCTGAAGCCGAGCTGCAATGCGCCCATCAGCCCCGCGGCCGAGCCGGCGAGGTCGGGCCGGGCGGAGAGGGCCTCGGCGGTCGAGCCCGGGATCGTCATGCCGTTGCCGATCGCGTTCAGCGCCAGCGGCAGGAACAGCGTGATCGGCGACCAGTCCGCCCTCAGCGACAGCGGCACGGCCACCGTCATCGCGATGGAGGAGATGACCAGCCCGAGATGGACCATGCGCGGCGCGCCGATCCGCATCACGAGCCGCGCCATCGCATAGTTGCCGACCATGTAGCCGGCCGCGTTCAGGATGAAGTAGGCGCCATAGGTGTCGCTGCCGCGGCCCATCGTCTCGACGACGATATAGGGCGCCGCCGCGATGAAGGCGAAGAAGGCGGCCGAGCTGGTCGAGACCGCGATCACGTTGAGCACGAAGACGCGGTTGACGATCAGCGTCGGGAAGGCCCGGAAGATGCCGAGCAGCGGCGTGCGCTGTCCCAGGTTCGGCGCCGTCTCGGGCAGTTTCACCAGGGTCAGCAAGAGTACGATCACGCCACTGACGGTCATGAACCAGAGGATCATCCGCCAGCCGAAGGCGGTTTCGATCTGCCCGCCGAGCCAGGGCGCGATCATCGGGGCGATGACCATCACCATCGTCACCGTGGCGATCTGGCTGGCGGCCTCGTCCCGGTTGGCCGTGTCGCGGATGATCGCGCGCGACAGCGCGAAGACGGAACCGGAGCCGGCCCCCTCCAGGATACGCGCCAGCAGCAGGATCTCGATCGACGGTGCCAGCGCGCCCAGCGCCGAGCCGGCGATGAACAGCGCGATGCCGGCATTGACGCAGGGACGGCGTCCGAAGCGGTCGGAGAGCGGCCCGCTCACGAGCTGGGTCAGGGCGACGGCGACCAGGAACAGCGTCAGCGCGAGCTGGATCGTGGCATAGCTCGAGTCGAAATGGCGCGAGAGCGCCGGCGCTGCCGGCGCGAGCAGGTTGAGCGCGATCGGCTGCAGGGCCGACATCGCGACCAGCACCGTCAGGGTCGGCTTCAGGGTGCTGGCGCTCATGGCGGGGGCGTGCTCGGCAGCTTGAGCTGCGACTGCGGCACCACCTGCTGGCGGTGCATGGTGTAGAGCCCGCTCGCCACGATCATCGCGATGCCGAGCCCGGCGATCGGGTCGGGCACCTCACCCCAGACCAGATAGCCCATGATCACCGCGAGGATGACGACCGAATAGCGATAGCCGGAGACCACGCCGACATCCGTGTTGCGATAGGCGCTGATGATGCAGATGCTGCCGGCGGCCATCAGCGCGGCCGCAGCGGCGACATAGGACGTCTCGCGCCGCCAGACCGGCTGCCAGACCTCCAGCAGCCCGTAGCCGCAGGCCACGACCCCGACGATGGCCGTCGTCATCAGCGCGATCACGGTGGAGGGGATCTCGTTGCCGATCTTGCGCGTCAGCAGGTCGCGGCCGGCGGCGAGGCAGGCACTCGCCAGCGCGACCAGGGCTGCGGCGTTGAAGGAATCGGTGGCCGGCCGCAGCACGACCAGAACCCCGCAGAACCCGACGAAGACCGCGACGGTGCGGCGCCAGCCGACGCGCTCGATCCGCAGCACCACGGCGAGCACGACGATGATGATCGGCGATGCCAGCAGGATGGCGGTGACATCGGCCAGTGGCATCTCGGCGAGCGCCCAGATGAAGGTCAGCGTCACCCCGGCATCGATCAGCCCGCGCAGCAGCACGATCGGCCGGAGCGCGAGACGCAGCTTGCCGCCCTCCCGGAAAGCCAGGACGAGGCCGAGCGCGATGACCACCGCAAACCCGGTGCGCAGCGTGATCGCCTGGCCCGCCGGATAGACCTCCCGGGCGATCTTCATCAGCGCGTCGTTGCAGACGAACAGCGCCATCGCGGCCAGCATGGCGATGATTCCGCGTCGGTTCTGCTCGGGGCTGGCCACGCGGCTTGTTTCTTTCGTCTCAGGCCGCGAAGCGTGCCAGCGAGAAGGGCGCGAGGTCGAAGCGCGAGCGGCCGCTGTCGGACAGATCGGCCAGGATCTCGCCGATGGCGCTGGCGAATTTGAAGCCATGCCCCGAGCAGCAGGAGGCGAAGACCGCCTGCGGCACGCCCGGCACGCTGTCGATGATGAAATCCTCGTCCGGCGTCACGCTGTAGAGGCAGCCCTTCAGCGTCAATGGCTCACCCGCCGCATCCGGCAGGTAGCGGGCGAGGCAGGCACGGATCAGCTCGACCTGCCGGGGGCTCGGCGTGCGGTCGTCCTCGCGCGGGTCCATCGGCTCGCGCCCGAAATGCGGCCCGCCCAGCTTGAAGCCGGGATGCTCGTAGAGCGGGAAGCCGTAGAAATTGCCTTCCTCGACCGTGAGGATGAACACCGGGAAGACACCCTCGCGGTAGAGTTCGGGCTTTCGCGTGGTGAACCAGCCGATCGCCTGGCGCACCGTCGTCACCGTCCGGGCCAGCGAAGGCACCGCGTCGGCGATCCAGCCGCCCGATGTGATGACGAGCCGCCCGGCGCTGTAGGTGCCGCGCGCCGTCCTGACCGTCACCGCGCCATCGGCGGTCGGCGCCCAGTCGAGCATCGGCTCGTTGGTGCGGATCTCGGCGCCGCGCGACTGGGCGAGCCCGACATGGGCGAAGATCGCCTTCTCGGAGGCGACGAAGCCGCCGCCGGGCTGCCAGAGCCCGATATGGCCGGACGGGAGCGAGAAGCCCGGGAACCGTCGCGCGATCTCATTGCCGTCGAGCTGCTCGTGCTCGAGCCCGTGGTCCAGGCAGGATTGCAGCGAGGATTCGACCTGGCCGGAGCCGGCCGGCGCGAGATCGAGCGACCCTGTGACGTGCAGCAGCTTCAGCCCGGCCTCGTCGCCCGTCTTCTGCCAGAGCTCATGTGCGCGCTGCACGATCGGCACATATTTCGAGCCCTCGAAATAGGCCAGCCGGATGATCCGCGTCAGCCCGTGCGAGGAGCCCATGGTGTGGCCGAGGTCGAAGCGCTCGAGCCCCAGCACGCGCAGGCCGCGCTGCGCCAGATGCCAGCAGGCGGCCGAGCCCATGGCGCCGACACCCGCGACGATCACGTCATAGCTGTTGCTGGTCATCTCGGCGCTCGCTGGAAAGCGGGAAAGAGGAGGAGGGCACCGGTACGCGGACGAAGCGCCGGTTCCGGAGGCTTACAGGCACAGGCCGGGCCGGTCCATGCTCGCCAGCGCGTCCGGGCACCGCCTCCGACACAATGGTCAGTCTTTCTTAACGCTGATGAACCATAAGGAACTGAGGCGCGAGGGGACGGAATGGACTGATGCAGGGCAGGGTTCGACGCTGGCTGAGCCGTCGAAGCCAAGCGAGCACCGCTGGGCCTGCGGTGGCCATGGAGGCACTGCCCGCAGCCGTGCCGCCCCTCGCCGAATTCGTCACCCTCGCCGATCGCGAAGCCGTCTCCGTGCTCGAGCAGGATGTCGTGGCGGCGATGCGGCGGCTGGCCGCCGATCTCGGCCGCGCCGAACAGTTCTCGACGCAATCCGAGACACGCTCGGGCGCAATTAACGACAGCGTCCTGAGCATGAGAGAGGCCACGGCCACCGCCAGCGCCAACTCCGCCGCGCTGGTGACTGCCTCGCGGCAGGTCTCGGAATCCGCCGAGGAGATCGGCTGCTCGATGAGCCTTGCGCGCGAGCGCCTCGACGCGGCCGCGATCCGAGCCGGCGAGGCGACGGGGATGATGACGGGTCTCGCTATGGCCACCGCCGAGATCCGCGGCATCGTCGATTCGATCGCCGAGATCGCCCGACAGACCAATCTGCTCGCCCTGAACGCATCGATCGAGGCCGCCCGGGCGGGGGAGGCCGGCCGCGGCTTCGGGATCGTCGCGCAGGAGGTCAAGGTCCTGTCCGTCGAGGTGCGCGAGGCGGTCGACCATATCCGCAACCGCGTCGACCGGCTGACCCAGGCGGCGCATGGTTCCGCCGCGATCGTGACCGATGCTCTGCAGATGGTGCGCGACGTCAATCCGGTGATCGCCGCCATCGGCCATGCCTCGCAGGAGCAGGTTGCGGCCACCGCCGAGCTGTCGCGCAATGCCGGCGAGACGGCCCGTTTCGTCGAGACCGTCGCCGAGCGCGTGGCGGAGATCGCCCGCATCGCCTTGTCGGCCGCGACCGAGAGCGAGAGCGCCAGCGCCCGCAGGGCGACGGCCCGGGGCGCCAGCCTGGCCGGCGGACTGCTGCGCCGCTTCATCCCGACCTTGCGGCATTCCTCCTTCGCCGACCGGCGCCGGCATGATCGCTTTCCCGCCGAGCATCCGGTCGAGCTCCGGCTCGGCACCCGTCACTTCGGCAGCCGGACGATCGACATCGGCCGTGGCGGTGCGTTGATCGCCCGTCCCGGGCAGGACGAGTTCGTGCCCGGCCTGACAGGCAGTCTCGCCATCGCGGATCTGCCGCCGATGCCCTGCCGGCTGGCGGCGATCAGCGATCTCGGCCTGCACATGGCCTTCGAACAGCAGGTCTTCGAGCAAACGCGGCTGCTCGACGAGCTGCTCGAGCGGACCGAGACGGGCTATCGGCCGCTGATTGAACGCACCCATGCCTTCGCCGCCGCCGTCGAGGCCCTGTTCTCGGAGGCCCTGGTGCGCGCGCGCCTGAGCGAGGGCGATCTGTTCGATGCTGATTACATCGCCATCCCAGAGACCGATCCGCAGCAATATCGCAACCGCGCCCTGCCTGTGCTCGAGGAAATCCTGCCGCCGCTGCTGGCACGCATCTTCGCGTCCGATTCCCGGCTGCTCTTCACCGTTGCGATCGACCGCAACGGCTTCATTCCCGTCCACAACGCGGCCTATGCGCTGCCGCAGCGGCCGGGCGATCCGGTCTGGAACGCGGCGCATTCCCGCAACCGGCGCATCTTCGACGATCGCGCCGGCATCGCGGCGGCACGCTCCGTCCGCCCCTTCCTCGTCCAGTCCTATCTGCGCGACATGGGCGGCGGGGTTCTTGAGATCGTGCGCGAGGTCGATGCTCCCGTGCGCGTCAACGGCCGCCACTGGGGTGGCGTGCGCATGGCCTACGGGATGTAGCGGGCGCACGGGCCGCCCGCCGCTCAGAGCCGCTCCCAGACGAAGGCGACACCGGTGCCGCGCAAGGCCTGCTGCCAGAGCGTGCTCGCCTGTTCGAGCCGCGTCGGATCGTAGACGCCCTGAACCTGATGGATTTGGAGCTTCCAGTCCCGCGCCCCGGATTCCTGCCAGACCTTGCTGACGAGGCGCTTGAGGCGTTCGGGATCGCGCATCGCCGGATTGCTGCCGAAGACCGAGAACTGCCCCGAGTTCTGCAGCATGTCCGAGACCAGGACGAGCGACTTGTCGCCCTCGCGGACCCGGGTCTCGGGGCGCGACACCACATCGCCGACCGCCTCCACGATCGGCGAGAGATGGCCCTTGGCCGGCTGCGTCAGCACCGCCAGCGCCTCGTCGAGCGGCCGCCCGAACCTCTCCACCCAGCGGATGTAGTCGCGCCGCGGATTGCCGATCAGCTCGCTCGCCGTGCGCCCGGGGTTGCACAGCGCGAGCAGCGGCGGGAAGCCGGGCTCGAAGGCGTCGTTGAAGAAGTAGATCGAGAGCATCCGCTCCGCGGGCAGGCCGTCGCCGATCTGCTTGACCAGCCGCTTGAGGCGCCCGGCCTGGAGCTCGCTCCACGGATCGCTCTTGTCGACGAGGACCAGCGTGTGGCCGACGGCCCCGGATGTGAGGCACAGCGAATCGGGGTCGCGCGGCGGGCCCTTCAGCAGCGACGGCGCGGCGAAGAAGCCGACCAGCGCGACGCCCGCCAGGATCGAGGCGACGATCGCCCAGCTTTCGCTCTTCATTGCTTCTGTCTCAGTCCTTCAATCCTCGGAAACACCGGGGGTCATCCCGGGCTTGCCCCGGGATCCATCATCGAGCGCAGGGCCCTTTGATGGATCCCGGAGCTCCGCTTCGCTGCGTCCGGGATGACGGTGTGGTTCGGATACCTGACGAGAAGTGTCGCGAGCATTGGCGGCGAAGTCCGCATGGATCTGTCGCCGCTTCGCCTCGTCCTGCTCGAACGCGTCGCGCCCGGCCTCGGCGGCCCGCGCCTTCAGTCGCTCGATCTCGCCGGCGAGATCGAGCCCCCGTACTGCATGAGGGCCGCATCCTTGGCCGCGCGCAGCTGGCCGAGCCGCGCCGCGTAGAGGTCGCGGGCTTCTTCGGCGCCCGCCCTGCTGGCCTGGAGGCGGCTGCTCTCGCGGGCGCAATCCTCCTTGAAGCCGTCGATGCGCGAGCGCAGGGCTTCCAGCTCGGGCAAAAGCGCGACATCGAGACGGCGCCGCTCCTCCTCGACCGCCTCCCAGCGCTGCCGCCAGCGCTTGTAGGCGCTGCCATGGCCCGGATAGCTGCCGAAGGCGGAATAGCCCTTCACCGCGGCGACGAAGGCGACGATGCAGCCGATGATGACGAGCGCCGCCGATTTCAGCTCGGCGATGGCGAAGGGGCTCTCCCGCAACCGCGGCAGCACCTGGAGCGAGCGCGCATCGGGCGTCGCGATCAACATCTCCCGGTAGTGCCCGACGGCGAGGTTGAACATCACGATCAGGATGATCAGGCCGACATAGGCGGGCAGGGCCCAGAACAGATGCGTGGCGCGCACATGCTGGCAGTAGCGCGCCGGCCCGAGGCCCACGAGGAAGCCGAGCGCGATGTTGAGCGCGGAGATGATGACGGCGGTCGCCGCCCCGCCGACCAGGCCGAACTCGCTCGCCTCCGCGAAGAAATTGCCGTTGAGCAGGCTCTCCAGCGTCAGCGGCACGATCAGGAACAGCAGGATGAACTGCCATTTGTCGACCTTGGGGTCGGCCGTGCGCTTGTGGATGTAGTTGAAGTACTCGTATTCGCGCTTGGCCTTCAGCGCATCGTAGACACGCTGTTCCAGCTCCCCGCCATGGCGGTTGAGCAAGGCGCGCATCGAGGCCTCGATGGAGCGGATGCGGCCCTCGTAGCGCTCCTGCGTGAAGGCTTCCCGCCTTGCGGCGATCTCGGCCTGGAGGCCGTTCAGGGTCGCCGAGGCCTCCTGGCGGATCGCCGTGAACAGCTCGATCACGCGCGCCAGCAGCGTCATTTCCGTCTGAGAGGGCACGGCGGAGGAGGGCGCGGGCTGGTTCTCCAGCGCGTCGGCGGCGCCATGGCGCCCGGCCTCGACGACCTCCGCCAGATGGTGGGCCGTGAACGGTGGCAGCGCCCCGCCTGGACGGCGCTCAGAGGCCATGGGCGCCTCGGTTGATGAAGCGCCGCGCCTCGACGACGTCGACATGGAAATCGCGGAATCCCGGCCGGGCCGGGTTGCGATAACAGCGCTCGAACCAGATCGTCAGTGCCAGCAGCAGCGCGGTGATGGCGAAGACCGCCAGGCCATCGGCCCGCAGCGCGGCGTCGTCGCGCAGCAGGGCGATCGCGGTGGCCACCGCCAGGATGGTCGAGAACGCAAGGAGCACCGCGCTGCGGTGGCGGCCGACCTCGCGGGCGACCTGCAGCAGCGCCGCGATGGCGGCCGTCGCGGCGTAGGCGGCGAGTTCGAGGACGAGCACACCGGCCAGGCTGGCCCCGATCGCCGCGCCGATTCCGCTGGGAGAGGCCGGCGACAGCGCGAGATGCACGCTACGGGCGCAGAGGCCCGCCAGCACAAAGCAGAGGCCGCACAGCAGGCCGACCATGACGGCCAGCAGCGTCAGGCGCGGCCACAGGCGCAGCGCCATGATCGCCAGATGCGCGATCTGCAGGTCGAGCACGAAGCCCCGGACGGATCGTCCGATCGCCCCCAGCCGGAACAGCAGTCTCCTGATCATCAAACGCTCGCAACCTCCACGCTCCCGCAACCGTCGGACCTTTGGCGGGGGGCGTCAAGGCGCCGTTGCACGCGAAAAGACGCGCCAAACCTGCCCTTTGGGAAGCAAAACGGCCTGACGGCATCAGCCGCCGGTGACGCTCATATGGCGGCCGACGGCGGGTTTCGCGCGGCGGCGGTCGATGACGAAGTCATGGCCCTTGGGCTTGCGCGAGATCGCCTCTTCCATCGCCTTGTGCAGCAGCGCGTCGTCGCTCGATGCCCGCAGGGGCGCGCGCAGATCGGCGGCGTCCTCCTGGCCGAGGCACATATAGAGCGTGCCCGTGCAGGTCAGCCGCACGCGGTTGCAGCTCTCGCAGAAGTTGTGCGTCAACGGCGTGATGAAGCCGATCAGCCCGCCGGTCTCCTGGACCCGGACATAGCGGGCCGGCCCGCCGGTCCGGTAGGGATCCTCGACCAGGTTATAGCGGTCCATCAGCCGCGCCCTGACCACCGAGAGCGGCAGGAACTGGTCGATGCGGCCCGGCTCGATCTCGCCCAGCGGCATCACCTCGATCAGCGTCAGGTCTATGCCGAGACCATGTGCCCAGACCATGAGGCTCTCGATCTCGTCCTCGTTGACACCCTTCAGCGCGACCGCATTGATCTTGACCCGCATCCCGGCCTTGCGGGCTGCCTCGATGCCGCCGAGCACCTTGTCGAGATCGCCCCAGCGCGTGATCTGGCGGAACTTGTCGGGGTCGAGCGTGTCGAGCGAGACGTTGATCCGCCGCACGCCGTAATCGACCAGTTCCTGCGCATAGCGGTCGAGCAGGGAGCCGTTCGTGGTCAGCGTCAGCTCCTCGAGCGCACCCGACGCCAGATGCCGAGACAGCGAGCGGAACAGGCTCATCACGTCGCGCCGCACCAGCGGCTCGCCGCCGGTGAGCCGCAGCTTGCGCGTGCCCCGCGCGACGAAGGCCGAGGCCAGGCGATCGATCTCCTCCAGCGTCAGCAGGTCCCGCTTCGGCAGGAAGGTCATGTCCTCGGACATGCAATAGACGCAGCGGAAATCGCAGCGATCCGTCACCGAGATCCGCAGATAGGAGATGTCCCGGCCGAACGGGTCGGTCAGCACGGGCCGCGCCAGGGGCGCGATACCCGTCCGTGCGGCGGCATCTGGCGGGGAGCTGTCGAGGAGCACGATCTGCGTCTGTCCGTTCGGTCACCGGGTCTGCGGCGGCGCGCCGCTCATCCCGGCATTGCATTGAGCCGCTGACATTGGCATTGCAGCCGCCGAGGTCAAGCGCGGCGATCGTCGCGGCCCGCCAGCGGAGAGCCCCATCATGTCATCCTGGCCGACCGAGATCCGTCTATCGAAGGACCGCCGCACCCTGTATGTCTCATTCGACGACGGGGTGAGCCATGCGCTCGCCGCGGAACTGCTGCGGGTCGATGCCGTGAAGCTGACCTTCGACGACATGCACGACACCGGCATCTTCGGTTGGGACTATCTGCGCGAACTCGGCGAGACGGGCGAGGCGAAGATGCAGGCCTATTGCGACGCGCTGGAGGCGCAGGGCCTGTCGCGCGAGCCTCTGCGCCGCCGCTGACGGTGCAGCGGCAGGGCCGGGCGCTCTTTAGCGTTTGCGACGGTTTTGTCATTCAACTGTCATCGACAGCCGACACCAACGCCGGGACGTTAACCTGATCGGGAGATGACCATGAGCCTCTTGAAGACACTGGCCACCTTCGCCGGCGCCACTGCGCTGTCCCTCACCTTCTCCGTCAGCGCCTTCGCGCTCGATGCCCGCTTCAAGGATGCCGATGGCGACATGGTCGCCGACGCGCCGACGAACCCGGCCGAACTGATCGACCCGCCGACGCTGATCTTCGCTTACACCCCGGTCGAGGATCCCGCGGTCTACGCCAAAGTCTGGGACGGTTTCCTCAAGCACATGGAAAAGGTGACCGGCAAGAAGGTCCAGTTCTTCCCGGTGCAGAGCAACGCCGCGCAGATCGAAGCGATGCGCGCCGGCCGTCTGCATGTCGCCGGCTTCAACACCGGTTCGAACCCGATCGCCGTCGCCTGCTCCGGTTTCGTGCCCTTCGCGATGATGGCCTCGAAGAAGGACGAGTTCGGCTACGAGATGGAGATCATCACCTATCCGGGTTCGGGTATCGAGAAGATCGAGGACATCAAGGGCAAGAAGCTCGCCTTCACCTCGGAGACCTCCAATTCCGGCTTCAAGGCGCCCTCGGCCCTGCTTGCGCAGGAGTTCAAGATGGAGGCCAAGAAGGATTACGAGCCCGTCTTCTCCGGCAAGCACGACAATTCGATCATCGGTGTCGCCAACAAGGACTACCCGGCCGCGGCCATCGCCAATTCGGTCAAGGCCCGCATGATCGCCCGCAACGTCATCAAGCCTGACGCGACCAAGGTGATCTACAAGTCGCAGACCTTCCCGACCACGGGCTATGGCTATGTCTACAATCTGAAGCCCGAGCTCGCCGCCAAGGTCAAGGAAGCCTTCTTCAGCTTCAACTGGGAAGGCAGCGATCTTCTGAAGGAATTCGAGAAGTCGCAGCCGCCGCAGGAGAAGTTCATGCCGATCAGCTTCAAGACCCATTGGGAGGTCGTGCGGCAGATCGACAAGGCGCTGAACGTCAGCTACGCCTGCAAGTAGGCCTTCACGTTCGACTGATCACCGGCCGCGCTCATGCGCGGCCGGCCCCGTTTCGGAGGCCGGCATGCTCGTCATCGAGAACCTGACCAAGCGCTACGCCACCGGCGATCTTGCGCTCGAGAAGGTCACCCTGTCTGTCCCCGCCGGCCAGGTCGTCGGCCTGATCGGCCCGTCCGGCGCCGGTAAATCCTCGCTGATCCGCTGCGTCAACCGGCTGGTCGAGCCGAGCGAAGGCACGATCAAGCTCGGCGATCTCGATCTGTCGCGGCTCTCGCGCCGCGCCCTCGGCCAGGCGCGCCGCCGCATGGGCATGATCTTCCAGGAATACGCCCTGGTCGACCGGCTCTCGGTGATGGAAAACGTGCTGTCGGGCCGGCTCGGCTATGTCGGCTTCTGGCGTTCGTTCTTCCGGCGCTTCCCGCAGGCCGATATCGACCGCGCCTTCGCGGTGCTGGAGCGCGTTGGCCTGACCGACCATATCGACAAGCGCGCCGATGCGCTCTCGGGCGGCCAGCGCCAGCGCGTCGGCATCGCGCGCGCGCTCGTGCAGGAGCCCGATCTGCTGCTCGTGGACGAGCCGACCGCGAGCCTCGATCCCAAGACCTCGCGCCAGATCATGCGGCTGATCGTCGAACTCTGCGCCGAGCGCAATCTGGCGGCGATCGTCAACATCCACGACGTCGCCCTGGCGCAGATGTTCGTCCAGCGCATCATCGGCCTGCGCAAGGGCAAGGTTGTCTTCGACGGGCCGCCCGACGGGCTGACGCCGGACGTGCTGACCGAGATCTACGGCGCCGAGGACTGGACCGCGACGATCCGCAAGGCGGAAGAGGAGGACGAGCAGGCCGCCGCAGTCGCACCGGCCGTGCTGGCTCGCGATACGCCGATGGTGACCGCATGAGCGCGGTCTCCAGGCGCTGGACGCCGCCGCCCCTGATCGCCAATCCGGTTCTCCGCTACGCCATCTATGGCGGCGTCGCGCTCTATCTCGTGGTCGCCTTCGGCACGGTCGAGCTGAACTGGGCCCGCATGTCGGAGGGCGTCGTTCGCGCCGGCCGCCTCTTCGCTGGCTTCCTCCAGCCCGATTTCACCTCGCGCTGGGACGACATCCAGGCCGGCCTGCTCGAGAGCCTGACGATGACGGTGACCTCGACCATCGTCGGCATCATCCTGTCGGTGCCCTTTGGCATCGGGGCCGCCCGCAACATTGCGCCGCTCCCGGTCTACGCCTTCTGCCGGGCCTTCATTGCGGTCGCGCGCAGCCTGCAGGAGGTCATCATCGCGATCTTCCTGGTCGTGCTGTTCGGCTTCGGGCCCTTCGCCGGCTTCCTGACGCTGGCCTTCGCCACCATCGGCTTCCTTGCCAAGCTGCTCGCCGAGGATATCGAGGATATCGACCCTGCCCCGCTGGAGGCAATCCGCGCCACGGGCGCCGGCTGGTGGCAGGTTCTGGTTTATGCGGTGCTGCCGCAGGTCGCGCCGCGCCTGATCGGGCTTTCGATGTACAGGGTCGACATCAACTTCCGCGAGTCGGCCGTCGTCGGCATCGTCGGGGCCGGCGGCATCGGGGCGACGCTCAACACGGCGATGGACCGCTACGAGTTCGACAGCGCCGCCGCGATCCTGCTGATCATCATCGGCATCGTGCTGGCCTGCGAATACGCATCCGGCTTCATCCGCGCCAAGGTGCAGTGATGCCGGTCTCGATCGCACAGGACGGCACGAAACTCTGGCAGCGGCGCACCAGCCGGGCCGAGTGGCTGCATTATGCCGGCTGGTTCGCCCTGCTCCTGCTCTTCGTCTTCACCTGGCAGGTGATGACGCGCGACACGATCTGGGCCTTCGTGCTGGACGCGCCCCGACAGGCGGCCGATATCGGCTCGCGGATGTGGCCGCCGCGCTGGTCCTATATGAGCGCGGTCTGGAAACCGCTCTGGGATACCATCAACATGGCGACGCTGGGCACGCTTCTGGCGGTCGCGGTGGCGGTGCCGCTGGCTTTCCTCACCGCGCGCAACACCACGCCCAGCGCCAGGTTCGTTCGCCCGGTCGGCCTGCTGATCATCGTCTCCTCGCGCTCGATCAACGCGATCATCTGGGCGCTGGTGCTGGTGACGATCCTGGGACCCGGCGTGCTCGCCGGCATCCTGGCGATCGCGCTGCGCTCGATCGGCTTCATCGCCAAGCTGCTCTACGAGGCGATCGAGGAGATCAATATCGAGCCCGTCGAGGCGATCCGCGCCACCGGCGCCTCGCCGCAGCAGGTGCTGGCATGGGGCATCTGGCCGCAGATAACCCCGGCCTTCGCCGGCATCAGCGTCTTCCGCTGGGACATCAACATCCGCGAGGCGACCGTGCTCGGGCTGGTCGGCGCCGGCGGCATCGGCGTTAATCTCGAAAGCTCGCTGAACACCCTGGCCTGGCCCCAGGTGACCCTGCTGCTGCTGGTCATCCTGGGGACGGTGGTCGTCAGCGAGTGGGTTTCGGCGAAAATCCGCCACGCGATCATCTGAGACGCGAAGCGCAGGCTCAGTAGAGCTTCAGCCCGTCCATGGTCGAGACATGGGCGGAGATCACCTTCCAGCCCAGCTCCGGGAAGCGCACCCAGCTCTGGCTCTGCCGACCGATCAGGTCGCGCCCGCGCACCTTGAACTCGAGGTTCACGGTGGCGATGTCGCGGCCCAGCGTCAGGATCTCCAACCGGATGCGCTTTTCCTTGATGCCTGGTCCCGGCGGGCGCGCGACGCGGTGGGCGTGGATGGCGTCGAAGCCATAGCCGTTCTCGTGCAGCGCATAGCGGATCGTGTGCGGGCTGTTCCAGAAGGTCGCGTCGAGCACGTCGACGTTCTTGTCGATCAGCGCCTGCTCATAGGCCTCGAACAGCGCCGAGACCTCTGCGACGATGTCGGGCCGGTTGGGGGTGAGATCGGTCATGCGGCGGCTCCCATGGCGCGGGCGACGGCGATCAGCGTGGCGTCGGTGCCGCGTCCGCCGATGATGGAAAGGCCGACAGGGGCCCCGTTCACGGTCGCGCCCGGCAGGCTGACCTGCGGCGAGCCCGTG
>NCCO01000284.1 GCA_002279705.1 Allobosea sp. 12-68-7
CGGTCAGCTCGAAACCCAGCTCCCTCGCGACCAGCGCCTGTAGCCGTTCGATCTCTTCCGACCTGAACTCAATGACTGCGCCGCTCTCGGTGTCGATCAGATGATCGTGGTGGAAGTCCGATGCGGGCTCGATCCGGACGCGTCCGCCCGCGAAGCTGTGCCGCTCGACGAGCCCCGTGGCCGCGAAGACCTTAAGCGTGCGGTAGACGGTTGATAACGATATGCCGGGATCTATGGCCGCGACCCGCCGATAGATCTCAGTAACGTCCGGATGATCGTCGGCCTTGGCGACCACACCGGCGATGATGCGGCGAGGGCCGGTGATGCGCTGACCCGCCTCGCGGCAGTGCTCGATCAACACCTCGGCTACGTCGGACATGAATTCCTCCCTAGCCTCCTTTAATGAGAATCATTCGCAAATGCATTGACAATCTGACATGCGTCCATAATCTGCTCTTGCAAATCAGTTGCATCTTAGGGGCGGCGAATGCTGAACAAGGTCGAGGGTGCGGAAACCGGCTGGCGCAAATCGCGCGGCGAACCGTCGTTGCTCGACGTCTTCCGCAGCATTGAGGTCAAACCTGGCGCGACATCCTGGCGGAAATTTCTTGCCTTCTTCGGCCCGGGCTACCTTGTCGCCGTCGGCTATATGGACCCCGGCAACTGGGCGACCTCGCTCGCCGGTGGAGCCCAGTTCGGCTACACGCTGCTCTTCGTCGCGCTGATCTCCAACATCATGGCGATCATCCTGCAGGCGCTTTGCGCCAGGCTGGCCGTCGCCACCGGCCGGGACCTCGCCCAGGCCTGCCGCGACGCCTATCCCCGTGCCATCGCCTGGCCGCTCTGGGCGCTGGCCGAGCTCGCCATCTGCGCGACCGACCTCGCCGAAGTCATCGGCACGGCGATAGCGCTCAACCTACTCTTCGGGATACCGCTCGAAATCGGCGTCGTCGTCACCGCGCTCGACGTCTTCGTGATCCTCTGGCTGCAAAATAAGGGCTTCCGCTGGATTGAGGCCTTCATCATCACGCTTCTGGGTGTGATTGCCTTGTGTTTCGGCGTGCAGATCGCGCTCGCCGATCCCGCTTGGGGACAGGTGATCCGGGGCTTCGCACCGACAACCGAGATCATCACCAATCCGCAGATGCTCTATCTGGCGCTCGGCATCATCGGCGCGACCGTGATGCCCCATAACCTCTATCTGCACTCGGGCATCGTACAGACTCGCGCTTTCGGCGAGACCTTGCCCGAGAAGCGCGACGCGCTGAAATGGACCACCGTCGACTCCACCGTCGCTCTGATGTTCGCGCTGCTGGTCAACGCCTCGATCCTGATCCTGGCAGCGGCAACCTTCCACAAGACGGGCCAGAACGACGTCGCCGAGCTTAGTCGGGCGCATGAGCTGCTGGCGCCTCTGCTAGGCCTGTCGATTGCGCCGACGCTCTTTGCCATCGCGCTGTTGTGCTGTGGACTGAACTCGACCGTGACCGCCACCATGGCCGGCCAGATCGTTATGGAGGGCTTCCTCGACATCAAGCTGCCGGCCTGGGTACGCCGCCTCGTCACCCGCCTCGTCGCGATCATCCCGGCGATCCTGGTGACCTGGATTTACGGTGCCGGCGAGACCGGCAAGCTCCTGATCCTGAGCCAG
>NCCO01000156.1 GCA_002279705.1 Allobosea sp. 12-68-7
AGCCCTACCAGTCCTGGGACATCGCAGCCGCCATCGCCAAGCTCGTCGCCGGCAGACCCGCGGCTGAGGTCCCGGCCGGCGCCGGCGCAACCCGGCCCTCAGGCCGTCGCCGGGTCGCCCGGCCCGTCCTTGAGCGTGATCGCGAACAGGCCGACATCGGTCGCCGCGCTGCGGAACCCGCCCTCGCAGTAGCAGAGGTAGAATTCCCAGAGGCGGCGGAACGGCTCGTCGAAGCCCAGCGGCCCGATCGACTGCCACCGGATCAGGAAGCGTCGGCGCCACTCCTGCAGCGTCAGCGCATAGCTCTCGCCGAAGCTGAACCGATCGGCGAGGTTCAGCCCGGCGGCGGCGATCTGCTCGCGCATGGCGGTCGGCGAGGGCAGCAGGCCGCCGGGGAAGATGTAGTGCTGGATGAAGTCCGCCCCGCTGGCATAGGAGGCGAAGCGGCTGTCCTCGATGGTGATCGCCTGCAGCACGATCCGCCCGTCGGGCTTGAGGCAGTTGCGCAGTGTCGCGAAATAGCTCGGCCAGAATTCGCGTCCGACGGCCTCGATCATCTCGATCGAGACGATGCGGTCGAACTGACCGGTCGTGTCGCGATAGTCCTGCAGCCTCAGATCGACCCGGTCCGACAGGCCCGCCGCCGCGATCCGCTGCTGCGCATAGGCGAGCTGCGAGGGTGACAGCGTGATCCCCGTGACATGGCAGCCTTCGCGCGCGAGCCGCTCGGCCAGTGCGCCCCAGCCGCAGCCGATTTCCAGAACGCGCTCGCCGCCCTTGAGCTGCAGCCGCTCGACGATGAGGTCGAGCTTGGCGGCCTGCGCCTCCTCCAGCGTCTGGCCCGGCTGGGTGTAGAGCGCCGAGGAATAGGTCATGCTCTCGTCGAGCCACTGCGCATAGAAGGCATTGCCCA
This sequence comes from Allobosea sp. 12-68-7, assembly GCA_002279705.1. Classification (GTDB taxonomy): domain Bacteria; phylum Pseudomonadota; class Alphaproteobacteria; order Rhizobiales; family Beijerinckiaceae; genus Allobosea. Next base: position 914 of record NCCO01000156.1, read on the forward strand.
GGTCGTAATGCGCCGTGATGTTGCGCTTGCTGCCGCGGCGCGTGTTGGCGCGGCCGAGATGCAGCATCCGCGTCATGACCCGCGCGGGCCAGCTTCCCGAGATCATCGCCCGCAGCGTATGGTCGTTCACCGCCGCGAGCTCGATCACAGCCGTCATGTCGGGGCTGCTGAAATCGCCGTCGCAATAGGCGCGCGCAAAGCCGATGTCGCTCTGCAGCACGAGCCGGCGGATCGCCCGCCAGCGCTTGAGCACGATCACGGCCTCGGGCCCGGGCTCGGGCGCCTGCTGCACCAGAACGGAGCCGTCGGGCGTCACCACCGTCAGCCGGCCCCGCGCCAGACGCGCCATCAGCTTCGCCAGGAAGGCGCGAGACAGCCCGAGGCTCCAGTCGCGGCTGGGCCGGTCGAGGGTGTGCTGATGCGTCTCTCTTGTCGTCATGGCTCTCGGACCGACTCTTCTGGAACGCTGGCCCTGTCTCGGCGTTGGTCGCAGGCGGTAGACCGCCGCAACCCCACGCCGTTCGAGGCTTTCCCTTCCATACGCTGCAGCCAAGCAAACAGATTTGCCGCGGCATCGTCCAGTGAGGCCCATCGCAAGCCCGTGCGATCCGTCGCCGGGCCGTCGTCGTAGGGCTTCGTCGTCAGCCGGAGACCGTCATGACTTTCATCGCTGGTTATCTCGTCTTCCTGCTCGTCTTCGGCGTCATCGACGTGATCTGGCTGTCGGTCATGGCCGGCCGTCTCTACCGGCCGACCCTCGGCGATGCGCTGCTCGACGGGATCCGCTGGGCACCGGCGCTGCTGTTCTATTTCGCCTTTCCGGCCGGGCTGATCCATTTCGCCCTCATGCCGGCGTTGCAGGCCGGTTCGGCGATGGCGGCCGTCGTTGATGGCGGCCTGCTCGGCCTGCTCGCCTATGGCACCTATGACTTGACGAACTACGCCACCCTGCGCCGCTGGACGCTGACGATCACGATCGCCGATCTGGTCTACGGCATGGTGGTTTCGGCTCTCTCGACGCTCGCGGCCTATGCCGGCGTGCTGACGATGCAGGGCTGGGGCTGGCTCTAGACCGGCCGCAGCCGGTAGTGGCCGACGCCCCAGGATTCGCCGGCGCCGTAGCCGAACAGCCCGCTCGTCGCGAGGAAGAAGAGGCGCCAACGCCGCCGCCACAGCGCGGCATCGGGGCCGTAGACCGCGTTCAGGATCGGGTCGATCACCGCGAGATTGCGGTCGAAATTGCTGAGCCAGTCCTCGGCGGTGCGGCGGTAATGCTCCCCGCTCCAGTGCCATTCCTGCTCGACGGCGAACAGCCCGGGAAAGCCATGGACGAGCGTGCGGCTCGGCATCAGTCCGCCGGTGAAGAAATGCTGGGCGATCCAGTCCGACTTGTCATCGACGTCGAAGCGATAGCACGCCGTGCGATGCGTGAAGACGTGCAGGAAGAGCCGTCCCTCCGGCTTCAGCCAGCCCCGGGCGCGTGACAGAAGCTCCGTCCAGTTGGCCATATGCTCGAACATCTCGACCGAAACGATCCGGTCGAACCCGCCCTCGCAGGCGAAGCTGTTCATGTCGGCGGTGACGATCCGCAGATTGCTCAGCCCGCGTGCCGCGATCTCGCCTTCGATGAAGGCCCGCTGCGAGGCCGAGTTCGAGACCGAGACGATCTCGGCCCGCGGCAGCCGCTCGGCCATGAACAGGGAGAGCGAGCCCCAGCCGCAGCCCAGTTCGAGAATGCGCTGCCCGTCCGCCAGATCCGCATGCGCGCGCGTGAGCTCGAGTGCCGTGACCTCGGCCTCGTCGAGCGTGGTCTGCGCCGTTTCGTAATAGCAGGACGAGTATTTGCGCCGGGCGCCGAGCACCGCCTGAAAAAAGGCGGCCGGGACCTCGTAGTGCTGCTGGTTGGCGGCGTCGGCGTGCTGGGCGATCGGAAAATCCGCCATCTCGCGGACGAAGGCGCTGTCCGGCTGGAAGTCGGCCTGCCGCAGCCGGCGATCCGTCCGGCCGACCAGCGTCGCGATGCCGGCCCGGGTCACGAAGTCGGGCAGCGGCAGCCGCTCGCCCCAGTCTCCGAGGTTCCGCAGAACACCCATCGCTTCAGGCCTCTTTTGCGGCAGGCGGCCATGGCAGCAGCGCGCTCGTGCGGCGCTGATAGGCGCGGTAGGCCTCGCCATGCTTGGCGACCATGTGCTCCTCCAGCGGCGGAATGCCGGAGATCCGGGTGAGCAGCAGCGTCATCGCCAGCGGCGCCAGCACGGCCACGAAGCCGTAGGCATAGCCGGAGAGCGCGATGGCGATGACGGGATAGGCGGCCCACAACACGCATTCGAAGAAGTAGTTCGGGTGCCGCGACCAGGCCCAGAGCCCCGTATCGCAGATCTTGCCCTTGTTGGCCGGATGGCCCGCGAAGGCGCGCAGCTGGCGGTCGGCCACGGCGCCGCCACCGACGCCGACCGCGAAGACCAGCACGCCGATCAGGTCCTGCAGCCCGAGACCCGGAGCCGGGTTGTGCGCCGCCAGCACGATGGCGATGGCGAGCGGCGAGCTGGCCAGGGCCTGCATCATCATGAAGCGGAACATTTGGCGGTCCTTGTCGGCCCCCCAGTCGCGCTTCAGCTTGGCGTAGCGCGGATCGTCCGAGATGCCGCGCGTGCGGGACGCGACATGCAGCCCGAGCCGCAGCGCCCAGGCCGCGGCGAGCGCGGCGACCAGCAGGCGCCGCGACATCGGCCCGTCCCCGAACGGCAGCAGCGCGGCGACCACGCCGGTCGTCCCGAGGCCGAAGGTCCAGACCGCATCGATCCACCCGGAATTGCCGGTGCGCCGCTCGACCAGCCAGGCGGTCGTCATCGCGGCGGCCATGAGGGTCGCGACGGTCGCCAGCGCCAGGACGAAGGAGGCGAGCGTCACAGCCGCACCAGCGGTTGCAGCAGGCGCCCCAGCCAGCCGCGGAACTTCACCTCCCCGGTCAGGGCGACGATGCAGGTGCAGCCCTCGACCGGGTCGACATGCGGGTGATGCTCGTGGTTCTCGTTCGCCTCGTCGAAATCGCCCCGGCCGAACCAAGGATGCTCGGGCAGCCAGGTCCCCGGCGCGGCGCGCAGCATGAAGACCCGCGCCTGCGCGCCGGGCACATGCACGCGTCGCATCGCCACGCCCCGGCCGATCGGATGCCAACGGCCGAGATCATAGGGCTGCAGGATCCGCGGCAGGCCGCTCTCGATCGCCCTGACTGGGACCGGAGTCCCCTCCGCCTCGCGCTCGAGCCGGGCCAGCGCATCATCGGCCGAGGTCAGCATCGGCACGGCCTCGCCTTGGGCCAGCACGCTACCGCCGACGGCCTCGATCTCGCGGAGCGCCTTTGCCGATGCGGCATTGATTTCCAGATGCGCGGCGACCACGAGCGACATGCCCTCATCGAGGCGCCCAGCGGCAAATCCGGCCAAGGTTTCGTCCGACGCGAGGTGCCGGGCGTTCATCGCAGATCCTCCAGATGCCGGCGCAAATGCGCCATCGCGAGCCGCAGTCGCGATTTCACCGTCCCGAGGGGGATCGAAAGCCTTTGGGCGACATCCTGATGGCTGAACCCCTCGAGGAACGCGAGTTCCACGACCCGGTATTGCTCTTTGGACAACCCCTTGAGTGCCACGCGCACCCGGGAGTCCCGTTCCGACCCGGAGAGCACCGCGTCGGGCTGCTCTGGACCCTCTTCCTCTTCGAGAATCTCATAGACCTGCGACAGCCGCGAACGCTTTTCGCGACGGGCATGGTCGATCCTGAGATTGCGCGCGATCGTCGCGATCCAGGTGCTGGCCCCGGCCTTGGCCGGGTCGAACAGGGCGGCCTTGCGCCACACCGTCATCAGCGTTTCCTGGGCCAGTTCCTCTGCCAGATCGGGGGGCGTGCCACCGCGCATCAGCAGGCCCTTCACGCGCGGCGCGAAATGCTCGAACAGCTGCGCGAAGGCGCGCCGGTCGGCAGATGACGCGATGGCCTGAACGAGAGCGTCTGCATCCATGGGAACGCTGGTCGAACCTCTCCGCACCCCGGCCGGAACCGGAGGTCGTGTCGTGCTGGCTGTCTCGGACGTTGCGAACATAACCGCTTTACGCAGCCCGCCCGCATCTGGCTCAGAGCACCGTCAACTCAACCGCCCTCCGCGAATGAAAGCCGGCTGTCAGACCGGCTAGCACCTGTCGCCGTCCTCATAAAGACTGAACCGAAGCCGGGAGCCGTTCGTACCCGTGACGAAACATCGCGACACAGGTCGGTTCATGCACGGCTCCCTCCATAAACGCCTCGAGATCGCGGTCGTCGGCTCCGGCATCGCCGGGCTGTCCTCCGCCTGGCTGCTGTCGCAGGCCCATGACGTGACGCTCTATGAGAGCGCGGCGCGCCTCGGCGGACATGCCAACACCGTCGACGTTCCCCAGACGAGCGGAGCTGGCGTGGCAGTGGACACCGGCTTCATCGTCTACAACGAGGCGACCTATCCGAACTTCAAGGCGCTGATGGCCCATCTCGGCGTGGCGACGAAGGCGACCGAGATGTCCTTTGCGGTCTCGCTCGACAAGGGGCGCCTCGAATACAGCGGGACCAGCCTGTCGGGCCTGTTCGCCCAGCGCCGCAATCTGCTCAGCCCGCGCTTCTGGTCGATGCTGAGCGACCTGCGACGCTTCTATTCGCAGGCGACGCAGGATGCGCTGGCTCAGTCCGCCAGCAGCCAGTCGCTCGGCGACTATCTCGATGCCGGCCGCTATGGCGTGCCCTTCCGCGAGGATCACCTCCTGCCCATGGCGGCGGCGATCTGGTCGGCCCCCTGCAACGAGATCCTGGCCTATCCCGCTGCCGCCTTCATCCGCTTCCACCACAATCACGGCCTGCTGAAGCTGACCAACCGGCCGGTCTGGCGTACCGTCGAGGGGGGCAGTCGCTCCTATGTCGAGAAGCTGCGGGCCGCCTTTTCCGGTGAGGTCTCCGCCGGCAACGCCGTGCGCAGCGTCGCGCGCACGGCCGATGGCGTCGTGCTGGAAACCGCCGGGGGGGCGCGACGGACCTTCGACCATGTCGTGATCGCGGCCCATGCCGACCAGGCCCTGGCGATGCTGTCCGACCCCTCGGCGGACGAGCGGGCCCTGCTCGGAGCCTTCCGCTACAGCCGCAACCGGGCCATCCTGCACAGCGACGCAACCCTGATGCCGCGCCGCCGCAGTGCCTGGGCGAGCTGGAACCATCTCGGCGACCGGACGGCCCCCGATGCGCCCTGCGCGGTGACCTACTGGATGAACCGTCTGCAGGGCCTCGAGACGGAAAAGCCGCTCTTCGTGACGCTGAACCCGCCCCGCGATCTGGCGCCCGAGACCGTCCTGCGCGACGAGATGTATGAGCACCCGATCTTCGACGGACCGGCGCTGGCCGCACAGGAGCACCTCTGGTCCCTCCAGGGCGGCCGCAACACCTGGTTCTGCGGCGCCCATTTCGGCTCCGGCTTTCATGAGGACGGACTTCAGGCGGGCCTGGCGGTGGCCGAGGACCTCGGCGGCGTGCGCCGGCCCTGGAACGTCGCCGAGGAATCCGGCAGGATCATCCGCACGCCGCTCACCACGGGCCTGGAACACGCTGCATGATCGGCCAGGCCGCCTCTGCTCTCTATGTCGGCATCGTCCGGCATCTGCGGACGCGGCCGCGCGCGCACAAGCTCGCCTATCGCGTCTTCTGGATGCTGCTCGATCTCGACGAGATCGACACGCTCGCCGGACGGCTGCGCTGGTTTTCGCGCAACCGTTTCAACCTCTACGCCTTTCGCGATGCGGATTATGGCGACCGCAGCGGCGCACCGCTCCGGCCGCAGATCGAGGCGCTGCTCAGGCAGGCCGGACTCGAGCCCGATGGCGGGCCGCTGCGCCTGCTGACGATGCCGCGCATCCTCGGCTATGCCTTCAACCCGCTCAGCACCTGGTTCTGCCACCGCCGCGACGGCGAGATGATGGCGATCGTCTACGAGGTCCACAACACCTTCGGCGAGACCCACAGCTATGTCGCGCCCGCCGCGGGCGAGGCCCGCATCGTGACTCAGGAGGCCGAGAAGCGATTCCATGTCTCGCCCTTCATGGGGCTCGACATGCACTATCGCTTCCACGTCGTCCCGCCGGGCGAGACGATGTCTGTCTCGATCGACGGCTCCGATGCGGGCGGGCGTCTGATCGCCGCCACCATGAGCGGCAAGCGGCGTGACATCTCGGACAGCACCCTCCTGGGGCTCCTGGCGAGCCATCCGTTGCTGACCTTGAAGGTGACGCTCGCGATCCACTGGCATGCGCTGCGCCTGGTCCTGAAGCGGATCCCGTTCTTTCCCCATCCCGCACCCGTGGAGCCCAACGTCACGCTGGGGCGCGAGGCGCCCGCCGCCCCCACCGCAACGGTCGGGTCCTCGCCGACGTGAACAGGGCGCCGGCAGGCGCCTCGCGCGCAGGCTAGCGGCGCCGCTTCGCCTGCCAATGCTCGATCCGGTCGATGATCCACATCGTGAACCGGGCCATCGGCCGCCGCAGGACCGGCACGTCGGACGCAATCAGCATCAGGCCGAGCGGCAGCATCCAGACGCCCAGCACCGGCAGGAAGGAAAACACGCCGCCCAGGATCAGGACGAGCCCGACCGGCAGCCGCGCCCAGCGCGAGGCAGGGTGGCGCAGCCAGCGCAGGGAGGAGGCGGCCCGGGCCGGCAGCAGGCGCTCCAGCCTCTTGAAGGCCGCGCGAAGGTGCTGCTGCGCGCTGGAGGAAGGCTGCGAGGATCTCATGCCCCGTGCCCTGCGGCGATCGGCATCTCGGTGATCACCGGGGTGACAGCACGTCGGTGAATTCGGGGTGGCGGCGCGCCCAGGACGCGACGAAGGAGCAGGCCGGCACGACCCGCCGTCCGCTCGCCCGCGCCTGCTCGAACAGGCCCCGCACCAGCTGCGAGCCGATGCCCTGGCCGTTGAAGGCGGGAGGGACTTCCGTATGCGTGACGATCAGCCGGTCTCCGTCGCGGCGATAGACGGCGAAGGCCTGGCCGCCGGGAAACGCCAGTTCGAAGCGCCCGGCCGTGTCATTCTCGACCACCGAACCGCCAGCGCCCTGCACCCTGTCCATGAAAACCTCTGCTGCGACTGTGCCGACCTTATGTCGGTGCCACATCGCCGGAGTTCAACCGGACAGGGCGATGCCGGTTCCGGTCAGTGCGCTCGCCCGCCTGCCGGATCGCGTCAGTGACGGGTGCCGCTGCTGAAGGCTCCGGTGCGGACCTTGTCGGCAAGCCCCTCGGCGAAGATGGCGGTCGCCTCCTCGCCATAGGTCTCGACGAGAGTGCGGAAGGCTGCAAACAGCGCGGCATGCGCCAGCGCGTCGCTGTCGAGCCCGTCCTGTTGCGCTTCGGCGAAGGCGTCCTCGACATAGCCATAGGCGACGCGGCGGGCGTCGTGGCTGTCATCGGTCGAGACGAGGTCGAGCGGCAGGTCGTCGGAGATGATGGACATGAAGGCGAGGACTCTACGGCTGGCTTTGTTCGGCTACTTGTCGCGCACCGCTCGCGCTGATGCCGCGAACTGTGCCATTTTCGACTCTCGACGACCGGAGCCGGACGCGCCGTAACCATAGGGCGTGCCAGAGCGGGACGCTACCACCCCCTTTAGGAAAGGTTAACGCGGCCGCGCGAATCCTCCGCAGGCAAGCAGTTCGCAGGGCGCTGTCACCTATCCGCCATAGCGTCCGGCCAGGGCCTGGGCGAGGCGCTCGCCTTCCCCAGCCAGCCGCGTCGACGCCTCCTGGCTGCCGTCAGTGCAGGCCCGGTGCGTCAGCGAATAGGCGCGGAAGCCGCGGTTGTAGGCGCTGGTCAGGCGCTCGCGGCGCGCAGGCGTCCGCCCCTCCGCCTCGACCAGCGCCGCCATCCGGTCGCGCCAGTCCTGGGCCTCCTTGCCACCGCACAGGGTCCGCAGATAGGCGAGCGACCCCATGATCTCGGCGAGCTTCAGCAATTGCGGCTCGTAAGGCGGCGGCGGCGGTTCGGGAGCGGGCGCAGGCTCGGCCGGCTTCGCGGCCGGCGGGGTGCGCTGCTGCGCGGGTACGGCGCCCCAGGGCGTGGCCGTCAGCAGCACCAGCAGGCAAAACGCCGCCCGCCTCATGCGCCCTCCCCGGCCCGGAGCAGGATCGCTCTCGCCTGCCGCAGCACCTCGCCGAGGTCCCGCGTCGTCGGCAATCCGCCGAGATTGAGCGGATCGGCCCACATCACGGCCCCGGCTTCGGGTCCCGGCTGCGGTTCGCCCGCCAGCCATTCGCCGACGAAGGAGGCCACGACGAAGTGATGGCTGACGGCGCCCAGCGCGTCGCGCCCGAAGATCTCGACATGGCGGTTGAAGCCGATGATGCGCGCCCGGACGCCGACCTCCTCCTCCAGTTCGCGCAGGGCGGCTTGTTCCAGGGTCTCGCCCGCCTCGACCTTGCCGCCGGGCAGCGACCAGAGCCGGTCCGCCGGGGGCTTGGTGCGCGTCGCGAGCAGCACCTTGCCATCGCGGAACACGGCCACGGACGCCGCCAGGACCGGGCGCGCCGGGGCCTTGCCCGGTGCCGGAAAGCGGATGACCTGGCCGCCGTCGCCGCTCATCTCAGCCGGCCTGGATCATACGTGCTGGCCGCCATTGATGTGCAGCTCCGCGCCGGTGACGTAGCTCGACGCGTCGGTGCAGAGGAAATGGATCGCGCGGGCGACCTCCTCCGTCCGGCCGAGCCGCCCGAGCGGCAGCGTCGCGACGATCTTCTCGGTTCCGGGCGAGAGGATCGCGGTGTCGATCTCGCCAGGCGAGATCGAGTTCACGCGAATGCCGAGCGGGCCGAAATCCGAGGCCATCTCGCGCGTCAGACTGGCCAGAGCCGCCTTCGACGTCGCATAGGCCGCCCCGGCGAAGGGGTGGACGCGCGAGCCCGCGATCGAGGTGACGTTGACGATCGTGCCCTTGGCCGCCGTCAGTTCGTCGAGCAGGCCGCGCGCCAGCATGATCGGCGCGAAGAAATTGACCTGGAAGACCTTGTGCCAGTCGTTGAAGGAGGTCGTGGCCGCACCCAGCCTGGCGCCCTTGGGCCCCTTCGGCGAGATGCCGGCATTGTTGACCAGCGCGTTGAGCTTGCCACCCTCCACCGCCAGCCGACGCTTGATCTCGGCGATGCCGCGCATCGTGTCCTCGGGGTCGCCGAGATCGATCTGGATGTGGTCGTCGGCCCCTGACGGCCAGGGACACTTGTCCGAGAAGGCCTGGCGCGAGCAGGACAGGATGCGCCAGCCCGCCATCGCAAACTGCATCACCGTGGCGTGGCCGATGCCGCGGCTGGCCCCCGTGAGCAGCATCACCGGCCGCTTGCCGGGCTCGGTCTTGGGAAAGTCGAATGTCGGCATCGCCATCGGACTATCGATCCTCAAGGATAAAGGCGGGCGCGCGCCCAGGGCTCGCCGGCCTGGGCGCGACGGAAGACGACGCGATCGTGCAGACGGAAGGCCCCGTCCCGCCAGAATTCGAGATAGACCGGGCTGATGCGGAAGCCGGTCCAGTGCGGCGGGCGCGGGATCGTGCCGACGCCGAACTTCGCCGCCTGGATCGCGACCGCCTTTTCCAGGGCAAAACGGCTCTCCAGCGGCCGCGACTGCTGCGAGGCCCAGGCGCCGATCCGGCTGTCGCGCGGCCGCGACTGGAAATAGGCGTCGGCCATCTCGTCGCTGACGACCGTCACGGCACCGCGAATCCGGACCTGCCGGCGCAGGCTCTTCCAGTGGAACAGCAGCGCCGCCTTGGGCTGGCCGAGCAGCTCCTCGCCCTTCTGGCTCTGGGTGTTGGTGTAGAAGACGAAATCTTCGCCGTCGCGCCCGTTGAGCAGCACCATCCGGCTGTTGGGCATGCCCTCAGCATCGACAGTCGAGAGCGCCATCGCGTTCGGATCGTTCGGCTCGCTCTTCTTTGCCTCGTCGAACCAGATCTGAAACAGCACGAACGGGTCCTGTTCCTGGGTGAAGTCACCGCTCGTTAACTGTTCCACGTTCTAATCCTCGGCGAATGAAGCACTGCGTTTGGGCGAGCGCGAGCGGTGATACCGGACCTGACCGAGCGACTATATAGGACGGGCAGGCGGCCGTCCCAAAGCCTTCCGCAGCGCAGCCGCGTCATGCGCCTGCGCTGCCTTGGCGCGGCCCTGGTTCTGGCCCTGGCCGGCGCCGGCTGCTCGGTGTCCTTCCCCATTCTGGGGCTGTCGAGCAAGGCCGAGGACGAGATCGTCACGACCTCCTCGGTTCTGCCCGCGCGCGGCGCCAGCAGGCCGGGCGCCCTCGCCTCGCTGACCTCCGAACTCGGCCCCAACCAGCTGCTCGACGAGGTCACGCAGTCTTCCGCCGCCATGGCGCTGACCGGCGCAACGAACGCGCGCAAAACGGTGGAAGCGGGCTTCACCACCGTCGCGGACCTGGGGGCCGAGAACAACGCGATCTTTGCGCTGCGCAACGCCATTGCGCGTGGCGCTGTCATCGGCCCGCGCATCATCGCGTCGGGGGCCGCGATCACGCCCACCGGCGGCCACGGCGACGTGCAAGGCTACCGCGAGGACATCAATCACGTGCTGGCGAGCCCCGCGGCGTGCAACGGCGCCGACGATTGCCGTCGCGCCGTGCGCGCGCAGGTGCAGCGCGGCGCCG
>NCCO01000285.1:0-1617 GCA_002279705.1 Allobosea sp. 12-68-7
ACGTCCACGCCGCCGATGTGCTGAATGCCGCCCAGGTGGATGTGGTGTGTCTCCAGCATGAATACGGCATCTATGGCGGGGAAGCCGGCGACCATGTGATGGCGCTGCTCTCGCGGCTCTCAATGCCAATCGTGACCACCTTGCACACGGTGCTTTCGGAGCCGACCGCCGTACAGCGGGCCGTGACCGAGAAGATTGTGGACGTGTCGGCCCGCATCATCGTCATGGCCGAGAAGGCCCAGCAATTGCTGCAGACGGTTTACCGGGTCCCCAGCGCCAAGATCGAGGTCATCCCCCACGGCATTCCCGACGTGCCCTTCACCGAGCCGGACCCGTCCAAGGCGATCTTCGGCTTCAGCGGTCGGCCGGTCATCCTCACCTTCGGCCTGCTCTCCCCCGGCAAGGGGATCGAGGTGATGATCGATGCCATGCCGGCCATCCTGCGGCAGTGTCCCGATGCGGCCTATGTGGTGCTGGGGGCGACCCATCCCAATCTGGTGCGCCAGCAGGGCGAGGCGTATCGCGAAAGCCTGATCGCCCGGGCCCGTGCCCTAGGCGTGCAGAACAGCGTGGTGTTTCTCGATCAGTTCGTGGACCAGCCGACCCTGCTCGGCTTCATCGCCATGTGCGATGTGTATGTGACCCCCTATCTCAACGAAAATCAGATGACGTCGGGGACGCTGGCCTACAGTTTCGGCCTCGGCAAGCCGGTGGTCTCAACCCCCTACTGGCACGCCAGCGAACTGCTGGCGGATGGGCGCGGGGTGCTGGTGCCGTTCGGGGATTCCGCTGCCATCGGCACCGAGATCGCCGCCCTGCTCACCGACACGGCCCGGCGCCAGACCATGCGCCGCCGCGCCTATGCCAACAGCCGCTCCATGATCTGGTCCCGTACGGCGGAGCGGTACATCACCGCCTTCGAGGGCGCGCGGCGCGGCCACCGTCTGCGCATGATCGCGCGCCACAACCAGAGTATTTCCTCCCGCGGGGCGCCGGTGGTGCCGGAGATGCAGACCGAGCATCTGCGGGTGATGTGCGACGATACCGGACTGTTCCAGCACGCGGTGCATTCGGTGCCCGACCGCGCCCATGGCTATTGCGTGGACGACAATGCCCGCGCGCTGCTGCTGGCCTGCGCGCTGACGGCACCGGGCGAGGAGCGGCTTCCCGACGCGCTCACCGCCCGTTTCGCAGCCTTTGTGCAGCATGCCTGGAATCCGGACATCCGGCGGTTCCGCAATTTCATGAGTTTCGATCGCCGGTGGCTGGAAGCCTCCGGCTCGGAGGACAGCCACGGGCGCACCGTGTGGTCTCTTGGCGCCTGCGCGCGCTGCGATACCAGCCCCTCGCGCCGCCGCTGGGCGGTGGATCTGTTCGCCGCTTCTTTGCCGGTAGTGGAGGGGTTTCACTCGCCCCGGGCCTGGGCTTTTGCGCTGCTTGGCCTCGATGCCTATTGCACCGACGGGCGGGAGGACAGCGCCGCCAATGCCATGCGTGTCCTGCTGGCGGATCGCCTGGTCGCCGCGCTCGCGGCGGTGGAGACCCGCGACTGGGCATGGTTCGAGGAGGGGCTCTCCTATGACAATGCCCGCTTGTCCCAGGCCCTGATCGCCAAAA
>NCCO01000285.1:1638-3073 GCA_002279705.1 Allobosea sp. 12-68-7
GGGAGGCCGGGCTGCGCAGCCTGCGCTGGCTGATGGCGCTCCAGACTACGGAGAATGGCGGCTTCCGCCCGGTGGGGTCCGACACTTTCGGCGACCGCCGCACCCGGCCCAAGGCGTTTGACCAGCAGCCGCTGGAGGCGACGGCGGCCATCTCCGCCTGCCTGGCGGCCTGGCGCGCGGATGGCGACGTGCAGTGGAAGGCGCTTGCCGCCCAGGCGTTCGCCTGGTTCCTCGGCAGCAATGACCTCAACGTTCCGCTGGTGGATCTGGAGACCGGGAGCTGCCGTGATGGCCTGCATCCCGATCGGCCCAATGAGAACCGGGGTGGGGAATCGGTCGTGTCCTATCTCTACAGCCTGGTGGAAATCCGCCAGTTGGCACGCGCGAACGCGGATCGTGCAGCCATTGCGCCCTTGCATACGGTGCGCGGCTAGCATCACCTGAGCGCAGGCCGGGCGGACGGCGTCCGTTCGGCGTCAACCCCCCCGGCACCTCTCTGGCGCCGGGGTGCGCCCGTTTGCCCGACAGGCCGCACTCGCCCCATCGCCCCGACTTCCCGTTCCGCTCAGACAGAACCGAGTCCTTCGTGACAAACGCAAAATTCCTGAACCGGCTGGCGCTGCATCTGCGCCCGGATCCCGCGCGCGTCCTCGTGCGCCCCTTCAAGCCCGCGACCGAGCCGCGGGATCTCAATCCCACGGACAAGACGCGGGCCAACCATATCGTCGACCGGGTGCTGAGTCTCGACGCCGCAACGGCCGCCGCCCAGCTTGCGGAGGTGCTGGAGAATTTCCAGGGCCGCCACCGCAACCTGCTGGAGACGTTCGGCGCCCGGGCGGACAGCATGGAGGAGGCGTTCCACCTGCACTCGGTATTCACTCCTGTGCAGCGCCAGCTGGTCGGCGCCTATTTTCTCCATGAGTACTCGTTCGAAGCCGCAGCCCTGTTCAATCCCAGCATCGTGCTCCATCCGGACCAGTCCGGGGTCGGGGCGGGCTCTTGCCGTTTTATCCTCAGCCTGCGCGCGGTGGGGGAGGGGCACATCTCCTCGCTCACCTTCCGCACCGGGATACTGGCCGCCGACGGCGGCGTGAGCGTCGATCCGCCGGCGCGCCTCGCGGCCATCCCGCGCATCGTCCCGCCGGGGCCCAATAGCGGGCGTGATGAGACCGAGGTTGTGTTTCAGTCCGAGCAGGACATCAGCGAGCGGGTGATCTTTCCCGTGACCGCGTCGCAGTCCAACGGCATCGAGGATGCCCGCTTCGTAGCGTTCACGGAGGAGGGGCGCACCACCTATTATGCCACCTACACCGCCTATAGCGGCCAGGCGATCCGCTCCGAACTGATCGAGACCAAGGATTTCTGCACGTTCCGCATGATGCCTTTGTATGGCAGCGCGGCCCGCAACAAGGGCATGGCGCTGTTCCCGCACAAG
>NCCO01000157.1 GCA_002279705.1 Allobosea sp. 12-68-7
GTTCCTGCACAAGTTCATGGAACGGTTCGCCGGCCTGGTCGGGAAGCTCGCTGGCTGAGGCCTGGACGGCCGCGTCCCGCGCAGCCCCAAAAAAAGGGCCGGCGTCCCGCGAGGGAGCCGGCCTTTAAAGTTTGAAACATCCGGCTCAAACGCCAAACATCTCAGAGGGGAACGGCTGAAACGAACTCGATGCCGGGAGGAGATGGCAGAGCCCGTTCCGAACAACCGTGCCTGCTATATCGGTCGCCATATGCCTTTTCGCAATGCAACATAGGTTGGGTCCGCCATGCGAAAATTGCATGAACCGCGATCAAATGGCGCAATTTAAGCCTAAATCATTGATAAATATGCGCGCAGCGCAGTTGCAATGTCGCTCTGCCGCAAGCATTCGGACAGGATTTCCTGCAGCGCAGCATAAAATCGCGGCAGCCGCCGGCCAGCACAGAAGGCGCCGGGCGTTCCAGGCGCCCGGCGTGGTGCGAATCAGCGGGTGGCGAGGCGCCGGTCAGTAGGTCCAGCGCTGGGCCTTCTGGATCAGGAAGTCGCGGAAGACCTGGACGCGGGCGACCGACTTCATCTCCTCGGGATAGACGAGATAACTCTCGAGCTGAGGCATCTCGGTCTCACGCATCAACTGCACCAGCGGCGAGCCGGTCTCGATCAGGTAGTCGGGCAGGACGGCGATACCGGCGCCGGAATCGACGGCCCGCTTCATCGCGGTGATGTTGTTGACGGTGAGGTGGATCGGGCGCGGGTTGCGCTGGTCACGCCCCAGCGAACCCAGCCAGTGCACCGCCGTCAGATAGGACGGGGAGGTGCCGCCGAAGGAGAGGATGCGGTGGTTGTCCAGGTCCTCATGGGTCTTGGGCTCGCCGAAGCGCTTCACATAGGCCGGCGAACCATAGACGTGGAAGTGGACAGTGAAGAGCTTGCGCTGGATCAGGTCAGGCTGCTGCGGCTGGCGCAGGCGGATGGCGATGTCGGCCTCGCGCATCGACAGGTCGAGTTCCTCATCGGTGAGGATGAGATCGACCTTGATGTCGGGGTAGAGGTCGAGGAACTCGGCCAGCCGCGGGGTCAGCCAGTGGCCACCGAGGCCGCGGGTGGCCGTGACCTTGAGCTCACCGGACGGGTGCTCGCGGGTTTCAGAGAGCTGGGCCCGCGTCCGCTCGAGGCGCTGAGTCATCTCGCGTGCCGCGCGCCACAGCAGTTCACCCTGCTCGGTCAGGATCAGACCGCGGGTGTGGCGGTGGAACAGCGGCGCGCGCAATTCACGCTCCAGTGCGCCGATCTGCCGGCTGACGGCGGATTGGCTCAGTCCGAGAACATCGCCAGCTTTGGTGAAGCTGCCGGACTCGGCGACGGTATAAAAAATCCTGATGCGGTCCCAATCCACCGCGCTTCCCCCGTTATGCGTTAGGCGCATGTTGGAGGCTAAAATCTTGGAACGTCAACGCCCCTGTCGCATCACGGCGTTCTTTTCACACTGAATTTGGTTACAAAGGCGATCAATTCTCGTGATGAGTTGAAACAGGGCTGCCTATTCGGCCGCCCTGAGTTGTTCAAGCTCGGCCGCCTGCAACCAGCGCTCGGCATCGAGAGCGGCCATGCAGCCCATGCCGGCGGCGGTCACCGCCTGGCGATAATGCTCGTCGGTGACGTCGCCGGCGGCGAAGACGCCCGCGATATTGGTGCGGCTGGTGCCGGGCTCGACGTCGAGATAGCCGGTCTCGTTCATGGCGAGCTGCCCGGCGAAGAGCTCGGTTGCCGGCTTGTGGCCGATGGCGATGAAGACGCCGTCGGCCTTCAGGTCGCGCTCGGCGCCGGTCTTCAGGTTGCGCAGCCGCAGATGGGTGACGTTGGGGGGCTGAGTCCCGCCGCAGATCTCCGCCACCTCGGAATCCCAGACGACCTCGACCTTGGGGTGCTTGAACAGCCTGTCCTGCATCACCTTCTCGGCGCGCAACGAATCGCGGCGGTGGACCAGCGTGACCTTGCTGGCGAGGTTGGCGAGATAGAGCGCTTCCTCGACCGCGGTGTTGCCGCCGCCGACGACCGCAACCTCCTTGTTGCGGAAGAAGAAGCCGTCGCAGGTGGCGCAGGCCGAGACGCCGAAGCCCTGGAAGGCCTGTTCGGAGGGCAGCCCGAGCCATTTCGCCTGGGCGCCGGTGGCGATGATCAGCGCGTCGCAGGAATAGGTCGCGTCGCCGTCGCCCCAGAGGCGGAAGGGACGCTGCGAGAGATCGACGCGGGCGATGTGGTCGGAGACCATGCGCGTGCCCATGTGCTCGGCCTGGGCGCGCATCTGCTCCATCAGCCAGGGGCCCTGGATGACGTCGGCGAAACCCGGATAATTCTCGACGTCCGTGGTGATCATCAGCACCGGCTCGAGCAGGGCGCGGGCGGCGTAGATCGCGGCGGTGTAGCCGGCCGGGCCTGAACCGACGATCATGACGCGGGCATGGGTGTGGGCCATGTTGAATTCCTCTCGCTTGCCCTCCCGACATACGCCGCCGGATCGACGATGCAAGCGCACGGGCTTTCAAGATCAGGCGAGGCGCAGCTGCTGCCTGTGCATAAGCCAGCGGTGGCGGGCGGCGTCGGCGATCACCTGGGTGGAATCGACCGGCGCATAGCGCTCGCCCTCCAGTCGCCCCTCGAAGTGATGGACCATGCCCTGCCGCTTCAGCGACTCGAGGAATTTCGCCAGCTTGCCGTGCCCGCCATGCGGCTCGAACACCAGGATCGGCGCGCCGCTGGCGGTCGCCTCGCCGATCATGTTGGTCGAGTCCGCCGTCGTGACGATGGCGTCGGCATGGGCGAGGAGCGCGACGTAAGGATTCTCGCCGCTGCCGTCCCACCACCAGCCACCATGACGGGCGAAGACGGCGGCGACGGCGGCGTCGAGCGCCGGTGAGGTGCGGCGCGAGCGCGAGCCCATCAAAGCGACGCCCGAGCGCGCGAGCGCCTCGAGCCCCTCGGCGAAGCGGGCGATGTCTTCGGGCCTGAAGCGGTGATGGCGGCTGTCGCCGCCGACGAGGACCGCGGCGCGCGGCGCGGGCAGGGCGGCGATGGCGGCGGGCGGGGCGCGGCGCGCCGCCTCCAGGCGCTGCGGCGCAAGGCCATGCGGGGAGGTCGTCGTGACCAGGACGTTCTCGCCGCGCAGGCGGTCATGCTCGGCGACCCAGAGGAAATCGGCCGAGCCCGCGCCGGTGCGCGGATCCTTGAGGATGACGGTAAAGCTGCGGCCGTTCGAGGCCTTCTTCACCGCCCGGACATAGGCGATCGCCCGGCGCCCCGAGGCGATGACGATGTCCGGGAAAGGCGGGCGGATCGGGCTGCCGGGCCGGTCGGGGCCCTCGCGCGGGTCGATCGGGCCACGCGGCATCAACCAGGCGAAGGGTTTTCGCGGCGCGATCCGCCGGATCTCGGGGGTGACGCCCAGCCGCTCGGCGACGCCCAGGCACTGGACCTCGTCGCCGGCCTTGCCGTCGGTCAGGACCCAGACGATCGGTGTGGGGTCGGATTGCAAGGCAGGCTCCCGCGGTGGCTCGCCGGCTTCGGCACGGCACGTGCCTTGTATCGCCAAGACGCTGCGTCTACACCAGCGCAACCTTGATCCGGGACCCCTCGTGCGCTCCAAACTCGACGATATCGACCTGGCGATCCTGCGCGAATTGCAGGGGGACGGGCGGATGACCAATGTCGAGCTGGCGAGCCGTGTCGGTATTTCGCCTCCGCCTTGCCTGCGCCGCGTGCGGGCGCTCGAGGAAGCGGGACTGATCAGGGGGTACCGGGCCCAGCTCGACGAGGGCAAGCTCGGTTTCGAGGTGGTCTGCTTTGCCTTCGTTCATCTGGCGAGCCAGGCCGAGGCCGATCTCGAGGTCTTCCAGGCGCGAATCCGGGGCTGGGCCGCGGTGCGCGAGTGCTGGAAGCTCTCCGGCGACATCGATTTCATGCTGAAATGCGTCGCGCCGGATCTGAAGGCCTTCCAGGATTTCGTCGGCGAGCTGACGGGCCTGCCCAATGTCCGCAATGTCCGTACCGCGCTGGCGCTCGACCGGGTCAAGGACGAGCCGATCGTGCCGTTCGGGTGAGGCGATGTCGGCCGTTCGTCTGGCCGGTGCGGCCGATCTGCCTGCCATTCTCTCGCTCTATGCCGAGTTGAGCCCAGGTGATCTTCTGCCCGACGCGATCGCGGCCGAGGCGACCTGGACACGCATGCTGACGAGCGACATGATGAGCGTTCATGTGGCCGAGTTCGAAGGGGCCGTCGCCGCAACCTGCGTCCTGATCGTCGTGCCGAACCTGACGCGCAATCAACGCCCGTTTGCGCTGATCGAGAATGTGGTCAGCGCCGCCGCCTTGCGCGGACGTGGTCTCGGCAAGACGGTCATCCAGGCGGCGGTCGCCCATGCCTTCTCGCTGGATTGCTACAAGGTGATGTTGATGACGGGCCGGAGCGACCCGGCCGTGCTCGGCTTCTACGAGGCCTGCGGCTTTCAGCGCGGCAAGACCGCTTTTCAGATCAGGAACCCGGCTCAGCCGCCGAGATAGCGCCTGATCCAGAGCGCGTTGTTCTCGATCAGCGCGGCGACGCGGCGCTGGTCGACATCGGGCCGATACCAGGCGCCGCCTGAATCCGAGCCGATGGTGGACAGGATCGTCCATTGGCCGAGGACCTCGCCACGCGGGCCGGTCAGCACGTAGTCGGCATCGAAATTGTCCATGCTGGCGCCGCCGGCGCTAAACTTGCCGCCGCCGCCGGCCCAGCTCGCCAGCCAGACGCCCTTGACGGTGACGGTGAGAACCGGTCCGCCGCGCTGGATCATCGGGGCGAGCGTGGTCGCGAGCCGGCGCTCGAGGTCACGCTTGATCTCCTGCGCTCGCGGCCCCCAGCCCTGCGCCGCAAGGCGGGAGGTGTCGATGCGGATCGCGCCGACGGTGCGGGCCTGCGCCAGCGCCGGGCCGGCCGCGGCGAACATGGCACCGGCCATGGCCTGCAGGATCAACGAGCGGCGGGTCGTCATGGCTGATGCTCCCAGGGGATCGCAATCCATGTGGTGTCGCGAGCCGGCTGCGCCAAGGATCCGGGCGTGCGCCGCCGGCGTCGAAGCGGTCGCGCCTAGCGGAAGACGACGCTGACGACCTCGTAGGACTTGCCGCCGCCGGGCGTGTTGACCTGAACGGAATCGCCGACCTTCTTGCCGATCAGCGCGCGCGCGATCGGCGAGCCGATCGAGACCTTGCCGGATTTCACGTCCGATTCGGGCTCGCCGACGATCTGATAGCTCTTCTCTTCCTCGGTATCGTCGTCGATCAGCTTGACGGTGGCGCCGAACTTGATCGTGTCGCTGCCGGCGAGCTTCGAGACGTCGATGATGTCGGCCCGTCCGATCAGGGATTCGAGCTCCTGGATGCGGCCCTCGTTGAGAGCCTGCGCTTCCTTGGCGGCATGATACTCGGCGTTCTCCGAGAGATCGCCATGGGCGCGGGCCTCCGAGATCGCTGCGATGATGCGCTGGCGCTGGACCTGCTGGCGGTCCTTGAGTTCGGCCTCCAGAGCGGCGAAGCCGCCGGGGGTCATCGGAACCTTTTCCATCGTCTCGTCCCATCATCCGAAAGCGGGTTCCCGCCGGCGGCTTTCTGGCCGCCTGCGCCCCACTTCTCGTCGTTTATAAAACTTCGTCTGCGCCCCGCCCTCAGGCAGCGTTCACGAAGTAGGATTGCAGCGACCTCACCTCGAGATCGCCGCTGCAGTAGGCCTTGATGCCTTCCGCCGCCGCGATCGCTCCGGCCAAGGTGGTATAATAGGGAACCTTGTGCAAGAGGGCCGTTCGGCGGAGCGAACGGGAATCCGCCAGCGCCTGCGGGCCGTCCGTGGTGTTGAAGACGAGCTGGATTTCGCCGTTCTTGATCGCGTCGACGACGTGCGGGCGGCCTTCCAGAACCTTGTTGATCTTGGCGGCCGGGATGCCCTCCGCCTGGAGCAGGCGCAGGGTGCCGCCGGTCGCCAGGACGCGGAAGCCGAGATCGGCCAGCATCCGGACGCTCTCGACGATGCGCGGCTTGTCCTCGTCGCGCACCGAGACGAAGACCGTGCCCTTGACCGGCACCTTCGAGCCGGCGCCGAGCTGGCTCTTGGCGAAGGCGATGTCGAAGGAGCGGTCGAGCCCGATGACCTCGCCGGTCGAGCGCATCTCCGGCCCGAGCAGCACGTCGACGCCGGGGAAGCGGGCGAAGGGGAACACCGCCTCCTTGACGCCGACATGGCCGAGCGTCTGCACCTTCAGGCCGAAGCTCGCGAGGCTCTCGCCGGCCATGATTCGGGCGGCGATCTTGGCGACGGGGATGCCGACGACCTTGGCGACGAAGGGCACCGTGCGCGAGGCGCGCGGGTTGACCTCGAGCACGTAGATCTCGCCATCCTTGATCGCGAACTGGACGTTCATCAGTCCGCCGACATCGAGCGCCAGCGCCATGGCGCGGGTCTGGCGCTCCAGCTCGGCGATGGTCTCGGGGGACAGCGAGCGCGGCGGCAGCGAGCAGGCCGAATCGCCGGAATGGATGCCGGCCTCCTCGATATGCTCCATGATGCCGGCGATGAAGGCGTCCTTGCCGTCGGCGAGGCAGTCGACATCGACCTCGATCGCGTCCGACAGATAGCGGTCGAACAGCAGCGGGTTCTTGCCCAGCACCGTGTTGATCTGGCCGGTCTTGTCGTTGGGGTATTTGGCCTTGACCTCGGAGGGGATCAGCGACGGCAGGGTGCCCAGCAGGTAGTCCTCGAAGGTCGCCTCGTCGCGGACGATCGCCATGGCGCGGCCGCCGAGCACATAGGACGGGCGCACGACGAAAGGCAGGCCGAGCTCGGCCACGATCATGCGGGCCTGCTCGACCGAATAGGCGATGCCGTTCTTGGGCTGCTTGAGCTGCAGCTTGTCGAGCAGGCGCTTGAAGCGGTCGCGATCCTCGGCGAGGTCGATCGCGTCGGGTGAGGTGCCGAGGATCGGGATGCCGGCCTCTTCGAGCGCGTTCGCCAGCTTCAGCGGGGTCTGCCCGCCGAACTGGACGATGACGCCGTGCAGCGTGCCGTTCTGCTTCTCCGTCTCGAGGATCTCGAGCACGTCCTCGGCGGTCAGCGGCTCGAAATAGAGCCGGTCCGAGGTGTCGTAGTCGGTCGAGACCGTCTCGGGGTTGCAGTTGACCATGATGGTCTCGTAGCCGGCATCCTTCAGCGCATAGCAGGCATGGCAGCAGCAATAGTCGAACTCGATGCCCTGGCCGATGCGGTTGGGACCGCCGCCGAGGATGACGACCTTCTTGCGATCCGTCGGCTTGGCCTCGTCGGCGGTCTGGCCGGCGAAGGGCATGGCATAGGTCGAGTACATATAGGCGGTGGGCGAGGCGAACTCGGCGGCGCAGGTGTCGATGCGCTTGTAGACCGGGCGCACGGCGAGCGAACGCCGCAGGGCCCGCACCTCGGCCTCGGTCTTGCCGGCGACGGCGGCGAGGCGCTTGTCGGAGAAGCCCATCGCCTTGACCTGCCGGAAGGCGCCCGGCGTCTGCGGCAGGCCGAACTGGCGGATCTTCTCCTCGGTGTCGACGATGCCGCGCATCTGTTCGAGGAACCAGGGATCGATCTTGCAGCTCTCATGGATCTGGGCGTCGGTGAAACCGAAGCGCATCGCCTGGGCGACCTGGAGGATGCGGTCGGGCGTCGGCGTCGAGAGCGCGGCCTTGATCGCGTTCTTGTCGTCGCCCTTGCCCATGCCCTCGACCTCGATCTCGTCGAGGCCGTCGAGCCCGGTCTCCAGCGAACGCAGCGCCTTCTGCAGCGATTCCTGGAAGGTGCGGCCGATCGCCATGGATTCGCCGACCGACTTCATCGCGGTGGTCAGCGTCGGCTCGGCGCCGGGGAACTTCTCGAAGGCGAAGCGCGGGATCTTGGTGACGACATAGTCGATCGTCGGCTCGAAGGAGGCCGGGGTCGCGCCGCCAGTGATGTCGTTCTCGATCTCGTCGAGGGTGTAGCCGACGGCCAGACGCGCCGCGACCTTGGCGATCGGGAAGCCGGTGGCCTTGGAGGCCAGCGCCGAGGAGCGCGAGACGCGCGGGTTCATCTCGATGACGATCATGCGGCCGGTCTCGGGATCGACCGCGAACTGCACGTTCGAGCCGCCGGTCTCGACGCCGATCTCGCGCAACACCGCCAGCGAGGCATCGCGCATGATCTGGTATTCCTTGTCGGTCAGCGTCAGCGCGGGCGCCACCGTGATCGAATCGCCGGTGTGGACGCCCATCGGGTCGAGGTTCTCGATCGAGCAGACGATGATGCAGTTGTCGTTCTTGTCGCGAACGACCTCCATCTCGTACTCCTTCCAGCCGAGCACGCTCTCCTCGATGAGGATTTCGCTGGTCGGGGAGGCGTCGAAGCCGCGCTCGCAGATCTCGATGAACTCGCCCTTGTTGTAGGCGATGCCGCCGCCGGTGCCGCCCATGGTGAAGGACGGGCGGATGATGGCGGGCAGGCCGATATCCTCGAGCGCGGTCAGCGCCTGGCCGAGATTCTTGACATGGTGCGAGCGCGGCGTGTCGAGGCGGATCTTGGTCATCGCCTCGCGGAACAGCTCGCGGTCCTCGGCCTTGTCGATCGCCTCGGCGGTGGCGCCGATCATCTCGACGTCGAACTTCTCGAGGACGCTGATCTTGCCGCCGCCGGGCTGCGGGATTGTCTGCTTGTTCAGCGACAATGCGCAGTTCAGCGCGGTCTGCCCGCCCATGGTCGGCAGCAGGGCAAAGCCTCCGGGGAGCACGTTGCGCTCCTTCTCGATGATCTTGGCGACGATCTCGGGCGTGATCGGCTCGACATAGGTCGCATCCGCCAGCTCGGGATCGGTCATGATCGTGGCCGGGTTCGAATTGACGAGGACGATGCGGTAGCCCTCGGCCTTCAGCGTCTTCACGGCCTGGGTGCCGGAATAGTCGAACTCGCAGGCCTGGCCGATGATGATGGGGCCGGCGCCGATGATCAGGATGGTCTTGATGTCTGTGCGCTTGGGCATGGGGCTCGACTTCGTCTTGAGGCAGGCGCGCGCACTCGCTGCCGTCCGTTCACGAGAGCGGGCCGGTGCGAGCGCCTGAGATGAATGCTAGGCGCTCGCTATAGAGGGGAGGAGCGGCTCAGGGAAGCGGAAAGCGCGCGAGCAGCCTTCCCGCACACAGGCTGGGTCGGGCCGACGATCGTTCAGGCTTCGTTGGGGCAAAGCCTGTAAGGAGGCGCCATGCCGCTGCGCCGCTACCCCCGCCAGACCCGTCAGCTCCTGGCCTATGTTCTCGCCGGCGGCCTCACCGCGGTGGCGCATTACGGGGTGCTGGTCGCGCTGGTCGAGCTCGCGCAGGTCGATCCGGTGCCGGCGACGCTGGCGGGCTTCGTGGTCGGTGCGGTCGTGTCCTATGTGCTCAACCGCTGGATGACCTTCGAGGCCACCCGCAGCCATGCGCAGGCCGGCTGGCGCTTCGGCCTGATCGCGGTCGGCGGGTTCGGGCTGACCTGGGTGCTGATGCATCTGTTCGTGACGCGGCTCGGCCTGCCCTATCTGCCGATGCAGTTCGTCACCACGGGATTCGTGATGGTGTTCTCGTTCCTGGGGCACAAGTTCTTTTCGTTCGCCGACCGGCCGGGGTGAAACGCGACGGCGTTGCAGGTCGCGAGCTTAAAGGGAGAACTCACAACCACAGCTGCAGCATGCCTCTTTCCAGAGAAACCTAAGATGTCGGCGAACGCCTCCGCCGCCTCCAAGATGATCTGTGAAACGGGCCTTGCCTGCAGCCAATCGCGCATCAACGGGAGCGCGGTCTCGTCACGCCGCCGCGCCAAGCCCAGCATGGCTTCCTCTTGTACGGTTGGGTCTTCGTCATTGAGGCGATCATGGAGGGCCGTTCTGACCTCCGGCGTGTCGATGTCGGTATGCCCGAGATGAAAGGTGGCCCAGTCCCGATTGGAGATATCGCTATCACGCGTGTAGTCGATCAACCGGCTGAGGTTCGCTTCGGCAAACACGCTGCCGGTCAGCGGCACCTCGCCGTTGATAACCATCACGAGAAAATCTGATGCCGGTTGGTAGAGATCGGTCATGAGCCCACATTGCGGGAGAAGGCGCTCAACGCCCCATCCCGCTCCTCAACAGTCTCCCCCGCTCACACGACCTTGCGTCCGACCAGCGTCAGGCGGTGCGGATTGTGGCCGAAGTTCTTGGCCGGCGTCACGTTCTCGAAGCCCGCCGCCGCGATCAGGCCGGTGATGTCGTCGATGCGGTAGGTCGAGAGGCCGTATTGCGCCCGCAGCTTGCGGTAGTCCGAGAAGGCGGTGCGGACGAGGCCGGCCAGCGCCGCCGTGAGGAAGCCGCCGCGCCAGGCGAAGGCCAGCAGCTGCGAGGCGTCGGTCAGCGGGCTGACATCGGGCGGGATGATGTCGGCGACGACGAGCCTGCCGCCGGGCCTGAGCTTGCCGCGCCAGGTGGCGAGCAGAGCGACGAGTTCGTCGCGCGAGAGGTACTGGATCAGCGAGTTGGCGACGACGAGATCGAGGGTTGCGTCGGGCAGCGCCTCGACCTCCTCGGGCGAGACCACACTGACGTTCGCCTTGCCGCCGAGCATGGCGCGCAGCTTGTCGCGCACGCTGGGGGCGGCCTCGCAGAGATAGAGCTTGCCGCAATGGCCGGCGACGCGGCCGGCGTCGAGCGCCTCGCCGCAGCCATGGTCGAGCACGACGGCGTCGGAGGCGGGGATATGACCGATCAGGTCGCTCGCGATCTGGCGGTAATGCAGGGCCTTGTGGCGCGGCGAGACATAGATCGCGTGTTCGCCGTTCCAGAAATCGCGCCAGGACATGCTTCGCCGTTCCGCCAGGATGCGCGGCTGCCTCCGCGCGAATGGCGAGCACTATGCCGCCGGCGACCCGCTTAGCAAGCGCAGCGACGCTTCAGAGTGGCGCGACGACGCGCTCCTCATGGGCCTCGATGAAGCTCAGCGCGGCGCCGCGGAACATCGTCCAGGCCGGGACTTCGCGGCCGCCGACCTGGCCGCGGACATCGTGGCGCAGGAGGTCCGGATCGGCGTCATCGCCGGGCAGGATGCCGTCGGGATCGATCCGCGCGGAGCGGCAGAGCGCGCGGGCGATGCGGGTGATGCGGTCGTCGTCCATGGTTGTCTCGTTGCGCGGCAGAATCGTCCTCGAGCCGGTGAACGCGGAGGGCCGTCTCGGGTTCCCCGAGCCGTCCCGGTCCCGCGACAAGTGCGTGCGAGCGGTCATGGCATGAGGCTCAGCCGGCATCGGCATCGGGTGCGAAGCGGATGCCGATCTCGCCGCGCTGCATCCAGACCAGGGTGGCGCGCTTCGAGACCTCCATCACCTCGTCCTGCAGATGGAGTTCGAGCGGCAGCGGGCGGTCGCTCTGCGGTTTCAGCCGCGCGCCCGTCGCCGAGAGATCGAGGATGCTGCATTCGACGAGGAAGCGCTGCGAGCGGTCGAACAGCTTCGCCATCCGCAGATGCGAGCGCCAGCGCTTCGAAAACCGCTTGTCCATGCTGTATCGTCCGCTCCCCGCCATCCGCGGGAGGCATGATGCGCAACCAGGATGGAGCGGGGCTGACGTGCTGTTGTGTTGCCAGAGGTTTCGCGGATTGCTTCGACATGCTCTAGATCGCGGCGGGGCGAGGGCTGGGAATGTTGTTGCTACCGCGTTTGCTGAAGAATTTCGTCAGGATGGGTCGCCTGACGGTGATCACGCCCGATGGACGAAGCCATGTCTTCGGGCCGGGGCCGGGCGACATCCGCTTCGCGGGCGTGGTCAAGACGGCGCCTGCGGTGACGCTGCGCTTCCATGACGACCGCATCGAGCGCGAGCTCTTCCTCAATCCGGAGCTCGCTCTGGCCGAAGGCTATATGGACGGGCGGATCGACTTCGAGGACGGCACGATCCACGATTTGCTGACGCTGTTCTGGCTGCAGCGCAAGGAGCTGCGCAAGCATCCGATCCAGAAGCTGATCCGCTCGGTGCGCTTCAAGATCCGGCGTTTCCGGATGCACAATCCGCTCGGCGTCGCCGGCACGAAGGTCAAGCACCACTACGACATCCCGACCGATTTCTACCGGCTCTGGCTCGACGAGACGATGACCTATTCCTGCGCCTACTGGCATTCGCCGGAGGTCGGGCTGGAGAACGCGCAGCGGGCGAAGCTGCGCCACATCGCCGCCAAGCTCAGGATCGAGCCGGGGATGACCGTCCTCGACATCGGCTCGGGCTGGGGGGAACTCGCGATCTATCTGGCGAAGGCCTGCGGCGCGAAGGTCACCGGCCTGAACGTCTCGCCCGACCAGATGGCGGCGGCCCGGAAGCGCGCCGAGGCGGCCGGCGTCGGCGACGCCGTGACCTTCGTCAACAAGGACTATCGCGAGCTGACCGGCACGTTCGACCGCGTCGTCTCGGTCGGCATGATGGAGCATGTCGGTGTCGCGCATTATCTCGAATACTTCGAAAAGATCCGCGACCTGCTGACGCCGGACGGGATTGCGCTGGTCCATTGCATCGGCCGCGTCGGCCCGCCGGGCTTCACGGGTCCGTTCTTCGACAAGTACATCTTCCCCGGCGGCTATGCGCCGGCGCTGTCGGAGGTGTTCGCGGCGGTCGAGCAGACCGGGCTCTGGCACTCCGACTGCGAGTTCTGGCGGCGGCACTATCACTGGACGCTGGAGGCCTGGCGCGCGCGCTTCATGGCGCAACGGCCGCAGGTGGTCGCGATGATGGGCGAGCGCTTCGCGCGGATGTGGGAGTTCTATCTCTGCGCCTGCTCGATCTCCTTCGACATCGGCGGCGACATGGTGTTCCAGCTCCTGCTCGGCCCGCACAAGAGCGCCGTGCCGGTGATCCGGGACTATATCCAGGACGACGAGACGGCGCTGGCGGCGCGGGGGTTTTGAACGGCGCTCAGGTGTCGCCAGCAAAATACAGCACGATCAGCGCCTCGTCGATGAAGACGCCGTCGACCCGCAGCGCCTTGTCCTCCAGCCCGTAGCGCCGGAAGCCCAGGCTCTCATAGAGCCGCAGCGCGGGCGCATTATCGACGCCCACGGCCGCCTGCAGCAGCACGACATGGGCCCGTGCATGGGCGATGACGGCGCTCACCAGCGCCCGAGCCAGCCCCTGGCCGCGACGCTCCGGCGCGACATGGACCCCGACGAGCAGGCCCTTGTGACGGGACTTCGCTGACCTATCTGGTACGACGAAGCCGGCCGTCCCGATGAGTTCGTCTCCGGAGAAAGCGCCGAAGACGCAGTTCAAGGGACCGTCATTGAGGCGTTTCGCCGTCATCTCCAAGCTGCGTGCGGCCTCGTCCTCATGGCTCGCACCGAAGGCCTCGGGGTGGTCGCGCAGGGCTTGCAGGCGCAGAGCGCGATAGGCGGTGGCGTCGGTTGCGGTGAGGGTGCGGATCAAGGGCGGCGCGTCCATGCCTCATCCCATCACGGCGCGCGTCCTCACGGCAAGGCGCCGAGCCTCAGCCCCGGCTGTGGCGCGGGCGGGCGATCTCGCCGGTGACCGAGGCGCGGCCCATCTCGAATGAGTCGGCGATGCGCCTCGCACGGATGATGAACGCGTTGGCGATGTCCGGCTCACCGCATATGTCCGCCGCCGTTTCCTCGAACAGGGCGAGCCAGCGGTCGAAATGCTGCGGCTGCAGCGGCAGGATCAGATGCGGGCGCATCGGCCGACCGTGATAGCGGCCGGTGCGCAGCATCACCGAGCTCCAGAAATCCGCGATGTTGGCGATGTGCTCGTCCCAGTCCGCGACCGCGCCCATGAAGATGGGGCCGATCACGGCATCCTCGCGGGCCTTCGCGTAGAAGCGCGCGACCAGCGCCGCGATCATCGCCTCGGTGATGGCGGGGTGGGCGGCGCCGGGCCGGGTGAGGGGATTGTCGGTCATGGATGGGGGGCTCGCGGCTGATCGTCAGGCCGGGTGTTTATCGCGTCGGGCCGACCCGCCCCTTGATCTGGATCGCGTCGTCATCTCGCGACACTTTCACCGCAAGGCACACCGTCATTGCGAGCGAAGCGAAGCAATCCAGAAAGACGTCGAGCGAGCCCTCCTGGATTGCTTCGTCGCTGACGCTCCTCGCAATGACGGGGACGGGCGTCCAAAGGATAGACTTGCATGCCGACGTGACTAACTCCGCAGGCCCGGCGCCTCCTGGCCGGTGCGGGCGACGTATTCGGTGTAGCCGCCGCCATAGGCGTGGACGCCGTCGGGCGTCAGTTCCAGCGTGCGGTTGGAGAGTGCGGCCAGGAAATGCCGGTCGTGGCTGACGAAGAGCATGGTGCCCTCGTATTGCGCCAGCGCATTGATCAGCATCTCCTTGGTGGCGATGTCCAAATGGTTGGTCGGCTCGTCGAGGACGAGGAAATTCGGCGGGTCGTAGAGCATCAGCGCCATGACGAGGCGGGCCTTCTCGCCGCCGGAGAGCACGCGGCAGCGCTTCTCGACATCGTCGCCCGAAAAGCCGAAGCAGCCGGCGAGCGCGCGCAGAGAGCCCTGGCCGGCCTGGGGGAAGCGGTCCTCCAGCGATTGGAAGATGGTGCGGTCGCCGTCCAGCACCTCCATCGCATGCTGGGCGAAATAGCCGAGCTTGATCGAGCCGCCGAGCGCGACGCTGCCGGAATCGGGCTCGGTCGAGCCGGTCACCAGCTTCAGCAGCGTCGACTTGCCGGCGCCGTTGACGCCCATCACGCACCAGCGCTCCTTGCGGCGGATCTGGAAGTCGAGCGCCTCGTAGATGGTGCGGCTGCCATAGCGCTTGTCGACGCCCTTGAGCGTGACGACGTCCTCGCCCGAGCGCGGTGCGGGCGGGAAATCGAAGGAGACGGTCTGGCGGCGCTTGGGCGGCTCGACCTTCTCGATCTTGTCGAGCTTCTTCACGCGGCTCTGGACCTGGGCGGCGTGGGAGGCGCGCGCCTTGAAGCGCTCGATGAAGGCGACCTCCTTGGCGAGCATCGCCTGCTGGCGCTCGAACTGCGCCTGCTGCTGCTTCTCGGCGAGCGCGCGCTGCTGCTGGTAGAACTCGTAATCGCCGGAATAGGAGGTCAGTGCGCCGGCATCGATCTCGACGATCTTGCCGACGATGCGGTTCATGAACTCGCGGTCGTGCGAGGTCATCAGCAGCGCACCCTCATAGCCCTTGAGGAAGGATTCCAGCCAGATCAGGCTTTCCAGATCGAGATGGTTGGAGGGCTCGTCGAGCAGCATCGCATCGGGGCGCATCAAGAGGATGCGGGCGAGCGCGACGCGCATCTTCCAGCCGCCCGAGAGCGCGCCGACATCGCCCTCCATCATCTCCTGGCTGAAGCCGAGGCCGTCGAGCACCTCGCGGGCGCGGCCGTCGAGCGCATAGCCGTCGAGCTCCTCGAAGCGCGCTTGAACCTCGCCATAGCGGGTGATGATCGCGTCCATCTCGTCGGCACGGTCGGGATCGCCCATCGCCGTCTCGAGCTCGCGCAATTCGGCCGCCACGGCGCTGACGGGGCCGGCGCCCTCCATCACGGCCGCGACCGCGCTCATGCCCTGCATCTCGCCGACATCCTGGCTGAAATAGCCAATGGTGATGCCGCGATCGACCTGGACCATGCCCTCGTCAGGCTGCTCCTGCCCGGTGATCATCCGGAACAAGGTGGTCTTGCCGGCGCCGTTGGGGCCGACGAGGCCGACCTTCTCGCCCTTCAAGAGCGAGGCGGAGGCCTCGATGAAGACGATCTGCTGGCCGTTCTGCTTGCCGATGTTTTCGAGGCGGATCATGGATCGGAGGCCGTTCAAGTGTTGGGCTCGATGACCCGACCTGTCATTCCGGGGCGACCCTAATGGTCGAACCCGGAACCCACGACCGGGTGAGCGAACTCGGAGTCGGTTGCGGCAAGCCTTGGGTTCCGGGTTCTTCGCAGCCGCGAAGCCCCGGAATGACGAGAGTTACCGTTCAGGCCGCCTTGGCGGCCTTCGCCTTCTCGGCGTCCATCATCTCGACGAAGCGCTTGAACAGATAGTGGCTGTCCTGCGGGCCGGGCGAGGCTTCCGGGTGGTGCTGGACGCTGAAGGCCGGGCGGTCGGTCAGGGCGAAGCCGCTGTTGGAGCCGTCGAAGAGCGAGACATGGGTCTCGACCGCATGGGCCGGGCAGCGAGGCGGGATCGACCGCAAAGCCGTGATTCATCGAGACGATCTCGACCTTGCCGGTCGTCTTGTCCTGCACCGGGTGGTTGGCGCCGTGATGGCCCTGCTTCATCTTCATGGTCTGGCCGCCGACGGCGAGCGCCAGCATCTGGTGGCCGAGGCAGATGCCGAAGGTCGGGACCTTCTTCTCGAGCAGCTCCCGGATCACTGGGACGGCGTATTGCCCGGTCGCAGCCGGCCTTGGCGAGCAGGCGCAGGATGTTGCGCTTCACGCCGTAATCGATGGCGACGACCTTGTGGGCCGCGCCTTCGCGCTTGCCATAGCCGGCGGGCCACTGCCAGGGCGTCTCGTCCCATTCGTAGCGCTGGGCGGAGGTGACCATCGGCACGAGGTCGAGGCCCGCCATGTCCGGCAGTTCGGCGGCCAGTTTCTGAAGGCGCGGAATGTCGAAGACGCCGTCGGGGCTGTGGGCGAGGATCGCGTTCGGCATGCCGTTGTCGCGGATCAGCGCGGTCAGCGCGCGGGTGTCGACGCCGCAGATGCCGACGATGTTGCGCGCCTTGAGCCAGGCGTCGAAATGGCGGCTCGCGCGCCAGTTCGACGGCTCGGTGATGGCGGCGTGGAGAACCACGCCGCGCACGCCAGAAGAGGCAGCGGCATTCACCGTCTCGGTGTCGTCGTCGTTGACGCCGACATTGCCGATATGGGGGAAGGTGAAGGTGACGATCTGCCCGGCATAGGAGGGATCGGTCAGGATTTCCTGATAGCCCGTCATCGCCGTGTTGAAGCAGACCTCGCCGGGCGCCTCGCCGGTGGCGCCCAGTCCGAAGCCCTCCAGCACCGTGCCGTAGGCGAGGACTAGCAAGGCGGTCGCGCGCGGTTCGCTCCAGCCGCTCGGGGCGGGGTTTCCTTCGTGTGCGGTCATGTCTATGTCTCGGTCCAGGCCGCGCTGGCTTGCGGCAATGCATGGGCGGCAGCGGGTTTCGCTGTCCGCGTCTGGAGCGCGAGCCTTAAAGACGCGCTCCCATGCCGTCAATCGATGCGGGTGCACTGCCCGCTGCACAATGAAGGAATACCCGCATGACCAGCCTGCGCGAGCGCTTCACGGCCGACCTCAAGGAAGCGATGAAGGCCGGGGACAAGGGCAAGGTCTCGACGATCCGGATGATCACCTCGGCGCTGAAGGACAAGGACATCGAGGCGCGCGGCCTCGGCAAGGGCGAGACCACGCCCGACGAACTGCTCGCCCTGCTGCAGAAGATGATCAAGCAGCGCCAGGAATCGATCGCGATCTACGAGGCCAATGGCCGCCCCGAGCTCGCCGCCGGCGAGACGGCGGAGGTCGAGGTCATCGCCTCCTACATGCCCCGGCAGATGTCGGAGGACGAGGTCAAGGCGGCCATCGCCGCGGCGGTGACCGAGAGCGGCGCGGCCTCGGTCAAGGACATGGGCAAGGTCATCGCGATCCTGCGCGCGAACTACGCCGGCCAGATGGATTTCGGCAAGGCGAGCGGGCTGGTGAAGGCCGCGCTGGCGGGGTGAGGCTCAGGCCTTGACCCCAAGGCGCTTCGATTTCGAGGCCGGCTTCGGCCTGGACGGCGTGCCCTTTGCGGCCGCCGTCACATAGGAGCGCAGCACGGCGTTGATGCGCTTCTGATAGCCCGCGCCGTCGCGCTTGAAGAAGTCGAGCACGTCCTCGTCGAGACGAATCGAAATCGGCTGCTTGCGTGCAGGACGGGTGATCTCGACCTTGGACCAATCGAGGTCGAGCAGGCCGTCCCATTCAGGATCGGAACGGGCGGCGGCCTCGATTTCCTCTTCGGTGAGGGCATCGATCCGGGCCCAGTCGGTTTGGCTCTTGCGGCGTTCGAGGCTGCCGTCGGGATGCTCGATGATGTAGGTGTCATCGTCGAGCGTAGCGACCAGCGTCACAATGTGTTCGCGTTCCATAGCTTTCGCTCTTCGCGTCTTGCTGCGCGTGCCGAGATGATCCGGATGCGCGAGCCCCTTATCGTGTAAACCACCGAAATCATGCGCGTCTGCATCATTCCGACGAGGATACAGCGCTGTTCTGAATGCTGCACCGGAGACCGATACTCAAAGCTCTGCGGATCGCTGAATGCCTCGGCTGCATCCTTGAACGAAATGCCGTGTTTGTGGGTATTCAGGGCATTCTTGTGATCGTCCCACTCAAACTGATCTGCATCCTCGTCCATCGTCTGCTGCTCCGCCATGAAGCCGGTTATGTTTCACCATTGTCCACGCTCCAATCGAGCGCCGCACCATGCGGCCGTTCCTTGAGCGCCGCACGGTGCGGCCGATGGCTCTGCTACAGAGCTGAATTGTATATACGTTTGTATTTATCTCCCGTCAAGGGCAGCATCTGACGGACAGCCTCACGCCCGCTCGATATCCGTCTGCGCGAAGTCATCGCCCTTGAACAGCAGCGGCCAGCCGCGCGCCTTCGCCAGCGCATAGGCGGTGCAGTCACCCATGTTTAGTCTGGCGGGATGGCGACCCTGGCCGAAGCGGCGATAGGCCTCGAAGGCGAGATCGGAGAGAGCTTTGTCAAACGGGATGACGTCGATTTTGTAGTCGGCGAGGAAGTCATCGACGGTATCGAGGGCCATCCCCTTCGAGAAGGTTATGACCAAGCGCGACTCAAGAAGGTTTACACTCGATAAGGCGCTGGCATCGGCCAACTCCAGAAGTTCTGCGAATCGGCCCGCTTCGGGCTCGCCTGTCATGCAAGCGACGATTGCCGAAGTATCGACGACGAGCTTCACCAGAAACCGTTCTCGTCATAACCGATCGCGTCGTCCATCTCCTGTTTGGTCATGACATGCGTCGTCGGCTTGATGTTGTGCCGCTCGTAAAAGGCCTGCAGCTTTCGCCGCCCCTCGGCGATCCGCCGCGCCTTCTCCTCCTCAGACAATTCGTCCTTGCCGAGTTCGCTGCTGACAGCCTGACGCACGGCTTCTGTCAGGCTGACGCCGCGGCGCTTCGCCAGCGTCCGCACCGCCTTCTCCGTCTCCGGATCCTTGATGTTCAGCGCCATGGCTTTCTTCCTTCCGGCGCATTTTCTTTATCACGGCGCTGTGGATAGCGCCAACAAACCGGGCTCCCGCTCGATCCGCGATTGGCTTTCGGCGGGCTCGCGCCCACATAAGAAGCGATGAAATTCCCGCCCTCCCTTCTGGAAGAGATCAAGGCGCGGCTGCCGGTCTCGGCGGTGGTGGGCAAGCGCGTGCGCCTCGCCAAGGCCGGGCGCGAATGGAAGGGGTTGTCGCCCTTCAACGCCGAGAAGACGCCCTCCTTCTTCGTCAATGACCAGAAGGCCTCCTTCTTCGATTTCTCGTCGGGCAAGAACGGCGACATCTTCAAATTCGTGATGGAGACGGAAGGTCTGTCCTTCCCCGAGGCCGTGGAGAAGCTGGCGGCTGAAGCCGGCGTGACGCTGCCCAAGATCACGCAGGAAGCGCAGGTCCAGGAGGAGCGGCGAAAAGGCCTGCATGAGGTCATGGAACTGGCGGCGCGCTTCTTCGAGGCCGAGCTGACGGGCGACCACGGCGGTCAGGCACGGCGCTATCTCGCCGCGCGCGGGCTCGACGGCGAGGCGCGCACGCGTTTCCGCATCGGCTATGGCCCGGCCGACCGCTTTGCGCTGCGCGACCATCTCGCGGGGAAGGGCGTCTCTGCCGAGCTGATGATGGAGGCCGGGCTGCTCGTGCATGGCGAGGAGATCGCCGTGCCCTATGACCGCTTCCGCGACCGCATCATGTTCCCGATTCATGATTCGCGGGGACGCGTCGTCGCCTTCGGCGGGCGGGCGATGAGCGCGGAGGTCTCGGCGAAGTATCTCAACTCGCCGGAGACGCCGCTTTTCCACAAGGGCTCGCTGCTGTTCAACCACCACAATGCCCGCAAGGCCGCCCACGACACCGGGCAGGCGATCGTGGTCGAGGGCTATGTCGACGTCATCGCCATGGCGCTCGCCGGCTTCCCGCAGACGGTCGCGCCGCTCGGCACCGCCCTGACCGAGGACCAACTCACGCTGCTCTGGCGCATGGCCGACGAGCCGGTGATCTGCCTCGACGGCGACAAGGCCGGCCGCAAGGCCGCGAGCCGCGCGATCGACCTCGCCTTGCCGCTGCTGGAGCCCGGCAAGTCGCTCTCCTTCGCGCTGCTGCCGGAGGGGCAGGACCCCGACGATCTCGCTCGCTCCGGCGGCAAGGCCGCGATCGCCGATGTTCTGGCTGAGGCGCGACCGCTGGTCGATATGCTCTGGACGCGGGAGGTCGAGGCCGGGCCGCTCGACACGCCCGAGCGCCGCGCCGCCTTCGAGCGGAGGTTGAAGGAGCCGCTCGGCCAGATTCGCGATGAGACGACGCGCAAGCATTACCGGCGCGAGATGGACGAACGGCTGGGCCAGTTCTTCGCCAGCGCGGCCCCGGCCCGGGCCGAGCGGCGCGAGGGCGGCTATCCGCGCGGGCGGGGGCAGGGGGGCGGCGCGGGGCGCGGCGGCCGTGGCGGTTTCCCGCAGCCGGCGCCCTGGTCGGTCGGGCCGCTCAGGGCATCGAGCCAGCTGACGCGGACCAAGATCATGGCGCGGGGCCGCGGCGAGGACACCCGCGAGGCCTTCATCCTGCTGGCGCTGGCGAGCCATCCGACGCTGATCCTGCGCTGCGCCGACGAGATCGCCGATCTGTCGCTCGACGGCCCTGCCGCCGAGCGCTTCCGCCAGGCCCTGCTCGACGCCGCGATGGAGGGCGTGCTCGACGAGGAGGCGCTGGCCACCCGCCTGCAACAGCCGCGCGTGCAGGAGGCGCAGGTGCAGCTGATGGCGGTGACGGGCCCGGCCGAGCGGCTGAAACTGGCGCAAGCCGCTGATCCGGAATCGGTTTTCGACTCGATTCGTCAGGCCATCGTCTTGCATCATCGCGCGCGGACGCTACATAGCGAGTTGAAGGCAGCCGAGCGCGCATTGGCTGACGAAGCGACCGAAGCCAATTTCGCCTGGATCAAGGACGTCAAGGCTCGCCTCGAGACGATCGAGGGGACCGAAGCGATGTCTGAGGATTGAGCGAATTCCAAGGGTCCTTCCGGTCAGGTCTGCGTGTCGGCGGGGTTTGGTTTACGGTTCATCAAGGATGATCGGTGCCATCTCGCCTGTGTGATTTGGGTGGGGTGAGCGCGCCGGACCTGCGGCCGCGCCGCCCTTTTATGCGTCCGCAGATGGCTTCTCCCGAGCCGTGGCGGCCTTGAGAGTGCGGAGCGCTATTGATGGCGACGAAAGTGAGCGAACGGGACAAGGCCGATCAGGCCACGCCGGAAGCCCCCCCGACCTCCGACGGTCCGTTGCTCGATCTGACGGATCAGGCCGTCAGGCGCATGATCAAGCTCGCCAAGAAGCGCGGCAATGCCGCGCACGCCGGG
>NCCO01000286.1 GCA_002279705.1 Allobosea sp. 12-68-7
CGACTGGCGCGCTCGACGACATCGTGCGCCAGATGAACCGGATCATGAAGCCGAAGTCGGTGGCGGTGATCGGCGCCTCCGCCGAGAACGGCAAGATCGGCAACTCCGTGATGAAGAACCTCATCAACGGCGGCTACAAGGGCGAGATCTACCCGATCCATCCCAAGGCCGACGAGATGCGCGACATGCTGGAGGTGATCGGCCTCAGCGGCGTGGGCGACCGCCCGGTGCGCGAACTGCCCGAGGGCATGCGCAAGCTGATCGACATCGCGCTCGCGCTCGCCCTCAAGCCGCGCCTCGTGTTCATGGACGAGCCGACCAGCGGCGTCTCCAGCCGGGAGAAATTCTCCATCATGGATACCCTGGTCCGCGCGCTGGATCACAGCGCCACCACCGCCATCTTCGTCGAGCACGACATGGATGTGGTCTCCCGCTACGCCGATCGCGTGGCGGTGTGGACCGGCGGCAAGATCGCCTTGGAGGGGACGCCCGAGCATGTGCTCAACGATCCCGACGTGCGCAAGAACGTGATCGGGGTCTGACATGCTGAAGATCGAACGGCTCTCCGCCCAGATCGAAGGCATCGAGGTGCTGCGCCACGCGGACCTCGAAATGCCCCAGGGCTCCACCATCGCCCTCATCGGCCGCAACGGCGCGGGCAAGACCAGCCTGCTGCGGTCCATCATGGGCTTCATGAAGATCACCGCCGGGCAAGTCACGCTCGACGGCAACAGTTTGGCGCAGGTGCCGCCCCATCGCCGGCCCTATCTCGGCATCGGCTATGCGCCGGAGGACCGAAGGCTCTATGGGGCGTTCACGCTGGAACAGAATTTGCGCTTTCCCGCCGAGGTCATGCGCCTGCCCGAAACCGAGATCGCGCGCCGCCTGGAGCGGGTCTATGGCGTGCTGCCGGAATTGAAGGACATGCGCGAGCGGCCCGCCGCCGGCCTTTCCGGCGGGCAAGGCAAGATGGTGGCGCTCGGCCGGGCGCTCATGGCCGGCGATCGCATCATCCTGCTGGACGAGCCGTTCCAGGGCCTCGCGCCGGTGCTGGCGATCCGCTACGGCACCGCGCTGCGGGCGCTGCGCGACGCCGATCGCGACATCACCTTGCTGATCACCGAATCCAATCCCAGCCTGCTGCGCGCGTTCGCGGACCGGATCTATGTGATCGAGCGCGGCGAGGTCTCCCCCCTCGACAGACTGCCCGCCTCCTCGCTCGACGATGCCGGGCTGGGCAAGCACTGAGCCTGTGCGCGGCCGCCCCGCGCCTCCACGAACCGAAGGACAAACCTATGTCAATGGACGGAAAAGTCGTCATCGTCACCGGGTCGGCGAGCGGCATCGGGCGGGCCGCCGCCACGCTGTTCGTGCGCGAGGGCGCGAAGGTGGTGATCGCCGACAGCAATGAGGAGGCCGCGCGCGAGACCGCCGCCACCCTCGGCCCGAACGCCCGGGCGCTGCGCACCGACGTCAGCAAGGATGCCGACGTGCGGGCGCTCGTGGCCTTCACCCTGGACCAGTTCGGCCGCATCGATGTGCTGGTGAACAATGCCGGGTTCGGCTTCACCGGCAC
>NCCO01000158.1 GCA_002279705.1 Allobosea sp. 12-68-7
CCGGACCTGCCGCTGGTGACCGGGACGGTCGTCAACGACCAGCACAAGCCGCCCTACAACCTGCCCGACAACAAGACCCAGTCCGGCCTGAAATCGGAATCGACCGACGGCGCCGGCTTCGCCGACTGCTACAACGAGATCAAGTTCGAGGACCGCAAGGGGCAGGAAGTCTTCAGCATGCAGGCCGAGAAGGACCATGAGGTCCTGGTCAAGAACAAGGAGATTCGCGAGATCGGGCCCGACTATGCCGACGGAGGCTACTCGCGCGAGACGACGCTGAAGCAGGGCAATGACAAGCTCCATGTGCAGAACGGCAAGCTCGACGTCGAGGCCCAGACCGAGATCAACCTCAAGGTCGGCCAGAGCACGATCAAGATGCTGCCCACGAGCATCGAAATCTCCTCGCCGACGATCACCATCAAGAGCGTGGCCAAGACCGAGGTGCTGAGCGACGCCATGGTCATCGTCAACGGCGCCCTCGTGAAGATCAACTGAGCATCGATGACGCGTCTGCGCTTCAGCACCGCCCGGGAGGTGTTCGAGACCTTCCCCTCGGCCGGCAAGGTCATTGCGACGAAGCCGGCGGCCGAGCATCCGCTGGCCTTTCTCAGGCGCCTTGCCCAGGGGCCAGCCCCGGCCGAGGCGATCTCCTTCTGTGCCTATGTGCTGCCCCGCCGCGAGGCCGTCTGGTGGGCGGCACAGGCTTTGCGCGCGATGCTCCCGCCCGGCGCCGCGCCCGATGACGGGCTCGCGGCGGCCGAGGCCTGGGTCCGCGATCCGCGCGACGAGACCCGGCGCGCGGCTCTGGCCATCGCCGATGCCGGCGATCCGGCGCAGCCTGCTACCTGGGTCGCCTTTGCGGCCGGCTATTCCGGCGGCAGCATGGTCGAGGGGCACGCTGTGCCCTGCCCGCCTGACCTCACCGCCAAGATGGCGCGCATCGCCGTCCTCACCGCGCTCGGCCGCAGGAGCGGCCGCGATCACAAGGCCGCATTGCGCAATTGTGTCGAAGCATGCATTCGATTGGCCGATGACGACGGCAAGCCCGCCTCCTGATCACCGCCCGCGCGAGACGGCGGCCGCCTCCGCGCCGCGCCCGGATTCCCCGCCATGCCCCTGACGCTGACGATCGAGAACGAGACCGCCCTGCCCGATGGCGGCCCGCTGACTGTCACCCTCAGCGGCAGCCGGGGGCTCGACATTGGGCGCGACCAGCATCTCGACTGGTGCCTGCCGGACCCAACCCGCGCCATTTCGGGCCGCCATTGCGAGGTGCGCTTCCGCGATGGCGCCTACTGGCTGCGCGACGTTTCGACCAACGGCACCTATGCCAACGGCTCCAGCCAGCGCGTCCAGTCGCCCTATCGCCTGCAGGATGGCGACAGGCTCGAGATCGGCCACTACGTCATCGCCGTCGCCATCGACGAGGCCACCCGCGCCGAACCCGAGACCGCCCCGGTGCAGGCGCCCACTCCCGATCCGGAATCGCTCTGGTCGGCCAGCGGCGACGTCGCGCCGCCGATCCCGCGCCGCGACCTGCTGCCGCCGAGCCGCCACCGCCCCGTCCATGACGGCTTCATCGACTGGGCGGCGGACATTCCGACGCCCGCCGCAGCGCCCGCACCCGCTCCGCCGCCCCCGGTCGCGCCCCCGGTCGCGCCCCCGGTCGCGCCCCCGCCGTCGGGAGACGATTTCGCCTGGGCGCCCTATCAGGCGCCGCCGGCCGCGTCCGAGCCGCCGCAGGCCCCGATCCCGACTCCGCGGCGCCCCCTGACCGCCGACCTGCCGCCGGGAGATCCGTGGAGCGACGCGCCCGCCCAGCCCACCCCGCCGATCGCGCCCCTGCCGCCGCTCGAGCCGCCGCCTCCCGCTGCCGCGCCCTTCGCAGCCGCCCCCCCCTTCGCAGCGGTCGCACCGCCGTTGCCCGCGATGGCACCGGCCGGCATGCCAGCGATCTCGGCGGCCGAATTCGTCCAGCGCTTCGCCAAGGGGGCAGGCCTGTCGACCGGCGACCTCGCCTGGCAGGACCCCGGCGCCTTCGCCGAGCAGCTCGGCGGGCTGATGCGCCTCGTCGCTGTCGAGCTGAAGCAGTTGCTCGCGGCCCGCGCCGAGAGCAAGCGCATCGCCCGCAGCGCCAACCAAACCATGATCCAGGCGCAGGACAACAACCCGCTGAAATTCTCGCCGACGGTGGACGATGCGCTGCAGCTCATCTTCGGCCGGCCCAAAAGCGGTTATCTCAGCGCGCAGAAGGCCTTCGACGAAAGCTTCAAGGACCTCAAGGCCCACCAGATCAAGACCTACTCGGCCATGCAACATGCGTTGCGCATGCTGGTCGAGGATCTCGATCCCCAGGCGATCGCCGAGAGCACGGCGCAGGAGCGCGGCCTCGATTCCTTGCTCGGCTCACGCAAGGCCAAGATGTGGGACGCCTATGTCGCCCGCTGGGACGCCAAGACCGCGCCTTATGAGGACGGACTGGTCGACGCCTTCATGCTCTATTTCGCCGAGTGCTACGACCGCGGCGGGAAATAGCGGCGTCCGTCCCAAAGCGCCGCTTCGAGGCACGTCACCGGAACCACGCTGTCATCCCGGCCGAAGCGAAGCGGAGCGCCGGGATCCATCGGAGGGCTCCGGCGCTCTGTGATGGATCCCGGATCGGCGCTGCTGCGCAGCTTGTCCGGGATGACGCGGTGTTTCGGTGCGAAACAGGCTGGGAACTAAGTGCTTTTCTTCGCCGCCACCGCCGTGATCTCGATGTCGTGGCCGGGCGAGGCGAGCTTCGCCTCCACGGTGGCGCGCGCCGGCGCGGTGCCCTTCGGCACCCAGGCGTCCCAGACTTCGTTCATCTCGGCGATCTTCGCGATGTCGGTGAGGAAGATCTGGACGCTCAGGATACGGCTCTTGTCGCTGCCGGCGGCCTCCAGCGTCTCCTCCAGCAGCGCCAGGACCTCGGTGGTCTGCTCACCGAGCGATCGGCCTTCAGTCTTTTCGGCGACATGGCCGGCGAGGAAGACGATGCCGTTGAAGATCGCGGCATCGCACCAGCGCTGCGTCACTCCGATGCGGTCGATGGTCATGGTCGGTGTCCTGGGCTGGAGTGGGGCGCAACGAGCCGCGCGCCCGTCCCTCCTAGCCGAGGCGCAGCCGCCCGTCAGCCGCCGATGATCACCGTCGTCATCCCCATCGTGATCTTGTTGGGCGGGCCCACTGCCTCGATGATCGTATCGCCCACCCGGCAGGCCGCGAGCGCGTTGATCAGCACGGTCTTCGAGCCGTCGACCACCACGCCGGGACCATGCGGCGGCGCCGGCAGGAGCGTCAGGCAGTTGTGAATATCGGCCCCGCCCGCGGCCCCCGTGATCATCGAGCCCATACCGGCGGCAGCGGTCGCCTTGGCGGTTTCCTCGGCCGTCTTCGCGGCCGGCGCGCCGGGTGTCCCCGAGGCGGCGGTCGCGGCGGCTTCCGCGGTTGCAATGGCGGCGTCGGAGACTTTTCGCGCCGCCTGGATCGCTGCGGCCGCCGCTGCGGAAACGCCGCGCCAGGCCGGCATTCCGCCGATCAGGACATTGGGGCTTCCTGGCCCCGGCTGGAGCACGCCCGGCAGGGGATGCGCCACCATATCGAGAACGCGGGCAGCGGGACCTTTCGGCATCGGGGCTCCTCTCGACCTTCGTGTCAGCGACTCTGCTGGACTGCCGGCAAACGCGCAACCGCGCATCCTTCAAGTCAATGACGGCAGCGCCTTCGCGCCGCCCTAGCATTCGCTTGGTGACGCTTGTCGGCGACCTGTATAAGGTCCCTGGCATGCCCTTGAGTGAGCGAGAGCCGGATGTCGTGGTATAGCAAGGTCGTCTGGTCGGAAGGGCTTTTCCTCAGGCCGCACCACTTCCAGCAGAGCGACCGGTATCTTGAGAATCTGCTGGAAAACCGCGTCCGGCACGTCACCCCTTACCCGTGGGGATTCTCGGTGCTGGAGATCGACCGTGACCTCGCCCAGCAGAGCCGCATCGGCCTGCGCCGCGCCGTCGGCATCATGCCGGACGGCACGCCCTTCGCGATGCCCGACAACAGCCCCCTGCCCGCCGCGATCGAGGTGCCGGAGAACGCCGCCGGCCAGATCGTCTGGCTCTCCCTGCCGCTGGCCTCTCCCAATACCCGCGAGGTCGAGGACGCGCTGAGCGGCAGCGCCAGCCGCTATGTCCCGGCCACCGAGATGCTGATCGATTCCACCGCCTCGCTGCGGATCGAGGAGGAGATCGACGTCGCCCATCCGCGCCTGAGCCTGGAGCTGCGCAAGACGGCGAAGGCCGGCTATGTCGGCCTCGCGCTCGGCCGCGTCCTCGAAGTCCGCGACCGCGCCATCCTGTTCGATGAGAAATTCGCTCCGCCCGTTCTCGTCTGCTGCGCCTATCCGGTGATCGAGGGCTGGCTCGACCGGGTCATCGGCTGGATCGACAACAAGCTCGAGGAACTCGCCCGCTACGCGGCCGACCCGACGGCCGGCGGCGGCCTGCAGAGCGCCGACTACTTCATGCTGCAGCTCTTGAACCGGCAGATCCCGCAGCTGCGCCATCTGCGCCAGTCGCGCTATGTCCATCCCGAGCGTCTGTTCGAGACCTTCCTGGGGCTGGCGGGCGAACTCGCGACCTTTACCACCGCCGAGCGCCGTGCCCGCGATTATCCGGCCTACGACCACGACGATCTGGAGGCCTGTTTCACGCCACTGGTGCGTGACATCCAGGACTTTCTGTCCGCCAATCTCGGCCGCCGCGCCATCCGGCTCGAGATCACCGAGCGCGCGCCCAACGCCTTCATGTCGACGATCCGCGACCGCAGCCTGGTCCGCAACGCGACGCTGGTTCTGGAGGTCGCGGCACGCCGCCCCCTCACCGAGATCCAGGCCCAGTTCCCGCAGCTCTTCAAGGTCGGCCCCAACACCAAGATGAACGAGATCGTCCATGCCCATCTGCCGGGCATCAGCCTCGTCCA
Organism: Allobosea sp. 12-68-7; assembly: GCA_002279705.1. Taxonomy (GTDB): domain Bacteria; phylum Pseudomonadota; class Alphaproteobacteria; order Rhizobiales; family Beijerinckiaceae; genus Allobosea. The sequence goes on from NCCO01000158.1 coordinate 4,993, forward strand.
TCTGCCGACGCCGCCGCCGCAGATCCGCGCGCTGACCGACCACGTCTATTTCTATCTCGACCGGACCTCGCCGCTCTGGCCGGAATTCTCGACCGCGAGCTCGATCGGGATGCATTTCTCCGGTGACTGGCCCGATCTCGAACTGGAGCTCTGGGCCGTGCTCGAGGGACGGCGATGAGCGATCCCGGTTCGCCGTCCGATCCGTTCGGCCGTTCCGACCGGACCATCATCAGGCCGAACCCGGCCGGACGCCGCGCGCCCCTGCCCTCCCGCCCGGCGCAAGCCATGCCGGCGGCGCCCACACCCTATGCCGCGCCCGCCGCCGCCTCGCCCGGCGTTCCCGGCGGCAGCGACGACTGGATGTCGGCCGCCCAGCCGGCCCCGCCGCGCCCGACGCCACCGCCCGGCCCCGCCGCCGGGCCCCTGCCGGGCCGCGGCGCCTCGGCCGAGCAGACGCGGACGGCCAAATACATCCTCTGCGCGGCCGCCGACGACATCGTCCAGAACATCCCCGGCGAGGACCGCCATGTCTGGACCCAGTACAGCATGCTCTCGAAGTTCTTCGGCGAGCGTGTCGGCGGCGTGCGCTTCTTCGAGGAGCTCGACCGCGCCAAGGCCGATCCATCCGTCAATTACGACCTGCTCGAACTGATGCACGCCTGCCTGGCGCTGGGCTTCCAGGGCATCCACCGCACCTCCGCCGGCGGCGCCGCCAATCTCCAGATGATCCAGCGCAACCTGTTCGAGACGCTGCGCCGGGTGAAGCAGCCCGACCCCGAACTCTCGCCGCGCTGGCGCGGGCAGGCCGTCGCCTCGCAGGTGGCGCGCTTCAAGGTTCCGGTTTGGTCGGTGGCGGCGCTCGCCGGCGTCGCCGTGCTCGGCCTCTATTTCGTGTTCCGCTTCCTGCTCTCGGGCAATGCGGAGGCGGCCGCCACCGCCATGCTCTCGGTCCACCCCAAGGGCGAGCTCGGCATCGTGCGCAAGGTGTTCTCGGCCCCGCCGCCGCCGGTGCCGCCGCCGCCTGTGCCGCCCAAAGTCTGCGGCGCGGTCCAGCCGCCCATCGTCTGCCAGGTCACGCCCAACGTCATCATCGTCCGGCTCGTTGACATCACCCTGTTCGAGCCCGGCCAGGCGGCCGTGCGCGCCGAGTTCAAGCCCCTGATCGAGCGCATCGCCAGCGTGCTGGAGACAGAGGGCGGCGCCGTCAAGGTCGTCGGCCATACCGACAACGTGCCGATCCGCACCGCCCGCTTCGCCTCCAACCTGCAGCTCTCCCAGGCCCGGGCCAAGGCCGTCGGCGACCTGCTGCAGACCAAGCTGAGCAAGCCCGACCGCATCACCGTCGAGGGCAAGGGCGCCGATGCCCCGATCGCCGACAATGCCAGCCGCGAGGGGCGTGCCAAGAACCGGCGCGTCGAGATCGTGATCCAGCGGCAGGGTTGAGGAGAGCGCCAGCGCATGAACCGCGCCACCTGGCTCAGAATCGCCGCCATCACCGTCGGGACGCTGGCGCTTGGCCTGCTCGTCTGGTTCGGCGCGCCGTTCCTCGCCGTCGGCAAGGTCCGCCCGTTCGACTCGGTCTGGGTGCGGCTGCCGATCGTTCTGCTGCTGGCGCTCGGCGCCCTCGCCTGGATCGCGCTGATCGTGATCCGCCGGCGTCGCGCCACCGCCGCGCTCACCGAGGCGCTGGAACAGCAGCAGGAGGCGACCGGCGACGGCGCCGCGCTGTCGGCCTCGATGCGCGACGCGCTGGCGACGCTGCGCCGCGCCCGCGGCAAGGACGGCGGCGACTATCTCTACGACCTGCCCTGGTACGTCATCATCGGCCCGCCCGGCGCCGGCAAGACGACCGCACTGGTCAATTCCGGGCTGAAGTTCCCCCTCGCCCGCGGCGGCGCGACGCCTGCCGCGATCGCTGGCGTCGGCGGCACCCGCTATTGCGACTGGTGGTTTTCCGAGGAGGCCGTGCTGATCGACACGGCCGGCCGCTACACCACGCAGGACACCGACGCGAAGGCCGAGAAGGCGAGCTGGCTTGCCTTCCTCGATCTGCTCAAGACCCATCGCCCGCGCCAGCCGATCAACGGCGTCATGGTGGCGATCAGCGTCGAGGATCTGCTGACCTCCTCGCCGGAGGAGATCGCCGCCCATGCCGACGCGATCCGCAACCGGCTGCTGGAGCTGAACGAGCGGCTCAAGGTCGATTTCCCGGTCTATGCCGTCTTCACCAAGGCCGACCTGATCGCCGGCTTCAACGAGTATTTCGGCGGCCTCTCCGAGCCGCAGCGCCGGATGGTCTGGGGCCACACCTTCCAGACCGGCGACAAGACCCGCAACATGATCGGCGACGTCGCGCCCGAATACGACGCGCTGATCGAACGGCTGAACGAACGCCTCCCCGACCGGCTGCAGGACGAAGCCAACCCGACCGCGCGCGCCCAGATCTTCGGCTTCCCGAGCCAGATGGCGACGCTGAAACGCTCGATCACCGATTTCCTCGGCCGCGTCTTCGAGCCGACGCGCTATCACGCCAATGCGACGCTGCGCGGCTTCTATTTCACCTCCGGAACGCAGGAGGGCACGCCGATCGACCAGCTGATCGGGGCGCTCTCGCGCAATTTCGGCAGCAGCCACGCCAGCGCCGGCGCCTATTCCGGCCGCGGCAAGAGCTATTTCCTAACCGACCTGATCCAGAAGGTCATCATCGGCGAGGCCGGCTGGGTCTCGACCGATCTCGGCGCGGCACGCCGCGCCACCCTGTTGCGGGCTGCCGGCTTCGCCACGGTGGCGCTGGTCTCGCTGGCCGCGCTCGGCCTGTGGTGGACGAGCTTCTCGCGCAACAGCGACCTCATCACCGCGACCAATTACGGCCTGTCGGATTACCGCGCCAGCGCCGCCCCGGTGCTGCAGGAGACGACGATCTCCGAACGCAATTTCAGCCGCGTCCTGCCGCTGCTGCACAAGCTGCGGCACCTGCCGGCGGGCTATGCCACCCGCGAGGAGCCGACACCGACCGCCGCCACCTTCGGGCTCAGCCAGCGCGCCCGCCTGCAGAACGCGGCCGAGTTGACCTATCAGCAGGCGCTCGAACGGATGCTGCGCTCGCGCATCATCTTCCGGCTGGAAGAGCAGCTCGAGGCCAACCAGACCAATCCCGGCTTCGTCTACGAGGCGCTCAAGGTCTATATGATGATCGGCGGCCAGGCGAAGCTCGACCGCGACCTCGTCATCGCCTGGATGCGGCTGGACTGGGCCGAGAACCTCTTCCCCGGCGCCGCCAACGCCAAGGGCCGCGAGGCGCTGGAGGAGCATCTCGTCGCGATGCTCGATCTCGACGACGGCGAGGCCGAGCCGCTGGTCAAGCTCAACCAGTCGCTGATCGAGAACAGCCAGCGCACGCTGCGCCGCCTCAGCATCGCGGAACGCGCCTATGAACTGCTGCGCACCCAGGCCCGCTCGCAGAGCCAGAAGGACTGGGTCGCGGCCCGCCGTGGCGGCTCCGACGTGCGCCTGGCTTTCGAAGGCGTCGGCGGCGAAGACCTCGACGCGGTCCGCGTGCCCTATTTCTACACCTATGACGGCTTCCAGAACGCCTTCGTCGACCGCCTCGGCGACATCGGCGACCGCATCGAGAAGGAGCGCTGGGTGCTGGGCGAGAATGTCGACCAGCAGGCGATCATCTCGCAATACGCCACGCTCTTCCAGGACCTGCTCAAGCTCTACAGCCGCGACTTCGTCGCCTCCTGGCAGCGCACCCTGGCGCGGCTCAAGCTGCGCCCGCTCAACGCCGACAAGCCGCAATATGTCGCGCTCAGCGCCATGGCGGCACCGACCTCGCCCTTCAAGCAGATCCTCGAATCCGTCCGCGACGAGACGCAGCTCACCAAGGAGCGCGCCTCCCCCCGCAAGGCGGCCGCAGCGGCCGCGACCGATGTTCTGGAGAAGCGCGCGAGCGAGGCGTTGAGCCGGCTCGGCACCAACCTTCCGCTCAGCGCGCCCGGCGTCGAGCGCGTGCTCGGCGGCGGCGGCAACGAGGCGCTCGGCGCCGACATCGAGGCCCAGTTCAAGCCCTTCCATGTCCTGGTCGAGGGCGATCTCGGGCGCCGCCCGGTCGACCAGCTCCTGCAGGTCCTGTCCGAGATCAACCAGAACCTCGCCACCGCCGCGACCAACCCGGCCCAGGCGGCGGCGGCGAATGCCGCGCTGGTGCCGCTCATTGCGACGCTGCGCGCCAATTCCTCACGCTACCCCGCGCCCTTCGGCGCGATGGTCGTCTCGGCCGTCAACGACTTCGAGGGCGATGCCACCGGCGCCACCGTCGCCCTGCTGCGCCAGGCGCTGGGCGACCAGGTCAGCCGCGTCTGCACGGAGATCCTGACCAACCGCTATCCCTTCGTGAAGGGCAGCGCGCGCGACGTGCCGCTGGCCGATTTCGCCCGCCTGTTCGCGCCCGGCGGCATCATGGACAAGTTCTACAAGGAGCGGCTCGAACCCTATGTCGACAGCTCCAAGGCGCAGTGGAGCTGGCGCGCCGACAGCCGCGTCGCCCGCTCGCTCTCGGCGACGACGCTGCGCGAGTTCCAGCGCGCCAGCGAAATCCGGGAGGCCTTCTTCCCGACCGGCGGCAACCTGCCCTCCTTCCAGATGATCGTGGTGCCGACCGCGCTCTCCGCCGACGCCGCCAATGCCAAGCTCGAGATCAACGGCTTCACCGTGACGAGCCAGCAGGGCGTCAACACGCCCGCCCCCGTGATGTGGCCGGGCGCCGGCATCGGCCGCACCGCGATCACATTGACACTGGGCGGGGCGAGCGGCGGCGTCTTCGGCGGCGGCTTCTTCTCCTCGGGGCCGAGCGCGCCGTCCGGCGAGATCAAGCTGTTCGAGCGCGATGGCGTCTGGTCCTTCTTCCGCCTGCTCGACACCGGCTCGGTGCTGCGCCAGGGCGACAATGTCGGGCTGACGCTGGCGGCGGGCGGGCGCCAGGTCGGCTACCAGTTCGGCGTCGGCTCGCTGAAGAACCCGCTGATCCTGCCCGCTTTGCGGGAAATCCGCTGCCCGTCGGGGATCTGAGGCGATGAGCTGCGGCCTGTTCGGGAAGCTGCCGGCCAAGCGCGACTTCATTGCGGTGAACGCGCCGGCGGCCTTCCTCAAGGTCTACGAGGCCTGGCTCCAGGGCGGGTTGACCGCGAGCCGGCTGGCTCTGGCCGGACGCTGGCAGGAGGCCTTCCTCAACGCACCGATCTGGCGCTTCTGGATCGGCCAGGGCTTGTGCGGGCAGGCCGTCGCCGGGGCCTTCATGCCCTCCGTCGACGGCGTCGGGCGCTACTTTCCGCTGACCGTCTTCGCCCTGGCGCAGCCCGGCGGCGCGATCCCCCATCCGGAACTCGACCCGCAGGACGCCTGGTATGCCGGCATCGAGGATTTCCTGCTACAGGCCCTCGATCCGGCGGCGAGCTTCGAGGCCGTTTCGGAGCGCCTGACCCGGCTTTCCGCCCCCCATGACGCGCTGCTCGCGCCGCCGCCGCAGGACATGGTGCGCCTCTCGGACGGCACCATCGTCACCGCGCTGGATGCGGCCGGCTTTCCCGCCCGGCTCGCCGCCCTGCGGGTCGAGGATCACGCCCGCGCCTATGCCCATTCGACCTGCTTCTGGACCGTCGGCGGCGAGAATTTCGAGCCGCTCGCCCTGGTCGGGCACGGGCTGCCCGACCCCTATCTCTTCGCCGGCCTGCTGACCGGCCATTTCGATGCGTTCCTCGAACCGGGGCGGGCCGTATCATGAGCGATCTCAGCCAGAATCCGAGCCAGATCGCATCGGCCTTCGAGACCGGCGCCGTCAGCCATGTCGGGCGCATCCGCAGCGCCAACGAGGACAATCTCGTCGTCCGGCCGGAGTTCGGCATCTGGGCGGTCGCCGACGGCATGGGCGGTCACGAGAACGGCGCGCTCGCCAGCGCCACCGTGGCCGCCGCGATCGAGAGCATCGGGAAGACCCAGTCGGCGCCCGATCTGCTGGCCCGGCTGGAGCATGGCGTGCTGGACGCCAATGCGACGCTGCGCCGCCACATCGCGGAGGGCAACGGCGCGGCCATGGGCTCGACGCTGGCGGTCCTGCTCGTCCACGAGCGCCACTTCGCCTGCGTCTGGTGTGGCGACAGCCGGATCTACCTCATCCGGGCTGGCCAGATTCTGCAGATCTCGCGCGACCACACCGAGGTCCAGGAAATGGTCGAGCGCGGCGTGATGACCGCCGCGGAAGCCAGGCTTTCGCCGCGACGTCATGTCATCACCCGCGCGATCGGCGTCCACGACGTGCCCGAACTCGACCTCGACAGCGGCGAGATCGAGGATGGCGACGTCTTCATCCTCTGCTCCGACGGCCTGACCGAGCATGTCGCGGAGGCCGAGATCCTGGAAGTGGCCGAGGAGAGGGGGGCGCAGCAGGCCTGCAGCGCCCTGCTGGCGCTGACCCTGCAGCGCGGGGCGCGCGACAACGTTACGGTGATCATCGTACGCTATAGCCGCAGGGACGACCGGACGACCCAGTGGATGCCGAACAGGCGCATGCAGGAGACCGACACGCCATGAGCGACTCCGAGCGCACCGTCTTCGCGCCCCGCGCCGGCGCCGTCTCCGTCGGGACCACCCTGAACGGCATCTACGAGATCGAGCGGCTGATCGGGGTCGGCGGCATGGGCGAGGTCTACAAGGGCCGTGCCATTCAGACCGGCGATGCGGTGGCGATCAAGATGATCCGCCCGGAACTCGCACGCGACGAGGCGGCGCTCGCCCTGTTCCGGCGCGAGGCCGCCGCGCTGCACAACCTCTACAACGAAGCCATCGTCCGCTATTACGTCTTCACTATCGATCCGGGCACGCAGTCGCCCTATCTGGCCATGGAGTTCGTCGACGGCCAGCCGCTCTCGGAGCGCATCAAGCAGGCGCCGCTGAGCCTCGACGAGGTCGATGTGCTGCGCCGGCGCATCGGACCGGGACTCCACGCCGCCCATCTCCTCGGCATCGTCCACCGCGACGTCTCGCCGGACAACATCATCCTGCCCGGCGGCAGCATCGCCCGCGCCAAGATCATCGATTTCGGCATCGCCCGCTCCAGCATCCTGGGCGAAGGCACCGTCATCGGCTCGGGCTTCGCCGGCAAGTACAACTATGTCTCGCCCGAGCAGCTCGGGCTCTATGGCGGCGACGTCACCGGCCGCTCCGACATGTACAGCTTCGGCCTCGTTCTCGCCGAGGCGATGACCGGCAAGCCGCTCGACATGGGCGGCAGCCAGGTCCAGATCCTCGAGAAGCGCCGTCGCCTGCCCGACCTCTCAGGCATCGACGCCCGCATCCGCCCGCTCCTGGCCCGCATGCTCGCCGCCGACCCGGCCGAGCGCTTCGCCGACATGTCGGAGGTCGCCGCCTGGCAGCCGCAGGCGCCGGCCGCCGCGGCCGCGACAGGCAAATCCCCGCTGCGCGCCGTCGCCGGCATCGCCGCGCTCGCTCTGATCGCGGGCGGCGGCTTCTATGGCTGGACCCTGCTGAACGACGAGCCGCCGCGCGGCAGCGCCCCGCCTCCGGCTCTCAACGAGACCCGCAGCGACCCGCCGGCACAGGCCCAGGCCCAGACACCGGCCCAGACACCGGCCCAGACCCCGAGCCCGGC
>NCCO01000287.1 GCA_002279705.1 Allobosea sp. 12-68-7
TTGGTTTCGGCCGGCGTCGCGAGGCCGCTCAGCGCCGCCCTGAGGTTGCTCTCGGCGTCGATCAGGAAATTCGCCGAGACGACGACGCGATCGCCATCCTTCACACCCTCGCTGATCGCGACCATGCCCTCGCCGCGCTGGCCAAGCTGGACCTCGCGCGGCTCGAAACGGCCCTCGCCACGATCGAGGATGACCACGCGACGCCCGCCGGTGTCGATCACGGCGCTGTCGGGCACCGCCAGCACAAGACCGGCCTCGCCCGAGCCGATCTCGACATCGGCATACATGTTGGGCAGCAGCATGCCGGCGGGGTTGTCGATTTCAATGCGGACTTTGGTGGTGCGCGTCGCCTCGGCCACCTGCGGATAGATCAGGCCGACCTTGCCCGCGAACTCAGTCCCCGGCCGCCCGCGCAGGCGGATTGTGGCCGGCGCACCGATTCGGATCGCAGCCAGATCGGCCTCCGGAACATCGGCCAGGACCCAGATGGTCGAGATGTCGGCAAGCCGGAACAGGCTGTCGCCCGACGCCATCTTCATGCCGTCGATGACGTTGCGCTCCAGCACGATGCCGTCCCGCGGGGCCGACCAGACGATCGTCAGCGGCACCTTCCGGGTTCGCTCGATCTCTGCGACGATCTCCGGCTGCACGCCGAGATTCTCCAGCCGCTGGCGCGCGCCGCCTTCGGGCGCGCCGCGCCCGGCCGCGTTGAGTTCTGAAACGAACTGCGCGCTCGCCGCTGTGATCTCGGGCGAATAGATCCGGACCAGCCGGTCGCCCTTGGCGACGCGGTCGCCGGTCGTGACGGGCGCGACCTCTTGGATGAAGGCGTCCGAGCGTGTCGCGACCACCGAGATGCGGCGCTCATCAAGTTGCACCGTGCCCGGCACGCGGATCGGCCGGCTGATCGCCTGGCGGACGACAGCTTGAGAGCGCACGCCGCTGCGCTGGATGCGGCCGGGGGAGAGCTTGATCACCTTCTCTTCGGCCTCTTGGCCTGCATAGACCGGCAGATAGTCCATCCCCATCCAGTCCTTTTTCGGAACCGGCGAGGTGTCGGGCAAACCCATCGGGTTGCGATAGTAGAGCAGTTTTCGTTCGGCCTCCGCCCCAGCGGCTGGCGCCTCGGCGACCTGCGCCGGTCTGGCCGCGGGCGGATCGAAGCTGATCTCCTCGCTGGCGCGGACAGGCAGGAAGTCGCGACCGTCTTCGGTTTTGCGCGGGGCTGGCGCGTAGACCGGCACTCCGTCCGGGTGACGATAATAGGCGATCGGACCCGTCGCTGCCGCCGGATCCGCCTTGGGCGCGACCGCTGATCTGGCCATGAAGACATGGTGGAGCCGATCGAGGCCAGGCAGGACGAGCCCGCGCGTTCCGGCGGCATAGCCCCCCGCGCCCGCCGCCGTGACGGCGGCGAGAGCGAGGATCGAGAGCAGGACTCTCTTCATGGGGTGGCCTTCAGTACCAGACGGCTTTCGACCGTGCCGTCCTCACCCTGCACCTTGGCCCCCAGCGAAAGCCGCCAGCCGCCCTCCATGGTGAGGTTGGTCCTGAAGCTGTAGCT
>NCCO01000159.1 GCA_002279705.1 Allobosea sp. 12-68-7
CGGCGACCAGGGCCAGCCGCTTGATGCCGAGGCTCTCGACCAGCGCCTTCTGGACATTGACGAAGTCGGCGATGGTCACGACCGGAAAGGCGAGCGCATAGGGCTTGCCGGTGTCGGGGTCGATCGAGGCCGGTCCGGTGGTGGTGGTCTTCGGGTCGCCGGTGTTGAGGTTCACCAGCGTGTCGGAGGAGAGGACGAAATACTTGTTCGTGTCGATCGCCTTGCCCGGGCCGATGATCGCGTCCCAGTAGCCGGCCGCGGCGTCATTGGCCGCGTATTTGCCGGCGGCATGCGAGTTGCCCGAAAAGAAGTGGCAGATCAGCACGGCGTTGGATTTGTCGGCGTTGAGCGTGCCGTAGCTCTCCCAGCCGATTTTGACGTCCTTGAGGGTGCGCCCGCTTTGCGTGGTGTAGCTTGGCAGGGTGAAGACCTTCTTCTCGGTCATCAGGTCCTGGGCCGCCGCCGGGGCGCCGCCATTCAAGAGATCCATCGCCACCCATCCCAAAAGGCCGGCCGTGGCCGCGATCCAGTGCTTCATCACCCGCTCTCCCGTCGCCGTCCCGGACGGCCGTCACACGGCCTTGCCGCATCCAAGCGCAAGGCGGCCGGCGACGGCTCGGCCTCGCCGGCGGCGGCCGGGCGCAGCAACGACTCGGCCTGGAGGTCGAAGGCGGGGGCCGCGAGCGGGCCCTTCAGGCGGAAGGGCAGCCGCAGCGGGCCGGTGACGGGCTGCAGCAGCGCCGCCATGTCGAGCTGGGTGTCGGCGAGGCCCGCCGTGCCGACGAGGGTCAGGCGGTAGCCCTGGCCGCTCATCTGCGCGTCGGCGAGGGTGAGCACGCCATTGGCGATGGTGGCCGTGGCACCGGCGCTCTCGAACGCCGTCTTGCCCTGGCGCCAGTCGCGCAGGGCGAGTCCGGGATTGCGCTCGGCGCGGCGCATCAGCTCCGCGAAGGCGAAGCCCGACAGCTCGCCCTGGCGCAGCCCAAGGCTGCCCTTGCCGCTCAGCGAGGCGACGAGATCCGGCAGGGTGTGGCCGAGCCCGTCGAGGGCGAACTGGAGCGCGGCGGTGCCGCTCAGCCGCGCCAGCGGCGGCAGATCGGCGCCGGCGCGACCGAGATTGACCCGGTCGAGCCCGCCGGTGAGCTTGAGGTCGATGCCGGCCGGGGTCGCGGTCGCCAGCAGGCGGCCCTTGAGACTGCCGCCATAGGCGCTGGCGCGGCCGATCCCGGCCTCGAAGCGCCCCTTCTTGATCAGCAGATAGGCCGCGACATCGGTGAGCCTGGCGCCGTCCAGCCGCGCGGTCTCGACCGAGATGCGCAGGTCGAGATCCTGCGCGGTCCAGGCTTCGAAGGGCAGGGGGGCGGCATCGGGCGCGAGCGAGGCGGAGGGCCAGGCGACCCGGCCGAGCAGGCGCCCGACATCCAGCGTCGCGCCCGCCAGCGTGCCCGAGAGCGCGGTCCGCCCCGCTGCCGTCGCGAGGTTGAGCGCCCCGTCGAGACGGTCGCCGTCGAGGCGCAGGACGACATTGCTGAGGGCGGTGTCGCGGGGCCGCGCGCGCAGATCGGCGCTGAGCGAGAGCGGTCCGATCGCACTCGCCAGGCGCGGCGCCTCGCCGAACCAGCCGAGCAGGTCCGGCAGGGAGCGCGTCGCCAGCGTGAGCTGGCCGGTGGTGATCGTCTCCGGCGCGCTGCTGCGCTGGCCGTCGAACTGCAGCTTCAGAAGCGGCGCGTCGACGCTCAGCAGGGTGCGTCCGCGCGCGGTCGCGACCGGCCAGAGCAGGCTGATCTCGGCCGGCACGCCGCGCCAGGTGACAGTGCCCGTCACGGCCAGTGGCGCCAGCGCCTCGCGCTCGGCCAGGACCAGGTTGACATCGCGCAGAATGCTGCGGATCGCGCCCTCCGAACGCAGGAAGACCGATCCGGCGGTGATCACGATGCGGCTCTGGCCGCGCAGCCGCTGGAGGTCGTCGAGCGGGCCGGCCAGCCAGTCGGCCGGGCTTTCGCCGGCCTGGGCGACCGCCACGTCGAGCTGCGGGGCGACGAGCTCGATCCGGTCGAAATCGATCCGGCCGGCCAAAAGCGGCAGGAGACGGGCCTGGGCCCGCAGCCGCAGCGCGCGGCCGGCGAGCGCGCCGTCCCGCTGGGCGAAGGCGACCTGCGACAGGCTGATCCGCGGCAGCGGCAGGAAGGCGATCTCGGCGCGCTCGAGCGCGGTCACCGTCAGGCCGGTGCGCGCCTCGATCGCCCCGATCACATGCCGTTCCACCCGCGCGACCGCGATTCCCCAGGACTGAAGGCCGAGGAGACCGAGCCCGAGGATCAGGCCGTAGGCGAGGATCGAGGCGCGTCGCGTCATGAAGCTTGGGGGCGAGTATCCGGGTGGCGAGAGGGGGGCAACGGCAAGGGAGGCGCTGCGAACGCCGGCGGGCCGCCGTTCGGGAGATCGTCAGCGGCGCAAGACCCATGCCGGCCGGCCTTGCGAACCCTCGCCGGAGCGGAGGCGGCGCCGGCCGGCACAGCCTCGGTCCGGGCAGCAGCCCCGCGTCACGTCCAGCCGGCGGGCGAGGTGTCGGGCATCGTCCGGCGCCCCGTTCCGCTCATGTCCCGGTTTAGGACGATGGCCGGGGCTTGTCGAGCCGGCTCAGGCCTCCCGCGCGCCGGCGCGGGCCAGCCGCACCGCCGGGTAGAGGCCGGCGAGCACGATCAGCAGCCCGGCGAGCGCCCCGTCCTCGAAGGCGCCGCGGGAGGCATGGCCGTAGACGGTGGTGGCGAGCGTCTCCACATTGAGCGGACGTAGCAGCAGCGTCGCCGGCAGCTCCTTGAGGCAATCGACGAAGACGAGCAGGGCGGCCGCCGCGACGGCGGGGCGGGCCAGCGGCCAGTGCATCTTGCGCATCACCTCGGGCGCGCTGGCGCCGAGCGTGCGGGCGGCGTCGTCGATCCGCGGCGAGATGCGCGCGAGCCCGCTCTCGACGCCCGAGACGGCGATGGCGAGGAAGCGGACGACATAGGCGAGGACGAGCGCCGCCCCCGAGCCGATGAGCAGCAGGCCGCTGTTCAGGCCGAACCAGCGGCGCAGCGCGTCCGCCACGACATTGTCGAGCGCCGCGAGCGGCACCAGCAGGCCGAGCGCGAGCACGGTGCCGGGCACGGCGTAACCGAGGGAAGCCAGGCGCGACAGCGCCGGGAGCCAGGGCTCGCGACCCTGGCGCCGGGCCGCGGCGATGCCCACGCCGAGCAGGATAACGATGGCGGAGGCGAGGCCCGAATAGGCGAGCGCGTTGAACAGGGCGCGCAGCATGGCGCCGTCGAGCTGCTGCCAGAGACCGCGGCGCAGCACCTCCGTCGCGAGGAAGCCGATCGGCAGCAGGGCGCCGAAGAGGACGGGCAAGGCACAGGCGAGCGTCGCGGCGGCGGCCCGCCCGCCGCGCAGCGGCAGGCGCCCCACGGCCCGCGGCTGGCGCACCGGCAGGGCGAAGCGCCGCTGGCCGCGCAGCCTGGCCTCGATCCCCATCAGCAGGACGACCAGCAGCAGCATGACGCAGGCGATCTGGGCGGCGCCGGCGAGCGAGTTGCGGTTCACCCAGGTGGTGTAGATCGACAGCGTCAGCGAGCGGACGCCGAGATATTCGCTGGCGCCGATGTCGTTGAGCGTCTCCAGTAGCACCAGCGTCAGCCCCGCCGCCAGGGCCGGCCGCGCCATCGGCAGCCCGATGCGCCAGAACAGACGGCCCGGCGCGGCTCCCAGCGTGCGGGCGGATTCGACGATCGCGGCGGCCTGCAGCCCGAACAGGGCGCGGACGCTGAGATAGACGTAAGGATAGAGCACGATCGCCATGATGCAGATCGCGCCCGGCAGGTTGCGCGGATCGGGAAACCAGTAGTCGCGCAGCGAGCGCCAGCCGGTCAGGGCGCGCAGGGCGCTCTGGAACGGGCCCTGGAAGCCGAGGACTTCGACATAGACATAGGCCGTGATGTAGGTCGGCAGGGCGAGCGGCAGCACCAGCAGCCACTCCAGGCTGCGCCGGCCCGGAAACTCGAACTGCGTCACGAGCCAGGCGGTGCCGACGCCGAGGAGGCCGCAGAGCAGGCCGACGCCGAGCAGCAGCAGGCCGGTGTCGCGCAGCGCCACGGGCAGGACATTGGCCGCCAGATGCGGCCAGATCGACGCCGCCTGCGAGGACAGGGCCGTCAGGGCGAGCGCCAGGACCGGCAGCAGGACGAGGCCCGCCCCCAGCAGCGCGACATAGACCAGACGAGTCGACGGCCGCCCCAGGAGGGACGGCCGCCGGATCTCGAAGCGGGAAACGCTCAGGCTCAATTGTCGAAGCCGACCTTGTCGACCAGATCGGCCGCGGCCTTGCGGTTCTTCGCGACGTCACCGAGCGGCGTGGTATCCGGGGTGATCGTGCCGAGGAGCTTGACCGCGGCGCTCTCCTTGACGTCCGGGTTCACCGGGAACTCGAAATTGCCGTCGGCATAGAGGGTCTGCGCCTTGTCGCCGAGCATGTACTCGATCAGCTTGACGGCATTGTCCTTGTTCGGCGCGTTCCTGGCGATCGCCGCGGCCGAGACGTTCACATGCGTGCCGCCATTGGCGAAGGTCGACTTCACCGGCTTGATCGCCTCGTACCAGCTCTTCTGCTCGTTCTTCGCCTCGCTCATCAGCCCGATGTAATAGGTGTTCATCACGGCGATGTCGCACTGGCCGGACAGGATGTCGCGGGCCACGTCGCGGTCGCCGCCGCCGGGCTTGCGGGCGAGGTTGACCTTCAGGCCCTTGAGATAGCTTTCCGTCTTCTCGGCGCCGTTGCGGGCGAGGTAGGCGGCGAAGAAGGCATTGTTGTAGGGGTGCTGGCCCGAGCGGATGCAGACCTTGCCCTTCCACTTGGGATCGGCGAGCTCCTCATAGGTGATCGCGTCCTGCTTCACGCGATCCTTGGAGACGACGACGATGCGGGCGCGCTGGGTCAGCGTGACCCAGTTGTCGGCCGGGCCGCGCAGCGCGGCCGGGACCGTCCTGTCGACGAGCGCGGACTTGATCGGCTGGGTGATTCCGGCGTCGATGAGGGCATTGATCTGGCCGACATCGACCATCAGCATGACGTCGGCGGGGCTGTTGGCGCCCTCGGCCGCGACGCGCTCCTGCAGGCCGTCCTTCAGGAAGACCGCGTTGACCTTGATGCCGGTGTCCTTGGTGAACGCGTCGATGACCGGATTGAGCAGAGCGGGCTCGCGCGTCGTGTAGAGGTTGACGGTCTGGGCCAGGGCCGGGGCTGCCAGCAGGCAGGAGGCGAGCGCCAGAGCGGACAGACGGGTCGCGTGGATCATGTTCTTGCTCCTTCGGGTTCAAGGCCCGTTCTTCGCATTGCGTCAGGAGCGGTAATGGGGGGCAACGCGGTCGTCAACTAAAAAGTCTTTTAAAACAGATACTTAGATCGCTTCAAAACTGCAACGTGTTTTGACGCTTTCTAAACAGTGCGGGCGGCACGGGCTCGGCCGGTGACCTGGCCTCCCGGCCCCGCCCTCAATCCCGCACGACCAGCGAGATCACCCGGACCGGGCCGCGGCGCACCGGATCGAGCGAGCCCCTCAGGACGAAGCGGTCGGCGTCGCTGGCGACGCTGTCGTCCCGCAGGCTGGCCTCGCGCAGCAGCATCTGCCGGCGCAGGCCGCGCGCCTGGGCTTCGAGGCGGGAGATGCCGACCCGCTCGTCGATCTCGCGGCGCTGGCTCTTGGAGAGCTCGCCGGCGCTGCGGAAATCGCGGAAGTCGCGCGGGCTGTAGGGCCAGCGCGAGCCACCGACGAAGGTCTGGACCCTGCCGTCGAGCACGACGCTGTCGCCCGGGCGCAGCGTGAAGTCGCGCAGCAGGGAGACGCGGCGCTCGCCGGCCTGGACGATGGCGGGCCGGCAGGTGGCGGCGTCGCGCGTGGTCTCGTGGCTGTAGGCCATCGGCAGCGCTCGGTAGCGCTGGCCATCGGCCGACTGGGCCTCGCCAATGTCGGCGACGCCGGCGGCGAGGCGGAAGACCTTGACCGGGATGCCCGGGTTGTTGGCCTGGCAGAGGGCCTCATGGGCCTTCAGGTCGGAGCCCGCCCGGAGATGGCCGAGGGGGGCGTGGAAGCCGTCGCAGAGGCGCACGCAGAAGGTCCGCGCCACGTCGGTCGCTCCCGAAACGGCGTCGATCCGGGCATGCTGATTGCGCCTGGCGGGCTTGCGGGCTGCGTCGGCGGCGCCCTGGCGAAAGGGGTTCAGGTCGACCGGCGGGTGGGCGATGCGGCCGTCCGGCTGCATCTGCAGCAGCGGGATCTGCCAGCCCGAGCGGGCCGGCGCATAGGCGGCCGCCTGCGGCTGCGGCCGGCCGATCGTGCCATGGGCGCCATAGCTTGCCGGCCGGGAGGCCGGCCGGTTGGCCACTTCCTGGAGGTGGAAGGCGCGGATTCCGGCATCGTCCTCCGCCTGGACGATCGACACGGTGACCACGGTGCCGGCCGCGCCGAGCGCGATCCCGGCCGCGGCGAGGGCCGCGAGGCGCAGGGGGCGTCCCGAGGGTGAGGGCATCGCCTCGGGAGAGGGCGCGACCGAAGCGCCGCCAGCGCAGGACGAGCCCTGCGTCATATTCTCCCGGACACGCAACATCGCGTCGACTCCACTCTACGCTCGATGACCCGTCCGCCGCCCGGAGTGTGTAGTTTACTTTCCGTTAAGCTTCAACGCCGGGCCGACCCGTTCTCCGCAAAACGGGCCGGATGCTTAATGCGACGGGCTGGAGCGGGACTGGTGCGGTCAGAGGACGGCGAGAACGACGCCGATCCACATGCAGAAGAGCACGACGACGCCGAGTCCGAAGGCCGGCGCGCGCAGGCGCAGATCGTTCGAGCCGACATGGATCAGCGTGTGGGCGACGCGGCTGGCGACGTAGAGCCAGGCCAGCACCGCCATGGCATATCCGGTGGCACCGACCTCCATCGCCAGCATGATCAGGGCGAAGAAGATGACCGGCGTCTCGAACTGGTTGACGAAATTGGCCGCCGCCAGACGGGCGGGCTGCGGATAGGCCTCGGTCGAGACCGCGACATCGGCCATGCGGACCTGCTTGCCGGCGAAGGCGGCCTTGCGCCGCAGGAACAGGATGCCGAGGACGACGAAGATCCAGAAGATCAGGGCGAGGGCGGGATAGACGAGCTTCAGCGACATCTGCGTCTCCGACCGGCCGGGCGCGCGGCCACGGGCCGGACCTCGCATACCCGGCAGCGAAGCGAAGATGGGGCCCGAATGCAAGCGCGGCGGCTCCGTGAAGGGCCGCCGCGCCGCAGAAGACAGTGGATAGACGGGCCGTCCGTCGTCAGGAGCGCGTCGGGTAGTTCGGGCTCTCGCGCACGATCGTCACGTCATGGACATGGCTCTCGCGCAAGCCGGCGCTGGTGATGCGGATGAAGCGCGCCTTGGACTGGTAGTCCCTGAGGTCCTTGCCGCCGACATAGCCCATCGCGGCGCGCAGGCCGCCGGCGAGCTGGTGCAGCACGCCCGAGACCGGCCCCTTGTAGGCGACCTGGCCCTCGATGCCCTCGGGTACGAGCTTGAGCGCGTCCTTGATGTCCTGCTGGAAATAGCGGTCGGCGGAGCCGCGCGCCATCGCACCGACCGAGCCCATGCCGCGATAGGATTTGTAGGAGCGGCCCTGGTAGAGGAAGGTCTCGCCCGGCGTCTCGTCGGTGCCGGCCAGCAGCGAGCCGACCATGGCGCAGGACGCGCCGGCCGCGAGCGCCTTGGCGAGGTCGCCGGAGTATTTGATGCCGCCATCGGCGATGACCGGGATGCCGTGCTTGCTGGCGGCGTTGGCCGCGTCCATCACGGCAGTCGCGGTGGCGACGTTGCCGGCGATGACCTGGACGGCGTTGGAGAGCCGCTTCACCCGCGTCACCGCCTCCAGCACCTTGGCGGAATGGCCATGGGCGGTGTCGACGACGATGATGTCGACCCCGGCGTCGATCAGGAGTTCCGAGCGCTCGAAGCCGAGATCGCCGGTCGTGGTCGCCGCCGCCACCAGCAGGCGGCCCTTGGCGTCCTTGGCGGCGCTGGGATGGGCGACCTGCTTTTCCATGTCCTTGACGGTGATCAGGCCGATACAGCGGTGATGGTCGTCGACAACGAGCAGCTTCTCGATGCGGAACTGGTGCAGGAGGCGACGCGCCTCCTCCTGGGTGACGCCCTCGCGCACCGTGATCAGCCGGTCCTTGGTCATGATCTCCGAGACGGGCTGCTCGGGATTGGCGGCGAAGCGGACGTCGCGATTGGTGAGGATGCCGACGAGCTTGCCCTTGTGGCCCTGCGGGCCGCGCTCGACCACCGGAATGCCCGAGATCGCGTTGTGCTTCATGATGGCGAGCGCATCGCCCAGCGTCTCGTCGGGAAAGATCGTGATCGGGTTGGCGACCATGCCCGATTCGAACTTTTTGACCAGGCGGACCTGAGCGGCCTGTTGGTCGGCCTCGAGATTGCGGTGGATGACGCCGAGGCCGCCGGCCTGCGCCATGGCGATCGCCATCCTGGCCTCCGTCACCGTGTCCATGGCCGAGGCGATGATCGGCAGGTTCAGCGAGATGGTCTTGGTGAGCGGGGTGCGGATGTCGACATCCGCCGGCATGACCTCGGAGGGGCCGGGCTCGAGCAGCACGTCGTCGAAGGTGAGACCGTCGCGAATCAGGCCATCGAGCATCAGCGTCATCGTCAACTCCGACACCGGCCGGGGGCCGGTTCTGCTGCGGTCTTGCGGGAGGCGCCCGCGACCGGGTTGACGAGGCCCGTTAGCATGGGCTCCCCGTCGCCGCTAGAGCGCCGCACCACAAAATTTGCTGCGGCGCGGCGAAGGCTGGCGGCCGGCCCTTGCTAACGCTGGTTCGCTGGCCTTGCGGGGGCTGAGGGAGCGTCGGGCGGCACGCCGAAGCAGCCCATGCCTGTCATGACGCCACCGCGGACGTCGGCCATCGCGGTGCAATCGCGCAGGCGGATGCAGACCATCTCGCGCGCCATCTCGGCTGCGCCTTGGGGCGAGCTCTTGAAGGAGCACACCTTGTGCCAATCGGTATCCATCGCTCCCGTCGGAGCCGCAGCCGCCAGCAGGCCTGCACCGGCGCAGACGGCGAGCGCCGTAAGCCGCAGGCTGCAGTGGAGGATGGGGTGGAGGGGTCGGTCGAGCATCGGACGTCTCCAGGCGGAGGGTGACAGGAAGCATCCTTGCATGTCCGGGTCACGACGGACATGCCTCGGTTCGGAGGCGAGGCTGCCAAGGACACCCTGTGCAACTGATGACGGAACCGCCGATGGCGGTGGCTGAGGTCGTCAGGGCATGGCGGCATTGCAAGGCGCGGGGTCCGAGGGCCCCGCTCGCCTCTCGCCGCGTCCGGTTCCAGCCGTTATGGCAGGACGGAGATCATCTCGAGGATGCCCGTCTTGCAGCGCGCCAAGCTCCTGCCCTTGATCGTCGCCTGTGCGCTCTTCATGGAGAACACCGATTCGACGGTGATCGCGACCTCGCTGCCGGTGATCGCGCAGTCGCTCGGCGAGGATCCGATCGCGCTGAAGCTGGCGCTGACCTCCTATCTCGTCAGCCTCGCGGTGTTCATCCCGATCTCCGGCTGGATGGCGGACCGCTATGGCGCGCGCACGATCTTCCGGGCGGCGCTGGCGGTGTTCATGCTGGGCTCGGTTTTGTGCGCGCTGTCGAATTCGCTCGGCGCCTTCGTCGGCGCGCGCTTCGTGCAGGGCATGGGCGGGGCGATGATGGTGCCGGTCGGGCGCCTCGTGATCCTGCGCAGCGTCAGCAAGGCCGAGCTCGTCGGCGCGCTCGCCTATCTGACCGTTCCGGCGCTGGTCGGCCCCGTCGTCGGGCCACCGCTGGGCGGCTTCATCACCACCTATTTCGACTGGCGCTGGATCTTCTTCATCAACATCCCGATCGGGATCGTCGGCATCGTGCTGGCGAGCCTGTTCTTCGAGGATGTGCGCGAGGAGGACGTCGCCCCGCTCGACATTCGCGGCTTCCTGCTCTCGGCCTTCGGCTTTGCCAGCCTGATGCTGGGGCTGGCGACCGGCGGGCGCCATCTCGTGCCCGAAGCGGTGTCCTATGGCTGCGTTGCCGCTGGCATCGCGTCGCTCGTCGCCTACGGGTTCCATTCGCGACGCGTCGCCCATCCCGTGTTGAACCTGTCGCTGCTCAAGATTCCGACCTACCGGATCGGCGTCATCGGCGGCTCGATCTTCCGGACCGGGATCGGCGCGATTCCCTTCCTCCTGCCGCTAATGCTGCAGCTCGGCTTCGGGCTCGACGCGCTGCAATCGGGGCTGATCACCTTCGTCTCGGCGGCGGGCGCGCTGCTGATGAAGACGGCGGCCAAGACCATCCTCGCCCGCTACGGTTTCCGGCGGGTCGGCATCAATGCGCTGAGCTATGCCGACGTCTCCAACAAGGACATGTCGGGCGCGACCAGCCTGTCGAGCGTGGCGCAGCAATTGTCGCTCAGCATGGGCGTCACCATCGGCGCCTTCGCGCTGGAGGCGGCAGGCGCTGTCCATGGTGGGTCCGCGCTTGGCGCGGGCGATTTCTGGCCGGCCTTCATCCTGGTCGGGCTGATTTCGGCTGCATCTGTGTTCATGATGGCGCGGCTCGCCCCCGATGCCGGGGCGGAGGTTTCGGGGCATCTGCTGGGCGGGGCACCGACGAGCGCCCCCAAGGCGACGGCCCAGGCGATTTCGGACCAGAAGCCGCTGGAGTAGGGTGGCGACCGTTTGAATTTAATGCGATTTTGCATTACATTCACGCTTCGGGGAGGGCGGCTGCATGGCGACATTGACCGTGACGGAGCGGGGGCAGGTGACGTTCCGCAAGGAGATCCTGCAGCATCTCGGCATCAAGCCGGGCGATAAGATCGAACTCGAATTGCTGCCCGATGGCCGAGCCGCCTTGAGCGCGGCGCGGCCGCCTGGGACCATCGACGGCTTTCTCGGGTTGCTCGCGGAGAAGACCACGACCGTGGCCACGATCGACCAGATCAACGCGGCCGCCACCCAAGGCTGGGCCGGTGAGGAATGAGGATCACCGTCGATACCAACATCCTCATCCGCGCCGTCGTCCGCGATGACGCAGAACAGGCGAGACGTGCCGAGCGATGCCTGAGGGAGGCGACTGTGATCGCGGTCACCCTGCCGTGTCTGTGCGAATTCGTCTGGGTGCTGCGCCGGCTCTATCGCTTTTCGCCGGCCGAGATTTCGGCGGCGATCCGGGCCCTTCTCGCCGTTGCTGCAATCGAGACCAACCGGCCAGCCGTCGAGGCCGGCCTTGCCATGCTCGATGCAGGAGGCGATTTCGCCGATGGCGTGATCGCCCAGCAGGGCGCCTGGCTGGGCGGAACGACTTTCCTGTCCTTCGACCAGAAGGCGGTGACCCTGCTCACGGCCCAGGGCAAACGGGCCACGGTTCCCTAAGGCCGCCCCCGTTTGGCGCCGACGACGGGCCAAGCCCGTCTTGTCATCGGCCGCTGCGGCAGAGCAGGATGACGCATGGACCCGGCCGAACCCCGTGCCCCGGCTGATTACGACCTCGCGATCGGCGATGGCTCGATGCGCCTCAAGCTCGCGGAGGCGCGGCTGACGCTGAGCGACGAGGGCATCCGCTACGCTCTCGACGGCCGGGACGGGCTGCGTCCTTATTCGCAACTGCGATCGGTGCGGATCCAAGCGCTTCATGGCGGCCCGAACAGCCCTTGGGAGGCGATGATCGAACTCGTCTTCGATCGCGGCCGGCCTCTGCATGTGCAGTCCGGCACGCCCTGGGGTGCGAACGATCCCCACCGCGATCCCGTCTTCATCGCCTTCGTCGAGGATCTGCACCGGCGCATTCCGCCACAGGATGCCACGCGCATCCGCTTCCTGCGCGGCGTGCCGGAGGGCCGGCACCGCGTCCTGCAGATCGCGCTCGTCATCTTCCTGATCGTCTTTGGCGGCGCGGGCAGCTTCATCTTGCTGAAGGCGGCGGGCGGCACCATCCCCGTTATGGAGATGCTGTTCCCGATGCTCGCGCTGGTCGGCTTCGGGATGTGGATCTGGCACTCGGTCGAGAAGAGCAAGCCGGGGACCTACAGGCCTGATCGGCTCCCGACGGACCTGTTTCCCTGACATGGCGCTCGCCCAGGATGACGTCGCGACCCACCATGTGTTACGCTGTGCTCCGGTTGTAACACAGGGATAGGGTGATGACTGAAGCCACCTTCACCTTCAGGGTCGATGAAGACCTGAAGAGCGAATTCGCCGCCGCCGCCAAGGCTCGGGATCGCTCCGGTGCGCAATTGCTGCGCGACTTCATGCGCGATTTCGTGCGCCGGGAACAGGACGCCGCGGCGCATGACGCCTGGTTTCGTCAGCAAGTCGAGAGAGGCGTGCGTTCAGCCGATGCGGGGGATCTCGTCGCAGCCGAAGAGGTCGAGAGCCACTTCTTGGAGCGCCGGGAGGCGACGCGCCGTCGGTTGCGGGCCTCCGAATGACCGTCCTGTTCTGGACGGGCGAAGCGCTGCGAGATCGCGACGAAATCTACGACCATATCGAGACCGACAATCCGCTGGCTGCACTGGCGCTCGACGAACTGGTCTCCGAGATGGCGGCGAGGCTGGTCGATCATCCTGCTCTCGGGCGCCCCGGCCGTGTCGCTGGAACGCGGGAACTCGTCGTGTCCAGCAATTTTATCCTCGTCTACGATCTTGCAGGGGATCGGGTGCGTGTGCTGCGCGTCCTGCATGCGGCCCGCCAATGGCCACCGCCGAAGTGAGGCATGGGGCGGTGGGGCTGCAGAGGGCTTGTCGTCGCCGTCGGTCTCTGTCGAGAAAGCGTGGGCGGGACCCCGACATACAGCATCAGGGAGCCGTGTCGGACTCGGATGCATTCTCCGCTCTGCGCCGGAAGCCCGTTGCGAGCACGTAGAGCTCCGAGGAATCCGAGCGGCTCGAGGCCGGCTCCGGCTACATCGAGATGACCTTTCCGTACTTCATCAACAAGGCGGCGCCGGTGTCGGGGGTCAAGAGCCTCATGGATTACGAGGTCACCATCGCCGGCGAGATCACCGCCACCGAGTACATCCAGACCATCAAGGTGGTGGTGCCGGTCACCAGCCTGTGCCCGTGCTCGAAGAAGATCTCGGACTACGGCGCCCACAACCAGCGCTCGCATATCACGA
>NCCO01000160.1 GCA_002279705.1 Allobosea sp. 12-68-7
GCTTCTGCAGTTCGGCGAACTGCGCCGGGTCCATCTTCGAGGGGTCGGGCATGCCGGGCGGCAGGCCGCCCATGCCGCCGCCGATGCCGAACATCTGGCCGAGCTTGCCGAGCATGCCGCCCTTCTGCTTGCTCATCGCCTTCATCATGTCGGCCATGCCGCGATGCATCTTGAGCAGCTTGTTGATCGCCTCCGGCGAGGTCCCGGAGCCGGCGGCGATGCGCTTCTTGCGGCTGTTCTTGAGCAGGTCGGGGTTCTTGCGCTCGGCCGGCGTCATCGAATCGATGATCGCGATCTGGCGCTTGATCATCTTGTCGTTGACGCCGGAATTGGCGAGCTGGCCCTGCATCTGCTTCATGCCGGGCAGCATGCCCATCACGCCGCCGAGACCGCCCATCTTCTCCATCTGCTGGAGCTGCATGCGCATGTCGGCGAGGTCGAAATTGCCCTTGGCGAGGCGCTGCGCCAGCGCCTGGGCCTTGTCGGCATCGACCGTCTCGGCCGCGCGCTCGACCAGACTGACGATGTCGCCCATGCCGAGGATGCGGTTGGCGACACGCGAGGGGTGGAAATCCTCCAGCGCGTCGATCTTCTCGCCGGTGCCGACGAGCTTGATCGGCTTGCCGGTGACGGCACGCATCGACAGCGCCGCGCCGCCGCGGGAATCGCCGTCCATGCGGGTCAGCACGATGCCGGTCAGCCCGACGCGGGCGTCGAAGGCGCGCGCCGTGTTGACGGCGTCCTGGCCGGTCAGCGCGTCGGCGACGAGCAGCACCTCATGCGGCTTCGTCGCCGCCTTCACCTCGGCGACCTCCGCCATCAGCGTGTCATCGAGCGTGACGCGGCCGGCGGTGTCGAGCATCACCACGTCGTAGCCGCCGAGACGGGCCGCCTCGATCGCGCGCCGCGCGATCTGCACGGCCGACTGGCCGGCGACGATCGGCAGCGTCTCGACGCCGACCTGCTTGCCGAGGATGGCGAGTTGCTCCATCGCGGCCGGGCGGCGCGTGTCGAGCGAGGCCATCAGCACGCGCTTCTTGCTGCGGTCGGTCAGGCGCTTGGCGATCTTGGCGGTCGAGGTCGTCTTGCCCGAGCCCTGCAGACCGACCATCAGGATCGGCACCGGCGGCACGGCGTCGAAGGTGATGCCCTCGCCGTCGCCGCCGAGCATGTCGATCAGCGCGTCGTTGACGATCTTGATGACCTGCTGGCCGGGCGTGACCGACTTCAGCACCTCGGCGCCGACGGCCCGCTCGCGAACCTTGTCGGTGAAGGAGCGCACGACCTCGAGCGCGACGTCGGCCTCGAGCAGCGCCTTGCGCACCTCGCGCAGCGCGGCGTTGACGTCCTCCTCGGTCAGCGAACCCCTGCGGGTGAGACCGGAGAGGATGCCTGATAGCCTGTCGCTGAGAGTGCCGAACATGCGGACCTGCTTGCTTGCCTTCAGGGACCGGCAGCGCGAAGCCTCATCGCCAAACGGTTTCGCGCCCGAGGGCGCGGACGCGCTGTCGGGCGTTGACCTCCGGGCTCGAAATGCGTGAAGCGGCCCGGTCGGCTGATGCGGTCTCGACGATGTCGGCGAAACGGATGCGCGGGTTAAAGCGGCAGATTGTGGCGAAAGTCAAGGTTGATGCCCTGCCCGCAGCAATCTCGCCATGATGGGACGCTAGCGCCGCCCCCTCCGAAGCGATGCCGGACCCACCCCCGCCCATGCGCCCTCTCTTCGCCGCCGCCCTCGCCCTCCTCGCCGCCGGCTGTGCCGGAGAGCCGCGCCGCGAGACGCCGCTCGATGCGCGCGCCACGGCCCGCCTGGCGGCGGTCGCGCTCGATCCCGCGGAGGCCACCCGCATCTTCAACGCCTATCGCGCCAGCCAAGGCCTCGGGCCGGTCCGGCTCGACCCTGTCCTGACCGCCATGGCCCAGCGCCAGGCCGACGCCATGGTGCGCGCCAACACGCTCTCGCACGACGCCGCCGGCAATTTCGCCGCGCGCGTCCATGCCGCCGGCCTCGACGCCGCACGCGCGGCGGAAAATCTCGGCGGCGGCTACTATTCGACGGAAGAAGCCTTCGCCGGCTGGCGCGCCTCCTCGGGCCATGACGCCAATCTGCGGATGAAGGAGGCCACCCGCTTCGGCATCGCGCTGGCGAAGGACCCGCAGACGCGCTACCGCGCCTGGTGGGCGCTGCTCGTGGCGGGCGAACCGGAGACGCGCGTCGAGATGTCGGCCGGGCCCGTCGGCTGGTTCGGTTCGAACCGGCCTCACTGAGGCTCTGGTCGTCGCGGCAGAACCCCTCTGCCCCTTTACAGAACGGCATGGCCTGCCAATTGCTGCTGTCGAGAATGCCTGCCAGCGTTGCCGAGTCCAAAATCCAGCCTGAGACCGAGCCCATCATGAACAAGACGGCGACCACCGCCCATCCGATCCTGCCGCTGCTGGCCGAACGCTGGAGCCCGCGCGCCTTCACGGCCGCAAAGATCGACGCCACCGCGCTCGGCTCGCTCTTCGAGGCGGTCCGCTGGGCGCCGTCCGCCAGCAATCTTCAGCCCTGGGGCTTCGTCCATGCCGCCCATGGCAGCGCCGGCTTTGCCGCGATCGTCGGCAGTCTGGCGGCGGGCAATGTCACCTGGGCGCAGCATGCTCCGCTGCTGGTGGTCGGAGTCGCCGAGCTGACGAAGGCCGACGGCAGCCCCAATCTCTATGGACGCTACGATCTCGGCCAGTCAGTCGCGCATCTGTCGATCCAGGCCGCAGCGCTCGGCCTGCATCTGCACCAGATGGCCGGCTTCGATTCCGCCAAGCTGCGCGAGGCTGTGTCCCTGCCCCTCAGCCATGAACCCGTCGTCGTGATCGCGATCGGCGCTCTTGGCGAGGCCTCGCAACTGCCCGCGCCGCTGGATGAGCGCGAGCGCGCCCCGCGCAGCCGCAAGCCGCTGGACAGTTTCGTCTTCACCGACACCTGGCCAGCTGGCCGGCCCTGATCGCCGAGAGGAGGATCATCATGACCTTCGAAACCTGGGCCGCCTTCGCGGCCGCCACCGCCGTGCTGCTCGTCATCCCCGGCCCGACGATCCTGCTCGTCGTCTCCTATGCGCTCGGCCAGGGCTGGCGCACGGCGCTGCCGACGGCGGCCGGCGTCGCGCTCGGCGACTTCACCGCGATGACGCTCTCCATGCTCGGCGTCGGCGCGCTGCTGGCGACCTCGGCCACCGTCTTCACCGTGCTGAAATGGGCGGGCGCGGCCTATCTCGTCTGGCTCGGCGTCAAGCTCTTCCGCGCCGGCGGCACGCTCGACGCCAGCCCGCGCGAGGATGCCGTCTCGTCGCTGAAGATGCTCGGCCATGCCTGGCTGGTCACGGCGCTGAACCCCAAGAGCCTCACCTTCTTCGTCGCCTTCCTGCCTCAGTTCCTCGATCCGAAGGCCGATTTTGGGACGCAGATGCTGATCTTCGAGGCCACTTTCGTGACGCTAGCCGCCGCCAACGCCTTCGGCTACGCGCTCATCGCCTCCCGCGCCCGCGCCGTCGTCAGCAGCCCGCGCGCGATCCGCGCCATCAACCGGACCGGCGGGACCCTGCTGATCGGGGCCGGCCTCGCAACCGTCGCGATGCGCAGCGGCACGCGCTGAAGGCACCGGGGCCCGGTCGGTCAAGCGACCGTGAACGATGCCGACTTGACCCGCCGCGGAGCGAACCCACTTTCTGCGGCATGAACCGCCGCAAACTCCTCACCCTCCTCGGCCTCCCCGCGCTGCTCGGCACCGGCAGCGCCGCCTGGGCCTCGATCTCGCGCTCGCGCAACCCGTATTATCAGGGCCCCGTGACCGACAACTTCAACGGCGTCGTCTTCACCGACGGCCGGCCGGTGACCAAGGGGCTCGCCGACGTGCTGAAATGGCAGACCTCCAAGCGCGATCGCGAGGCGTTTCCCGAGAGCTACCCCGCCCCGCCAAAGGACAGGCCGCCCGCCCGGGTCGACGGCGTCCGCATTGTCCATCTCGGCCACGCCTCCTTCCTCTACCAGATCGGCGGCCTCAACCTGCTGATCGACCCGGTCTATTCGCTGCGCGCCAGCCCGCTGAGCTTCTTCGGTCCGCGCCGAGTCAACGATCCGGGTGTCGCTTTCGACGACCTGCCGCGGATCGACGCCGTTCTGATCACGCACAACCATTACGATCATCTCGACATCGAGACGCTGGCGCGGCTGCATGAGCGCGACCAGCCACGCATGATCATGCCGCTCGGTAACGACACCATCGTCAGGGCCCGCATTCCGGACGCGCGGGCCGAGGCGCATGACTGGTCCGCCCGTCTGCCCCTGTCCGACGGCGTGAGCGTCACGCTGGCACCGAGCTACCACTGGTCGGCGCGCGGCGCCTTCGACCGGCGCATGGCGCTCTGGTGCTCCTTCGTGCTGGAGGGCGGCGGAGCCCGCATCTTCCACATCGGCGACACCGGCTATCATGACGGCTCGCTCTATCGCCGCCTCGGCGCCGAACTCGGCCCCTTCCGCCTCGCCGTGCTGCCGATCGGCGCCTATGAGCCGCGCTGGTTCATGCGCGACAACCACATGAACCCGGAAGAAGCGATCCAGGTCATGCTGGCGCTGCGCGCCGAGGCAGCGCTCGGCCACCATTGGGGCACCTTCCAGCTCACCGACGAGGGCATCGAGCGCCCACCGGCCGCGCTGGCTGCGGCGCTGGCGGCCGCTGGCCTCGCCGAGGAGCGCTTCCGCGCGATGCGGCCGGGGCTGAGCTGGCAGGCCTGAACGCGCAGGCCTGAACAGGAGTGCCTGATCAGCGCGGCTGGACGTAGATGTTGATCTCGAGATTGGGGTCGGCCGGATCGGTGAGGTCCCCGACATACTCCTCGAGGAACGCATCCTTCACGCTGATCGCCTTCGCTTCGAGATAGGCGGTGATCGTCTCATAGGTCGAGTCGATGTCGTCATAGGGCGCGACATGGACGAAGCGCAGCGAAGGCCCCGCCGGCGTCAGACCCGGGCGCACGCCGTTGCCGAAGGTCGCGTTGCGCTCGCCCTCGGGCGCGGGGCCCACCGGCAGCATCGCCTCGTAGCGGAAGCCGTTGTCGTCGGTCTCCAGGAACAGCGTCAGCGGCCGCCCGGCGATCGGCAGGCGCGCGCGCTCCGCCTCCTGGCGCAGCACGCGGAAGCTCTCGGCCAGCCGCTTGAAGCCTTCGTCCCAGCTCGCCGCGCCGGAGAGCTTGAGAACAGGCTTGGCCACCAGCAGCACCTCGTCGACATCGCTCTGGTCGCCGCGCTTGCCGGCAAGCGTCGCATTCGGGTCGAAGGTGCCTGTCTGTTGCTGCAGGGTCGGCGGCTGCATGGGCTGGACCGGGCCGGGCGCGGGCAGGGTCGGCGGCGGCTGCACCGGCTGCGGCTCGAGCGGGACCTGCGGCGTCGGCGCCGGCTGGACGGGCTCGGGCGTCACCGGGCGCGGCGGCGCCGGCGCGGGCTGAACCGGCTGCGGGCCGGGGACCGGCTCGGGCACGGCGGCCGGCGGCGTCGGCGCGGGAGAAGGCTGGGCCTGGGCGGGCAAGGGCTGCGCGGGCAAGGGCTGCGCGGGTGAGGGCTGGGCCGGCACGGCCGCCCCCGGCGGCGGCGCCAGCGGCGCCGATTCGACGGCGCCCGGCGGCGCCACCCGCGTCTGGGCGGCGGCGACGCCGCCGACGCTCAGAAGGGCGGCCAGCGCCCCGACGGCAATACGGCCATGCGGCATCGTCAACGTCCTGCCAGGAAACACGGCGCGACAATCGATTCGCGCTCTTGCAGTGCAATATGGAGCATCCACTTACGCCAGGAAATCATCGCAAGGGTGGCTTTTTCACGTCGCCTCCCTCATAGACCCGCAATCCCATGGGATATGTGACGGTATGAACGCCCTCGCCCACCGCCGGTTCCTGAAGATGAACGGTCTCGGCAACGAGATCACCGTGCTCGATCTGCGCGGGACGAAGCTGCGCGTCAGCGAGCGCGATGCGCGCGCCATCGCAGCCGAGCCGCGCGCCCGGTTCGACCAGCTCATGGTCCTGCACGATCCCCTCACGCCCGGCACCGACGCCTTCATGCGGATCTACAACACCGACGGCTCCGAGGCCGGCGCCTGCGGCAACGGCACGCGCTGCGTCGCCTGGGCGATGCTGGCCGACCCCATCATGGGCGATGCCGCCAAGACCGCGCTGACCCTGCAGACCAAGGCCGGGCTGCTGCCGGCGCGGCGCGACAGCGACCTCGTCTTCACCGTCGACATGGGCGCGCCCAGGCTCGACTGGGAAGATATCCCGCTGGCCGAGCCCTTCCACGACACCGCGCATTTCGAGCTGCAGATCGGCCCGATCGACGATCCGATCCTGCACACGCCCTGCGCCGTCAACATGGGCAATCCCCACGCCGTCTTCTTCGTCGACGATCCCTACCGCTTCAATCTCGAGCAGATCGGCCCGCTGCTCGAGAACCACCCGATCTTCCCCGACCGCGCCAATATCGAGCTCGCCGCCGTCACCGCGCCCGACCATATCGTGCTGCGCGTCTGGGAGCGCGGCGCCGGCATCACCCGCGCCTGCGGCTCGGGCGCCTGCGCGGCCCTGGTCGCGGCGGTGCGCCGCGAGCTCAGCGCCCGCAAGGCCGTGGTCAGCCTGCCCGGCGGCGATCTCACCATCGAATGGCGCGAGAGCGACGGCCAGGTCCTGATGACCGGCCCCGTCGAATTCGAGTGGGAGGGCACGTTCGCCCCCGAACTGTTCGAGACCGCCGCCTGATGACCCTCGAGGTCGTCACCTTCGGCTGCCGCCTCAATAGCGTCGAGGGCGAGGCGCTCCGCCGCCAGGCGCAAGCCGCGGGTCTCACCGACCTCGCCGTGGTCAACACCTGCGCCGTGACCTCCGAGTCCACCCGGCAGGCCCGCCAGGCGGTGCGTCGGCTCCATCGCGAGCAGCCGGGCCGGCCGGTCGTCGTCACCGGCTGCGCCGCGCAGATCGAGCCGCAGCGCTTCGCGCAGATGCCGGAAGCCGCCCGCGTCATCGGCAATGCCGAGAAGCTGGAGCCGGCGACCTGGGCGGCGCTGGCCCGCTCGAACAGCCTCGGCACCACTGAGGCCGATCCGCGCGACAAGATCGCGGTCGGTGACATCATGGCCCGCACGCGGCTCGCGCCGGTCGAAGCCGGCCGCGCCGCCCGGCAAACGCGAGGCTTCGTGCAGGTCCAGAACGGCTGCGACCATCGCTGCACCTTCTGCGTCATCCCCTTCGGCCGGGGCAATTCGCGCTCGCTCGCGCC
>NCCO01000161.1:0-7221 GCA_002279705.1 Allobosea sp. 12-68-7
GGGATCGGGCAGGTCGGTGCCGGCAAGCCGCTCTCCGGGATCGGCCATGCGATCGGCCGCTTTGCCGAGAAGAACGGCTATTCGCTGGTGCGCAATCTCGCGAGCCACGGCGTCGGGCGCTCGCTCCACGAGGAGCCGACCGAACTCGCGACCTGGCCGGACCGGTCCGAGCGCCGGGTGATGCAGAAGGGCCAGGTCTTCACCATCGAACCCTTCCTCTCGCTGGGCGCGAACTGGGCCGAGAACGGCGATGATCCCTGGACCCTCTATGGCGAGCCACGCGCACCGACCGTGCAATACGAGCACACGCTGGTGGCCACCGCCCAGGGTGCGATGGTGCTGACGCTGCCGGCCTGACCGCGACCGCGCGGCCGGCCCTCAGCGCAGGGCCATGTGCCGCGTCAGCCTCAGCTCCAGCCGGTCCCAGACACGCCGGACGATCTCGACCAGCAGCAGATAGATCAGTGCCGCATAGAGATAGATCGACAGGTCGAAGGAGCGCGAGAAGGCGAGCCGCGTCGCGCCCATCAGGTCGTAGAGGGTCACCAGCGAGGCCAGCGCGCTCGACTTGATCATCACGATCAGCTCGTTGCCGAGCGGGCGCAGCGCCAGGATCATCGCCTGCGGCAGGATGACGTGGCGCAGGCTCGACCAGCGGTGCAGGCCGAGCGCCAGCGCGCCCTCGAACTGGCCGCGCGGGATCGACTGGATGGCGCCGCGCAGGATCTCGGCCTGATAGGCGGCCGTGTTGATCACGAAGGTCAAAAGCGCGCAGTAGAACGGCTCGCGGAAGAACCACCACAGGCCGAGATCGGTCCAGAACAGGCGGAACTGGCCGAGCCCGTAATAGACCAGGAAGAGCTGGCAGAGCAGCGGCGTGCCGCGGAAGAAGGTGGTGTAGCCGTTGATCAGGACCTGCGCCCAGCGCGGCCCGTAGAGCCGCGCCACGGCGAGCCCGATCGCGAGCAGGAAGCCCAGCGACACCGAGATCGCGACGAGTTGGAGCGTCAGCCCGACGCCGGTGGCCATCCGGCAGCCATAGTTCTGCAGGACTTCGCTGCCGACGGCCCAGCCCGGATACTCGCACCAGGTCATCGCGTCGCGCCCCCGAAGGCGGCGATGCCGCGGTTGGCGCGGGCTTCCATCCGGCCGATGCCCCAGGCCGAGATCATCGAGAAGACCAGATAGATCGCCATCGCCGCGCCGAAGAACAGGAACGGCTCCTTGGTCGCGACATTGGCGCGGGTGGTGATGAACATGATGTCGGGCAGGGTGATGACCGAGACCAGCGAGGTCTCCTTCAGCAGCACCATCCAGTTGTTGCCGAGGCCGGGCAGCGCGACGCGGATCAGCTGCGGGAACACCACGAGCCGGAAGGCCTGGCCCTTGGACAGGCCGAGCGCCGCGGCGGCCTCGCGCTGGCCCTTGGGGATCGAGTTGAGCGCGCCGACCCAGACCTCGCTGGAGAAGGCCGACAGCACCACGCCGAGCGCGACCATGCCGGCGACGAAGGGCGGCATCGAGAAGGAGCCCGGCAGGCCGAGCCAGCGCCAGGCCTCCTGCAGCAGGACCTGGACGCCGAAATAGATGATGTAGAGCGTCAGCAGCTCGGGGACGCCGCGGAAGACGGTGGTGTAGGCCGTGGCCAGCAACCGGAGGACAGAACGCTGCGAGCGGGCCCCGAGCGCGACGACGAGTCCGAGCGCGAGGCCGAAGGGAAGGGTCGCGAGCGCGATCGAGATGGTGATGCCCGCGCCCTGCAACAGCGCGAGGCCCCAGCCGCCATCGCCGAAACCGAGCAGGGCGAACTTGTCGAACATCGATGAGGGGTGCCGGGTCTTTGAGGCGTGAACCGGCGCGGGGGAGCCGCGCCGGCCGCGAATGCCGAACCGATCAGAGGATCGGGATCTTGAAGTACTTGTCGGCGATCTTCTTGTGCGATCCATCGGCGATCGTCTCGGCGATGGCCTTGTCGAACAGCGCCTTCAGAGCGGTGTCCTCCTTGCGGACGGCGCCACCGACGCCGGGGCCGTGGATCGTGGCATCGCGGGTGATCTCGCCGATCTTCTTGCAGCAGTCCTTGCCC
This sequence comes from Allobosea sp. 12-68-7, assembly GCA_002279705.1. Lineage (GTDB taxonomy): Bacteria > Pseudomonadota > Alphaproteobacteria > Rhizobiales > Beijerinckiaceae > Allobosea. Next base: position 2,087 of record NCCO01000161.1, read on the forward strand.
TTGCCGTTGAGGAAATCCTCGAGCGAGAGCGAATCGGCGATGATGTAGTCGAGACGGCCGCTGAGCAGGTCGAGATTCGCCTCCTCCTGCGTCGGGTAGGGACGCGCGGTGGAATCCTTGTAGACCTTCTCGACATAGTTCGAATGGACGGTCGAGCCCTGGACGCCGATCGCCTTGCCCTTCAGTGCGGCGGGCGAGACGTCGGTCGAGGTGGTCGTCTTCGGGCCGATGATCCAGATCGGCGTCTTGGTATAGACCGCCGTGAAGTCGACGCGCTTCTTGCGTTCGTCGGTGGCGTTCATGCCGGCGATGATGATGTCGTATTTGTTGGAGAGCAGCGCCGGGATGATGCCGTCCCAGTCCTGCACGACCCAGGTGCACTTCACCTTCATCCGCTCGCAGAGCAGGTTGCCGTAGTCGATCTCGAAGCCCTCGAGCTCCTTCTTGGCGTTGAGGTTGTTGAAGGGCGGATAGGCGCCTTCGGTGCCGATCCGGACTTCCTTCCACTCCTTGGCCTGCGCCAGGGCGCCGCTGGCTCCGACGGCCGTCAGCAACACGGCGGCGATGACTCGTGCGAAACCTATCATGGTACCTCCCACTGGGTTCGGCCAGCCGGGCTTTCGCGGGCCCGTTGCCGGCTCTGCCCACAGATTGGGCGATAGCGAGGCCTGGCCGCAAGTGGGCGCGCGCAGCTTTTCTGGGCCCGCGCGCCGATTTATGCGGCAAGGTCGACGAGGGGTGCGGCGGAGTGGAATCCGGCCGTCAGCGCGCGGACCGGGCGCGCTGGTCCAGCAGGGCGACGACCCAGATCAGGAAGCCGGCGAGCGCGAGGCCGGTGCCGACCCAGCCGGTCGAGGTCCAGCAATATCCGGCGGCGATGGCGAGGCCGCCGAGCCAGGGGCCGAGCGCGTTCGCCGTGTTGAAGGCGGAGTGGTTGAGCGCCGCGGCCAGGGTCTGCGCCTCGCCGGCGACATCCATCAGCCGCGTCTGCAGCATCGCGCCCAGACCGCCGCTGGTGCCGATCAGGAAAACCACGATCGAGATCGTCCAGTTGTTGCCGGCTGCAAAGGGAAACAGAGCCAGCGCCGCCGCGGTCCACAGCAGCATGCCGCCGATCGAGGGCATCAGGGCGCGGTCGGCGGCCCAGGCGCCGGCGAGCGTGCCCGCCGTCAGGCCGAGACCGAAGATGCCGAGCACGAGCGGCACCAGCGCCGGCGAGACGCGCGTCACCTCCATCAGCGTCGAGGCCAGATAGGTATAGACCGCGAACATGCCGCCGAACCCGATCGCGCCGATGGCCAGCGTCAGCCAGACCTGCCGGCGACGCAGCGCGCCGAGCTCCCGCAGCGGACTCGCGCCCGGCACGACACGGTCGCGCGGGGCATAGGCGAAGATCAGCGCCATGGTCAGCAGCGCCAGCAGCGCGACGATGCCGAAGCCCCAGCGCCAGCCCAGCACCTGGCCGATGCCGTTGGCCAGCGGCACGCCGATGATGGTCGCGACCGTCAGGCCGAGCATGACCCGCGCGACGGCCTGGGCGCGCCGGTTGGGCGGCGCGATCGAGGCCGCGACGAGGGCGGCCACGCCGAAATAGGCGCCGTGCGGCAGGCCGCTCAGGAAGCGGAAGGCCAGCATCCACTCATAGCTCGGTGCCAGCGCGCTCAGCAGGTTCGCGACGCCGAAGACCGCCATCAGGCCGATCAGCAGCGTCCGCCGGGCGATTGTCGCCGCCAGCACCGCGATCACCGGGGCGCCGACCACGACACCGAGCGCATAGGCGCTGATCACATGGCCGGCCGTCGGTTCGTCGATGCCCAGCCCAATGGAAAAATAGGGCACGAGGCTCATCACCGCGAATTCCGTGGTGCCGATCGCGAAACCGCCCATCGCGAGGGCGAGCATGACCAGGCCGGCATGGTGCTGGCGCGTCTCGCCCGCCTGGCGCGAAGCGGCCGGAAGGGGCGAGCGGGTTTCGCTGGCGCAGGTCATGGTGGCGTGGTCCGGTTCACGGCGATGCAGCCATCACGCTGCATTGCAACATCATGCCATAGCGATGCGGCAGCCGGCAGATCAACCGGGCACCGGTCGCCTCACCATTCCGTCAGCGCATGGATGACGCGCCCGGCTCTGGACGACGGTGACGTTGTCTCCTACCCAGCTGCCATCCTCCCGACCGGGAGCCCTCCCAGATCGAGTTGCGCCCGTGATCCCCTGGACCCTGCTGGACACGGCCACCCTGCCCGGCCCCGCGGGGCGCGTGTTGCGGCTGAAGCGCCGTGGCGCCGAGTTCTCGATCATGCTCGGTACGATCGAGCTGATGAACAGCCGCCTCAGCGGCTCGGAAGAAGCGCTCGCCACGCTCGTCGCAACGCGGCTGGCGGGACGCCCCAAGCCGCGCGTGCTGATCGGCGGGCTCGGCATGGGCTTCACGCTGCGGGCGGCGCTCGCGAGTTTTCCGGCCGGGGCCGAGATCACGGTGTCGGAACTGATCCCCGCCGTGGTCGACTGGGCGAGAGGGCCGATGGCGGACCTCTTCGCCGGCTGCCTCGACGATCCCCGCGTCACGATCGCGGTCCAGGATGTCGGCCGCGTCATTGCCGACGGCGCCGGGCGCTACGACGCGATCCTGCTCGATGTCGACAACGGGCCCGAGGCCCTGACGGTCGCCGCCAACGACCGGCTCTACGAGGATGGCGGGCTCGGCCTGGCGAAGGCGGCGCTCCGCCCCGGCGGCATCCTGGCGGTCTGGTCGCAGGGTCCCGACCGGCGCTTCACGGGGCGGCTGCGCCATGCCGGCTTCGCCGTCGAGGAGGTGATGGTGCGGGCTCACCGTGGCAAGTCCGGCGCCCGCCACATCATCTGGCTGGCGCGCAAGGCGTGAGCGCGCCGCTCAGGGCCGCCCCTTCCCCAGCGCCCTCGCCTCGGCGATCAGGCAGAGTTCGATGAAGAGCACCTGTGCCGCACAATGGGCGGTGTTCGAGGTCGCGTCGTATTGCGGGGCGATCTCGACGACGTCTGCTGCGACGATGTCGGCGCCTTTCAGGCCGCGCAGGATGGCGAGCGCCTCGCGCGGGGTCAGCCCGCCGACTTCCGGCGTCCCAGTGCCGGGCGCGAAGGCGGGATCGAGCGAATCGACGTCGAAGGAGACATAGGTCGGCCCGTCGCCGATCACGGCCCACGCCTTCGCAATCACGGCGTCGAGGCCGAGCCCATCGACCTCGTCGGCATGGATCACGGTCATGCCGCTCTCATAGGAGAACTCCCAGAGATATTCGGCGCCGCCGCGAATGCCGATCTGGATGACGCGCTGCGGGTCCAGCACACCGTCGAGCACAGCCTGGCGGAACGGGCCGCCATGGTGGAACTTCGAGCCTTCATAGGGGCCGGACGTGTCGCAATGCGCGTCGATATGGACCATGCCGACCGGCCGCTTCGCTCCCACCGCCTTCAGGATCGAATAGGTGATCGAATGGTCGCCGCCGACGGCGAGCGGCGAGACGCCGGCCTCGACGATGGTGCGGAAGGTCGCCTCGATGTCCTCGTGGCAGCTTTCGAGCGAGTAGCGCGAGCGAAAGGGCACGTCGCCGATATCGGCCGCCTTGAGCATGCCCAGCGGCGCGGTGCCCATGACATGGTCCATCGGGCCGATGCGCTCGATGGCGCGCACGGCGCGGGGGCCCAGCCGCGTGCCGGCCCGGTTGGTGACGCCGAGATCCATGGGCAGGCCGATGATCGCCACGTCGAGCCCGCCGAGATCGGGCAAGCCGAGCGCATCGGGCCGGTAGGGCGTGCCCAGGAAGGTCGCCACGTCCGAGAAGGGCCATTTGCGTTTGTCGCCCTTGAACTGGTCGGCCGCGACCCGCGCGAAATGGGGATCGTGGATGTCGGCACCGCTGGCGTCGGCATAGCGCGCCCGGAGTTTCGCGAGCTTGTCCTGGTCCATGATCCCTCCCCGTTGCGGCCCCTCAGGCCGGCCGTTTTTCGAGCAGCGTGACGGAGCCGCCCTGATAATCGGCCGACCGATAGCGCTTGTAACCGAGCTTGGCGGCGACCCGGAAGGAGGCGTCGTGTGCAGGATCGATCATGCAGACGCAGCGCCGCTCGCCCTGCGTCGCGGCAAACCATGACTGCGCCGCCAGCGCCGCCTCCGTCGCATAGCCCCTGCCATGGGCCGCAGCGGCGAGAATCCAGCCGATCTCGGGCGCCGCGTCGAAATCGGGCCCGAGGCCCCGGCGGCCGTAGAACAGCCCGACCTCGCCGATGACGGCACCGCCCGCCTTCTCCTCGACCATGAACAGGCCATGCCCGAACAGCGACCAATGTCCGGCCGCGCGCAGCAGACGCTGCCAGGCCTCCTCGCGATCGAGCGTGCGGCCGCCGACGAAGCGCACGACAGCGGGATCGCTGCGCCACGCGTGAAGCGCGTCGAGATCATCGGCTTGGTGTGGGCGCAGCCGCAGGCGTTCGGTGTCCAGCATCGGCTGCATTAACCACCTCCGGGAGTGCCCGGCCAAGAGGGCGCATGACCTAGTCGAAAGTTGAATGCGGCCTGCCCGAAAAGGCTCGCGAAGTCCGACGCCTTCCTCTAGAAAGCCGAGCAAGTCTCAATGCTTGGCGACGGCGGCTGAACCGCGTCCCACCCATCACGATACTCGGCCCACCGAGTCACAATCGAGGAGATGTCCCGAGATGAAGCGCCGTCAGTTTATCCAGACCGCCACCGCCGGCGCCGCCGCCGCGGCGATCGCCTCCCCCGCCGTCGCCCAGGCGAACCCCGAGGTGAAGTGGCGTCTGGCGTCCTCCTTCCCGAAGTCGCTCGACACCATCTATGCCGGCGCCGAGGTCATGGCCAAGATGGTCTCCGAGCTGACCGACGGGAAGTTCCAGATCCAGGTCTTCGCGGCGGGTGAAATCGTCCCGGCGCTGCAGGCGGCCGACGCCGTGACCAACGGCACCGTCGAGATGTGCCACACCGTGTCCTATTACTATGTCGGCAAGGACCCGACCTTCGCGGTGGCGTCCTCGGTGCCGTTCGGCCTGAATGCGCGCGGCCAGAACGCCTGGCTGTTCCAGGGCGGCGGCAACGACCTGTTCAACGAATTCTACAAGAAGTTCAACATCCACGGCCTGCCCAA
>NCCO01000161.1:7230-16594 GCA_002279705.1 Allobosea sp. 12-68-7
AAGGAGATCAAGACGCCGGCCGACCTTCAGGGCCTGAAGATGCGCATCGGCGGCATCGCCGGCCAGGTGCTCGCCAAGCTCGGCGTCGTGCCGCAGCAGATCGGCGGCGGCGACATCTACCCGGCGCTCGAGAAGGGCACCATCGACGGCGCCGAGTGGGTCGGCCCCTATGACGACGAGAAGCTCGGCTTCTCCAAGGTCGCGCCGTTCTACTACTATCCGGGTTTCTGGGAGGGTGGTCCCACGGTTCACGCCTTCGTCAATCTGGAGAAGTGGAACGCCCTGCCCAAGGCCTACCAGGCCGCACTGACCGCCGCCTGCACCTATGCCAACACCCAGATGCCGGCCCGCTACGACATGCAGAACCCGGCGGCGCTGAAGCGCCTCGTCGGCGCCGGCACGCAGCTGCGGCCGTTCTCGCAGGAGATCCTCGAGGCCTGCCTCAAGGCCTCGAACGAGCTCTACAGCGAGATCGCGGCCAAGAACCCCGAGTTCAAGAAGGCGATCGAGTCCATGGCCGCCTTCCGGAACGACCAGTATCTCTGGTGGCAGGTGGCGGAACTCAGCTTCGACGTCTTCCAGGTGCGCTCGCGCGCCCGCTGATGGCGCTCGGGGACGCGGTTTCGCGTCCTCGCCCGCACCGCCGCTCGAGAGCCCGGCTTCGGCCGGGCTTTCTGCATTGTGGGCCGCAGTGACCGCGGCACCGCGCCGTGATCTGCGCCGGCTGAGGGACAAAACTCTTCCGCAACGGAAAACATGCTCTGAGCGCATGTGATGCATGCATTTTTTGCTTGCGTTGGCGCACAGACCTGTTTTCCTGACGTGATCGTGATGACCTGGCCATCAGGCGCACGAAAAGCGCTCCAGGGAGGAGAATCAGTATGAAGCGTCGTCACTTTCTGAAGGTTGCCGGGGCCGGTGCCGCCGCCGGCGCGATCGCGAGTCCCGCCATCGCGCAGGCTATGCCGGAGGTCCGGTGGCGGGTGACCTCGTCCTTCCCCAAGTCGCTCGACACGATCTACGGTGCGTCCGAGGTGTTGTCGAAGGCCGTGTCGGAAGCCACCGACGGCAAGTTCCAGATCCAGGTCTTCGCCGCGGGCGAAATCGTTCCGGGCCTGCAGGCCGCCGATGCCGTGACCAACGGCACCGTCGAGATGTGCCACACCGCGTCCTATTACTATGTCGGCAAGGATCCGACCTTCGCCTTCGGCACGGCGGTTCCGTTCGGCCTGAACGCCCGCCAGCAGAACGCCTGGTTCTATCATGGCGGCGGCAGCGAACTGCTCAACGAGTTCTACAAGAAGCACAACATCTACGCGCTGCCCGGCGGCAACACCGGCTGCCAGATGGGCGGCTGGTTCCGCAAGGAGATCAAGACCGTCGCCGACCTGCAGGGCGTCAAGATGCGCATTGGCGGCTTCGCCGGGCAGGTTTTGTCCAAGCTCGGCGTCGTGCCGCAGCAGATCGCGGGCGGCGACATCTATCCGGCGCTGGAAAAGGGCACCATCGACGCGGCGGAATGGGTCGGCCCCGCCGATGACGAGAAGCTCGGCTTCAACAAGGTCGCACCGTTCTACTATTATCCCGGCTGGTGGGAGGGCGGTGCCTCGCTGCACTTCTTCCTGAACACCGCGAAGTGGGAGGCGCTGCCGAAGCTCTACAAGTCCGTGCTGACCACGGCCGCGGGTCTCGCCAATCTCGACATGCTGGCGAAGTACGACGCCCGCAACCCCGCCGCCCTGAAGCGCCTCGTCGGCGCCGGTGCGCAGCTGCGGCCGTTCTCGCAGGAGATCCTCGAGGCCTGCCTGAAGGCGTCGAAGGAGGTCTATGCCGAAACCTCGGCCAAGAACCCGGACTTCAAGAAGGTCTATGACGCGATGGCGGCCTTCCGGAACGATGAATATCTCTGGTTCCAGATCGCCGAATACACCTTCGACAATTTCATGATCCGCGCGCGCGCGGCCAATCAGCTCTGACAAGGAGCGACCGGCCGCATCGCGGCCCAACTATCCCCACACCCCGGCCGCGAGGCCGGGGTTTTCGGTTCGGCGGCCCTGTCTCAGTCGTCTGACTCTGACGCCTCGGGCCCTGCCCCGATGGTGTTTGTGTGACCGCACTCGACCTTGGGGACGTTCGCTGTGACCGCCCGGGGGGCAGGCGCCGGTCACCCATCTGACGTGCGCTTCACCACACGCCGCTCCGATTCAATGCGGATACGCAGGTTGATGGCCCTTGGAGGATCGGCATCTCATCTTCCGTCAGAGACTGTCCTAACCACCCATGAGGTAAGCTGAGTGGCAAGGGCGCGCGAGCCTGATTTTCTGTGATCGGCACGAATCCGACTCGTCCGTAATAGTTCGGGTCGCCGTAGGTGATGGCAATCTGGATGCCATCGGCGCGCAGCGCCTCTAGCGCGTGGGCGAGCAAGGCCTTCCCCATGCCTTGCCGCTGACGCGCAGGCGCGACCGCCATCGGTGATAACATGAAGACGACATGCGGGTCGTGCGAGTAGGTCAGCCGGGTAAAGATTGCCGCACCAATGACAAGGCCTTCATCCTCGGCGCAGAATACGCGGATGTCCTTTGTTGGTGTTTCCGCGAGTAGGTCGCGAACCAAGTCGGCAATCAGCGCGCCTTCATCGGGTCCCTCAGAGGTGGTGAAGGTCGTCGCGAATAGTTCAGTGAGCGCTTGCTCGCGCCCAACAAAACCAGTGGTGATTTTCACGGTCAATCTCCCGTCTTGAACGCCGCTCCATGCTGCGTCTCGCCAGCTCCACCTTCGCCCTTCTGTTCGTCGCGACCGGCGCGCAGGCCCAGTCGATCGGGGAACCGATCCCGGGTCGCGGAGCCGTCAAGGAGCGCGCCATTCCTGCTCGCGCCGATGCGCGGCTGATGCGGCCCTGTCCCGAATACGGGCCGGGCTTCGTCAGGGTGGACGGCTCCTCCTTCTGCGTGCGGGCCGGCGGTTCGGTCCGCGTCGACGTCGGCAAGAGTTCGCGCAGCGGCTATGGGACCTCGACCGGCGCGCTGGTCCAGCTCGAAGGCCGCGCCCCCTCCAGCATCGGAGAGGTCCGTACCGTCGTCCGGATGCGCGGACAGGTCGACCGCGGGCTCGATTCGGGCTCCTATATCTACCGCTGAGCGCGCGGCGGCGGCTCAACCGACCAGGCGCGCCACCTCCTGGCGCAGCACCGGCACGAGTTCGGCCTCAAACCAGGGATGGCGCCCGAGCCAGGCGTTGTTGCGCCAGGACGGATGCGGCAGCGGCAGGATGCGCGGTCGCTCCGGACGGGCCCAGATCGCGCGCCAGTCCGCCATCGTCTCCGACAGGGTGCCCGCCGCCGCCTCGCGCAGATGCCAGAGCTGCGCATAGCGCCCGATGGCGAGAACGAGTTCCACCGCCGGCAGCTCCGCGAAAACGCGTGCTCTCCAGACCGGTGCGCATTCGGACCGCGGCGGCAGATCGCCGCCCTTGGCGTCCAGCCCCGGAAAGCAGTGCCCCATCGGCACGATGGCGACCTTCGCGGCATCGTAGAAGCGGCCCTCGTCGAGGCCGAGCCAGCCGCGCAGGCGCACGCCCGACGGGTCGGTGAAGGGCTGGCCGCTGGCATGCACCCGCGTGCCGGGCGCCTGTCCGGCGATGCAAAGCCGCGCCGTGGCCGAGACCTGGATGACCGGACGCGGCTCGTGCGGCAGCGGCCGCCCGCGGGACGGCGCATCGCGGCAGATGCGGCAGGCCCTCAGCTCGACCAGCAGCGCCTCCAGACCATCGCTCCCAGTCATCGCCGGGCCCACTGCGAGCGGCCCGGCGCCCGCGACAAAAGCCCGTCGCAGGCCCAATTCGCCGGCGCCCGGCTCCAGCCTTCCGGATCGCCGGCCTCGACCGTCGCCATGGCGTTGATCTGGCCGCTCGGGCGACTGCGCAGGACATAGAGGGCCGCGCTGCGCTCGACTGTAAAGCAGTAGGTCCGGCGCCTCTCCTGCGGGCCATAATAGTAGCAGACCGCCTCTGCCGTGGTCGTCCTTGGGAACGCCGCGGTTGTGGCCGGTGGCGCGGCCATCGGCGTGGTGATGCTCGCTGAAGGGACGATTGGTCCCGGCATAGCGCCCGGCGACGGTGTTGCCCTCGAAAGCCCGCCGGATCGCCTCGCCGTCGAGCCGCTCGGCAGCGCCGGCATGGCCTGGGGCCGCCAATATCGCGACGAGGGCAGCTCCCGCGGTCCGCAGCCGCATCAGCGCGCCGCCAGACGCCGCCGCGTCATCGGGATTGCGGGCGCCTTGGATATGAGGCCGTCGCAATACCAGGGCTCGCCATGATCGCCGTGCTTGCGGGGATTGCCGAGCTCGACGGAGGCGAGCGCATTGATCTGGCCGTTTCCGGCATTGCGCAGGATGTAGAGATCGCGGTTCAGCTCGACCGTGAAGCAATGCACCGTGCGATCCGTCTGCGGGCCATAATAGTAGCAGACCTGATCGGCGCGCGTCGTCCAGCAGGCGTCGCGGTTGGGCTGCCAGCCATTATGGCCCAGCGCCCGGCCATCGGGGTCGTGGAACTCGGTGAAGAAGCCACCATTGGTGTAGCGGCCGCTGACGGTATTGCCCTCGAAGGCCCGGCGGATCGCCCCTGCGTCGAGACGCTCCACCGCCGCGGCGGGCAGCGGCAGCGCGACCAGGACCCCGAGCAGGAGGAGTGCGGCGCGCATCAGGCCTTCCAGCTCGGCCGCGCCGACAGTTCGGCATGCCAGCGCCGGATCTGGACGAAATCCTCCGGCAGCGGAATGCGGGAGGGCTTCATGAAGTCGATCGCGATGCCGGCCGTGATGTCGGCCACGGTCAGGTCCTCGCCGCAGAGAAAGCGGCTGCCCGCGACTCGCGATTGGCCTCGGCCCATTCCGGCACCTGCGTCTCGAGCTCGGCCATCGAGGGGTGCGAATGGCGAAACACCGCGGCCACCGCGGAAAACAGGCCGAGCTCGATGCGACGGTTCCACATCTCGACGAGGGCCTGCTCGCGGGCATCGCGGCCGAAGAGCGGCGGCTGCGGGTGAAGGCTCTCGATATAGCGGCAGATGGCGATGGTTTCGGCCAGGGCCGTGCCGTCGTCCAGCACCAGCACGGGCAGGCGCTGGGAGGGATTGAGCCGGGTGAAGGCCTCGCTCTTGTGCTCCCGCTTGGCGATGTCGACCGGGACCCGTTCGGGCAGCGGCACGCCCTTCTCGGCGAAGAAAATCCGCACCCGCCGCGGATTGGGCGCCCGCCCACCGTCATAGAGCTTCATCGAGATCCTCTCCCCATCGCCCGCGACCCGACCATGCCGCGAGGCGGATGGTCAATCCTTTCAAGGTGTTTCGTGATGTTTGTGTGGCATCGGCGCTGCGCCTCAGCGGGCGTGGCTGCGCCGCCAGGTCTCCGGCCGTTCGAACCGGAGCGCCCAGATGCCGCGGCCGGCGGCCCTCGCCTGCTCTTCCTCGGCGCGGTAGCCGCCATAGGCGACCGCGTGCCCCTCCCGCACCAGCATGGCGTTGATGTCGGTCTCGCCCTGCCGGCAGCGGGCGAGACCGCGGCCATAGCGGTCGATCTTGCCGATCTCGCAGGTGACGAGCCCGCGCGCCAGCAGCGCCTCCAGCGCGCGACGCGAGACCCGCCCGCAATCGACCTCGTGCCCGCCCGCGTCGAGGCAGCGCTGGCGCAGTTCGGGCGCGTCGAGGCCCTCGAGCCGCAGTTCCTCGCCCAGCAGGCGCAGGGAATCGCCGTCGATGGCGCGGGCCATGCCGACCAGCGTGCGAGCCGGCCCGAGACGATACTGCAGAACCGCCCCGGCGATCGCCAGGAGCCCGATGATCCCCAGCGCCACGACGATGTCGACGGGACGCCCGACGCGCCGCCAGCCGAGGGGTCCGTTCTTCCACCGGGTGAATCCGAAGCGCGTCATCAGGAAGAGCTTAACGATTTGCCGACCATGATGGCAGGCCCGTCGCGCAGCCCGCGCGCGGGAAGAGGACAGCGCGTCGCCCGATCATGGCCGAAGTGACAGCCGAACAGGTGCAGCGCGGGCGCGGGCCGGACCCGACGGCCCTCGCACGCCGCAAGCTCGTCACCCGCGAGGTCAAGTCGGTGCGCGAGCGGCTGACGTCCTCGACCGGCCTCGAGCGCGCCTTCGACAACGAGTTGCTGCGGGTTTTCGCCGAGTACCGGATGAACGGCTCGGTCGGAACGCTGATTCTGGCGCTGGCCGTGGCCGCCGCCGCCTGCCTCTGGGTGCCCATCGAGCGGGTCACGCCCTGGGTCGGCACCGTGCTGCTGGCCACGATGGTCATCGTCGTTCTCAGCCGGCGCTTTCTGGCGCAGGCCGCGGGCGAGATCTCGATCCGGCCCTGGCGCCGCGCCTTCGCGCTGGCGGAGGGCTTCCACGGCATCAGCTGGGCGATGATGCTGTTCGTCTTCGCGCAGGTCGATGGGCCCGGCGCCAAGGTCTTCGTCACGACGACGCTGCTGATCGTCAGCGCGCTGACGGTGATGCTCGCCGCCTCGATCCCCATGGCGGTCTATGCCGGAATCGTGCCGATCATGATCGGCATCGCCGCCTATTTCTGGGGCCGCACCGACATGGACAGCCTGACCACCGCGGTGATGGCCGCGGCGGCGCAACTGTTCTTCGTCTTCCTCGCCAACCGCCTCTATGTCAGCTCGGTCTCGACCATCGCCTTCCGCGCCGAAAAGGACGCGCTGATCGCGGAGCTGGAAACGGCCAACGCCAATTCCGACGAGGCCCGGCGGAAAGCGGAGGAAGCCAATCTCGCCAAGTCGCGCTTCCTGGCGACGATGAGCCATGAGCTGCGCACCCCACTCAACGCCATCCTGGGCTTCTCAGAGGTGATGAAGAACGAGGTCTTCGGCGCCCATGCCAATGCGGCCTACAAGGAATACTCGGCCGATATTCACAGCTCCGGCCAGCATCTGCTCGAACTGATCAACGAGATTCTCGATCTGTCGCGGATCGAGTCGGGCAAGTACGAACTGAACGAGGAGGCGCTCTCGCTCGCCGACATCGCCGAGGACTGCCGGCACATGCTCAACCTGCGCGCCAAGGCGAAGAGCCAGACGATCCGCGAGGCGTTCGAGCCCGATCTGCCGAAGGTCTGGGCCGACGAGCGCGCGATCCGCCAGGTCGTCCTCAACATCCTCTCGAACGCGATCAAGTTCACCCCGCCGGGCGGCGAGATCACCGTCAAGGTCGGCTGGACCGCCAATGGCGGGCAATATGTCTCGATCACCGATACCGGCCCGGGCATCCCCGAGGACGAGATCCCGATCGTGCTGCAGACCTTCGGGCGCGGCTCGCTGGCCATCAAGACGGCCGAGCAGGGTTCGGGGCTGGGCCTGCCGATCGTCAAGGGGCTGATCGACCTGCATGGCGGCGGCTTCAACCTCAAATCCAAGCCGCGCGCCGGCACGGAGGTGACGGTCACCCTGCCGCCGGTGCGCGTCATGGACACGCTCGCGGCCCTGCCGGAACCGGAGACGCGCGCCGCCTGAACGCCGCCCGAATCGTGCCACAGCTGTCGTCGACACCCCTTATCGCCCTGTCCCCGCGCTCCCCGCTTTCTCCCACCTCTCGGACGTTTCGATCATGAACCGGAAAACGCGCGTCGCGGTGCTCTACGGCGGAAAATCGGGCGAACACGAGGTCTCGCTGAAATCGGCGGCGTCCGTGCTGCGCTATCTCGACCGCGAGCGCTTCGAGCCGGTGCCGGTGAGCATCGACAAGGACGGCCGCTGGCAGTGCCATGATCTGCGCCGGATCGAAGCCGCCAACACCGAGAGCCTGCCGATTCCCGCCGACTCGCCGGCGATCCGCCTCGAACCGCAGGCGGATGGGCGCACCGCGATCCTGCCCGCCGACAGCGGCGCCCCGGCGATCGCAGCCGTCGACGTCGTCTTCCCGGTGATCCATGGACCGCTCTGCGAGGACGGCTCGCTGCAGGGGCTGCTCGAACTCGCGGGGGCGGCTTATGTCGGCTCGGGCGTGCTCGGCTCGGCCGTCTCGATGCACAAGGACATCGCCAAGCGGCTGGCCGCGCTGGCGGGCCTTCCCGTCGCGCCCTATTTCGCGGTCGCGCGGCGGGATTATCGCCGGGACCCTGCCGCCGCCACGAAAGCCGCCCGCGCCGGGCTGACGCTGCCGGTCTTCGTCAAGCCCTGCAATATGGGCTCCAGCGTTGGCGTGCACAAAGTGAAGCGCTGGGAGGATCTCGACGCCGCGCTGGCGGACGCCTTCCAATACGATCTCAAGGTGCTGATCGAGCAGGGCATCGACGCCCGCGAGATCGAGGTGGCCGTCCTCGACGGCGAGCCGCCGGTGGCGAGCGTCGCCAGCGAACTCAATGCCGGCCCGCAGCATGAGTTCTACTCCTACGAGGCGAAATACATCGACCAGGACGGCGCCAGCGTCGACCTGCCGGCCAGGCTCGACGACGCGCAAATGGCGCGTGTGCGGCAACTGGCGATCGACGCCTTCGTTGCGCTCGACTGCAGCGGGCTGGCGCGCGTCGACTTCTTCCTCGACCGCCGGAGCGGGGCCTTCTACTTCAACGAGATCAACACGCTGCCGGGTTTCACCGCGATCAGCATGTATCCGAAGATGATGGAAGCCTCGGGCATGCCCTATCCGGCGCTTCTGACCCGGTTGGTCGAGCTGGCGCAGGAGCGCCACGCCGAGCGGGCGGGGCTGAAGACGAGCTACGAGGGGTAGGGCGAAACGCGCCGGACGGGTGCTGTCGTCGTGGAGGCGTGCGCCTGACCGATGCGCCCGCAGCACTGCCCAACCATGGATGCGAGCGGCTGTGGGCTAAGCGCGGCTCAATTGGACACCTTGTCGCCCAGTCGCTCCGCAATCCAGAGCTTGATCAGCGACTGCCGGGTCACGCCGAGATGCTGCGCGTGACGGTCCAGGCCTTGGACGACCCAACTCGGAAAATCGACGTTCACGCGCTTCGTCTCGATGTTGGGACGCCGCGCCTTGGCCCAGTCGATTTCGTCCTCAACAGACTGCCCGTCATCGAAAGCCTGATCGAAATCACCCGTTTTCATAGTATTCGATCTCCTCACTTCGAGCGCGCCGCACCGAGATGATCCGCACCCGATCGCCGCGACAGACATAAATCGCGGACCAGTGCTTTTGGCCGATCAGTCCCACTGCCATGAAGCGCGGTTCGCCCTCGGTCCGGGCAGGCGCTTCCAGCAGACGCGCATCCTCCCAAAGAGCCTGCGCCTGTTGGAAATCGATCCCGTGCTTGGCCAAGTTGGCCGCGCTTTTGAGAGGGTCGAACTCGAATGGCATGGGTCGATATAGTATAGAAATTATAC
>NCCO01000162.1 GCA_002279705.1 Allobosea sp. 12-68-7
GGCTCCTACGACAAGGAGGGCGTCGATCGCGCCGGGCAGGTGCTCGCCCGTTTCCATGAGCGCAACGGGCTCGAGGTCGAGATCATTCCCGATGGCCGCTATGGCGATGCGGTGAAGGCGCGCCTGCCCAACCCCACCGCCAATGACCAGCGCCCGGTGCTGCTGCTCGGCCATCGCGACACCGTCTTCCCCAAGGGCGAGCCGACGCGCCGGCCGTTCACGATCAAGGATGGCCGGGCCTATGGGCCGGGCGTGGCGGACATGAAGGCGGGCCTCGTCATCGAGGCCTTCGTCGCGGCAGCTTTCGCGGAATGCGGCGGGCTGTCCGCCCCGTTGACGATGCTGACGACGAGCGACGAGGAGATCGGCTCGCCTTCGTCACGGCCGGTCATCGAGGCGGCGGCGCGCGAAGCGCGCTGCGTCTTCAATGCCGAGCCCAGCCGCCTGCCGGCCGGCAGCGATTTCACCCGCGACCGGCGCCAGTCGGTCACCAGCGGCCGCAAGGGCGGCGTCTTCATGCGCGCCGAATTCACCGGCAAGCCCGCCCATTCCGGCGCGAATTACGAGAAGGGCGCCTCGGCCATCGTCGATCTCGGCCACAAGATTCCCAAGCTCCAGGGCCTCACCGATCTGGAGAAGGGCATTACGGTCAATGTCGGGCTGATCGGCGGTGGCCAGACGGTCAACACGGTCGCGCCGCATGCCTGGTGCGAGATCGACCTGCGCTATGTCACGGCCGCCCAGCGCAGCGCGCTGGTGGAGGCCATCCGCAGCATCGTCGAGACGCCGATCGTCCCGGGCACCGGCGCCGCGCTTTCGATCAAGGGCGAGTTCCTGCCGCTGGAAGGAACATCGGAGTCGCAGAAGCTGTTCGAGACCTATCGTGCGGCGTCGGCCGGCCTCGGCATCGCGACCATCGCCGAGTTCACCGGCGGCTGCGCCGATTCCGGCTTCACCGCAGCGCAGGGCTGCCCGACGCTCTGCAGCGTCGGCCCCATCGGCGGCATGGCGCATACGCCCGACGAGTTCCTCGAGGTCGAGAGCATCGTCCCGGCCGCGCAGGTTCTGGCGCTGTCGGCGATGCGCGCGGCGAAGCTTATGGAGTGAGGCCGGTCGGGCGCCTCCTCTTCGTCATGGTCGCCCTTGTGGCGACCATCCACGTCTTCGCTGGTCGAGCGCCGAGTTCGAGACGTGGATGCGCGGGACAAGCCCGAGCATGACGGCGGTGGACTGTGGGCTGACGGTCGTCAGAAAGCCTCTTCCCAGTTGCGGCTCAGCCGCATCGCCGAGTTGATCAGGCCGACATGGGAATAGGTCTGGGGAAAGTTCCCCCAGAGTTCGCCGGTCTCCAGATCGGCATCCTCCGACAGCAGGCCAAAGCTGTTGCGTCGCTTCAGGATTCGGCCAAACAGCGCCTTGGCTTCCTCGGTCTTGCCGATGGCATGCAGCGCATCGACATACCAGAACGCGCAGATCAGGAAGCCGGTGTGCATGAAGCCGAAATCGTCCTGCGTCGCGTAGCGCAGCAGCAGGTCGCCGCGCGTCAGGTCGCGGCCGATCGCCTCGACGGTGGCGACGAAGCGCGGATCGTCGGGCTTCAGGAAGCCGAGTTCGGAAAATAGCAGGAGTGTGGCGTCGAGTTCGGTCCCGCCGAAGGTCGAGACCAGATGGCCCTCGTCCTCGTTCCAGATGCGTTCGAGGATGACGGCCTTGAGCCGCTTGGCCTCGCCCTTCCAGTAATCCCTGCGGTCGCCGCGGCCGAGCGTGCCGGCGATGCGGGCGAGACGATCGCACGCCGCCCAGCACATCACGCTGGAGAAGGAATGCACCGCCTCCTTCTCGCGCAGCTCCCAGGGGCCGGCGTCGGGCTTGTCGAAAGAGGCGATCGCCAGTTCGCCCATGCGTTCGAGCTGGCCGAACAGCGCCTCCTTGCCGGGCTTGATGAGGCGCTGGTCGAAGAAGGCATGCGTCGCCGCGAGCACGACGGCGCCATAGCCGTCGTTCTGGACCTGGATCGCCGCCCCGTTGCCGAAACGCACCGGCTGGTGGCCACGATAGCCTGAGAGGTTGCCGGCCTCGAACTCGTCGAGCCTGCCGCCCCGCGTGATCGGGTAGAGCGGCGGCAGATGCTCGGCGCCGCTTTCGGTGAAGCTGTCGACGATGTTGGTGATGAAGCCGAGATAATCCTCCATCGTCCGGGTCGTGCCGAGCCGGTTCAGGGCGTGGACGACGAAGTAGGCGTCGCGCAGCCAGCAGAAGCGGTAATCCCAGTTGCGCTGCGTGCCCGGCGCCTCGGGGATCGACGTCGTCAGAGCGGCGACAATGGCGCCGGTCTCCTCGAAGGCGCACATCTTGAGCGTGATCGCGGCCCGGATGACCTCGCGCTGGTACTCGAAGGGCAAGGACAGCGAGCGCACCCAGTCGCGCCAGTAGGCGGTGGTCTTGTCGAGAAACTCGCGCGAGGTTTGCTCGATCTCGGCCCGCAGCGCCTCGTCGGAGCCGATGAAGAACGAGAATGGCCGGTCGACCGCGAAGGCCACGCCATCGATGACATAGGAGATCGGCGCGTCCGTGGTCAGGCGGATGGTCTGGTCGGCGCCGACGAAACGGACATGGTTGGAGCCGCGCGTGATCTCGGCGGGCTCCTCGCCCAATCCGAGGCAGGGCTTGACGACCGTGCGGATGCGCGGGCGGCCCGAGATCCGGCGCACCCGGCGCACCAACTGTGGCGGCCGGAAAAAGCGCTCGAAGCGGACGAAACGCGGCGCGAAGTCGAGGATCTCGATGGCGTTGCCGTGATCGTCGGACAGCACCGAGGACAGGATCGCGGTGTTGTCGAGGTAAGACTGCTCGCAGCGCGTCATGCCGACGAGTTCGATCGCGAAGACGCCCTTGCGCGCCATCGCATCACCGTCGCCGGGCTGGTTGTCGATCAGCGCGCAGAAGACCGGGTCGCGGTCGAAGCGCGGGAAGCAACCCCAGACGATCCGGGCGCGTCGGTCGATGAGCGCCGCGATCGAGCAGTTGCCGATCACGCCGAGGTCGAGCGAGGCCGAATGCGGCCCCGCAGGCATCGTCGAAACAGTCATGGGGTCATCCCTGGTGGAAATGTGAAGCCGTCAGGCTGCCGCGATCGGCGGCGTCGAGCAGGATCGCACGCAGCGCCGTGGGAGAGGCGATCCGCAGCCTGGCCCGCGTCTCGCCGTCGCCTATGCGGATCGACAGTCCTCCGAGCGCGTTGACCGCCTCGAAGCCGTGCTCGTCGGTGATGTCGTCGCCGATGAAGACCGGCAGCCGGCCGGCATAGGGGGGCTCCTGCATGAGCTGCGCGATGGCCGCGCCTTTGCTGGCCGAAGCCGGAACCAGCTCGGCGACCGCCTTGCCCTCCTGGAGTCGGACCGTGGGGCCCAGGCGCTCGGCTAAGGCGCGCATCAGGGCGAGCGCCTCGTCCTTGAGCTGCGGCGCCAGGCGCCAGTGCAGGGCGATCGAGATGTCCTTGTTCTCGACGATGATGCCGACATGGCTGTTGGCGAAGCGCACCAGATCGCGCAGCGCGTCCCGCATCGGCGCCGATGCTTCCGTGTGGCTGTGAATCCGACCGCCGAGCCGGATCTCCGCCCCATGCAGCGCGGCCACATCGAACCGGTAGGGATCGAGCAGGCCGTCTATGAACGAGACCGGCCGTCCCGAGACGAGGGCGAGCGCGCCCGACAGGCTCCCGCGCAGGGCCTCCAGCGCCGCCGGAACGCGCCGGTCGAGGCGCACATCGGCGGGCGAGGGGGCGATCTCCACCAGCGTGCCGTCGAAATCGAGAAACAGCGCGATCGCGCGCCGGTCATCCGACAGGGGGGCGCCGTTCGCCGGTTCGGGATGCGTCAGGGTCATCGGGACAGTCCGGGGCGAATCCTGGTTCTGCTTCGGGTGAATGGCCTCTCTCCCCGCCTCGATCCTGGCATGGCGGCACGGTGGCGCCGCCATGCGTTCCCCGCCGCCGGGTGAGCGGCTGCCGGCCTGCGGAAACAATACGCCCCGCCGGGCGTTCTGTTCCTGCCGCCCTGTTGAATTTCGGGCGGCTGCGGCAGCCGGGCCGCGATAAAGGAGGGTTGTGCGGCCATGCGCCTCGTCGTCGTTTCGAACCGCGTCACCATTCCCGAGCGGAACGAAAAGGCGGCTGCGGGCGGGTTGGCGGTGGTGCTCCGCGAGGCGCTGGAGAAACGGGGCGGCCTCTGGTTCGGCTGGAGTGGCGAGGTGGCGGAGGTCAACGCGCCGCCGCGCATCGCCGCGCGCGGCAATGTCACCTATGCCGTTACCGGTCTCACCGAGGCCGAGCGCCAATCCTATTATCTCGGCTTCTCCAACCGCGCGCTCTGGCCGCTGATGCATTACCGGCTCGGGCTCACCGAGTTCTCGCGGGTCGATTATGCCGGCTATCTGGCGGTCAACCGCCGCTTCGCCAAGGCGCTGATGGGGTTGCTGAAGCCAGACGACATCATCTGGATCCACGATTACCACCTGATCCCGCTGGCGGCCGAACTCCGCCGTCGCGGCGTGACCAACCGCATCGGCTATTTCCACCACATCCCCTGGCCGCCGGCCGAGATGTTCGGGGCGCTACCCTTCGCCGCCACGCTCGCGAGCACGATCATGGCCTACGATCTCGTCGGCCTGCAGACGGCGACCGACGTCTCGAACCTGATCGGCTGCCTCTCGGCGATGAGCGGCGCCCGCAGCGATGGGCGCAAGGTTCGGGTCGGGCGGCGCGAGACGATCATCCAGCCCTTCCCGATCGGCATTGACGTCGAGGCCTTCCGCAAGCTCGCGGCGGCCTCGGTCCGGTCCGCAACGACGCCACTGAAGGCGACCCGCCAGTCGCTGGGCGAGCGAAAGCTGGTGATCGGGGTCGACCGCCTCGATTACTCGAAGGGTATCGTCCAGAGGCTGGAGGCCTTCGGTCACTTCCTGCGGAGCCATCCCGACCAGTGGGGCCGCGTCGGCCTGCTCCAGATCGCGCCGCCCTCGCGCTCGGACGTGCCCGAATATGCCGAGCTCGACCGGCAGTCCGACGAGGTGGCGGGGCGCCTCAACGCGGCGCTGGGCGAGTTCGACTGGACGCCGATCCGCGTCGTCAAGAAGGCCTATTCGCGCAACGCTCTGGCCGGCTTCTACCGCCGCGCCCAGGTCGGGCTCGTGACGCCGATGCGGGACGGGATGAACCTCGTCGCGAAGGAGTACATCGCGGCGCAGGACCCGGCCGATCCCGGCGTTCTGGTGCTGTCGCGCTTCGCCGGCGCCGCCCACCAGATGGGCGAGGCGTTGATCGTCAACCCTTACGACCTGCATGAGGTCGCCGAGGCCATCCGCACCGGGCTCGCCATGCCGAAATCGGAACGGATCCGACGCTTCGAGCGCCTCTATGCGACGATCGAGGCGACCGATGTCGGCTGGTGGACGCAGCGCTATCTCGACGCGCTGTCGGGTATCGAGGTCACGCCGTCCGACGTCCCGTCGCCGCGGACCGAGGCCAACACCGTCGTGACATTGCGCCCCGCCACGCCGACGGCTGCGAAAGGCGGCCGGCCGAAGCCGACGCGGCGCAAGGCCGGCGCTCTCGATGACGCCCCAAAGCCCGGCCAGGGGCGAGCCAGCCGCAACCTGGCGAAGGCCACGCGGGCACCCGCTTCCCGGCGGCCCGCGTCACCGTCCGGCTGAGACGGCTGCCCCGGCCCTTGCCGAACCCCGCACGCGGTGGCTAGAACGCCGGCAAGGCAGGAGAGCTTGCGACTCGGCCATGACAGGTGTCAGGTCTGCGATGCATAGCGGCCGTGACGGCCAGGCAGGCGGAGGACGATAGATCAATGCGAGGTGCTCTCGGAGGATCGGGCGTTCTGCTGCGCCGCCTTCGTGAGGTGATGGCGGCCTTGATCAGCCCGCAGGAGCGGCTCGACCGGCTCGTCGTCCTGATCGCCGGCAATCTCGTTGCCGAAGTCTGCTCCGTCTATGTGCTGCGTGAAGACGGTTCTCTCGAGCTCTACGCCACCGAAGGCCTGAACCGCGAGGCGGTCCATCTCACCACCATGCGTGCCGGCGAGGGCCTCGTCGGCCTCATCGCCCGCGAAGCCGAGCCGCTCGCGCTGTCGGACGCGCAGAACCACCCCGCCTTCTCCTACCGGCCCGAGACGGGCGAAGAGGTCTATCGCTCCTTCCTCGGCGTGCCGATCCTGCGCGGCGGCGCGGTGATGGGCGTGCTCGTCATCCAGAACCGCGCCTCGCGCCTCTACAGCGATGAGGAGATCGAGTCGCTGCAGACCACCGCCATGATCATGGCGGAGATGATCGCGGCCGGAGGCTTGAAATCCCTGGCGCGGCCGGGCGCCTCGATCGGCCTCGATCGTCCGATCCACGGCGTCGGCGTCTCGCTCGCCGACGGCGTCGGCCTCGGCCATGCCGTGCTGCACGAGCCGCGCGTCGCGATCACCAATCTCATCGCCGAGAACCCGGCCGCCGAGGTCAAGCGGCTGGAGGATGCCATCGCGCAGATGCGTGCCTCGATCGACGAACTGATCGAGCGCGGCGATGTCGCCCATATCGGCGAGCACCGCGACGTCCTCGAGACCTTCCGCATGTTCGCCCATGACCAGGGCTGGCTGCGCCGCATGCGCGAGGTCGTGCTGACCGGGCTGACCGCCGAGGCGGCGGTCGAGCGCGTCCAGTCCGACACCCGCGCCAAGATGCTGCGCCAGACGGATCGCGCGCTCCATGGGCCCGGCCGCGCTGCTCGATTACGATCGTTCCCATCTGCGCGGGCTCGTTCTCGAAGAGGGCGGCCCGACCAGCCATATCGCCATCGTCGCCCGCGCGCTCGGCATTCCCGCGGTGGGCGAGATCGTCAACGCCACCGCGCTGATCCAGTCCGGCGACGCGGTCATCGTCGACGGCCAGGCCGGCGAGGTCCAGATCCGGCCCCAGCCCGACGTCGAGAACGCCTACAAGGACAAGGCGCGGCTGCGGGCCCGCAAGCAGGAGCAGTACCGCAAGCTCAAGAGCCAGCCCGCCGTCACCCGCGACGGCGTGCCCATCGTGCTCCAGATCAATGCCGGCCTGCTGGTCGACATGCCGAATCTGGAAGCGACGGCGGCGGCCGGCATCGGCCTGTTCCGCACCGAGCTGCAGTTCATGGTCGCCGAGCACATGCCGACGACGAGCGAACAGCAGGCGCTCTACACCGCCGTGCTCGACCACGCGCAGGGCCGCCCCGTGACCTTCCGCACGCTCGACATCGGCGGCGACAAGGTGCTGCCCTACATGGAGCGCGTCGAGGAGGAAAACCCCGCGCTGGGGTGGCGGGCGATCCGGATCGGCCTCGACAAGCCGCGCCTGCTGCGCGCCCAGATCCGGGCCCTGCTGCGGGCCGGATCGGGCCGCGACATGAAGATTATGTTGCCGATGATCGCGACGGTCGACGAGTTCCAGCGCGCCCGCACGATCGTGCGGCGCGAGCAGGCGATGCTCGCCAAGCAGGGGCATGTACCGCCGCTGAGCCTGCAGCTCGGCGTCATGGTGGAGGTGCCGTCGCTCCTGTTCGAGCTGCCGGAGATCGTGCGCGAGGCCGATTTCCTGTCGATCGGCACGAATGATCTGATGCAGTTCCTGTTCGCGGCGGACCGCGAGAACAAGCGCGTGGCCGACCGCTTCGACCCCCTCGGGGCCGGAGCCCTGCGCGCACTGCGCAGCATCGTCGAGGCGGCGTCCGAGGCGAACTGCCCCGTCACGGTGTGCGGCGAGATGGGGGGCAAGCCGCTCGAGACGATGGCCCTGATCGGCCTCGGCTATCGCGCCTTCTCGATGTCGGCGGCCTCGGTCGGCCCGGTCAAGGCGATGCTGCGCGCGCTTGACGTCGCCCGGCTGACCGAACGGGTCGACTGGATGCTGGCCTCCGGCGACGGTGCCGCCAGTCTGCGTCCGCAACTCGCGGCCTTCGCCACCGAATGCAAGGTGCCGGTCTAGCGGGCCGTCGTCCCGCGTGCTCCGAGCCCTCCGATCGTCGTTTCGAGTTCACCCATGTCGCTTCAGCTCCCGCAGGATCGCCTCGACGCCATCGTCGCCCGCCACGGCGCGGCGTCCGCCGAGATCAACACCGCCACGGACGCGGTCCGCACGGTCGAGCTCGCCAAGGAACTCTCCGAGCTCGATCCGGTTGTGGCGGCGATCGCCGCCTGGCGCCAGGCACTGGCCAATCTGACCGAGGCCGAGGGATTGATCGCGGACCCCGCGACCGATGCCGAATTCCGGGACCTCGCCTATGAGGAGCGCGACGCGGCCCGCACCGAGATCGACGCCCGCGCCCGCGAGATCCTGATCGCGCTGCTGCCCAAGGATGCCGCCGACGAGCGCGGCGTCATTCTCGAGATCCGGGCGGGGACGGGCGGCGACGAGGCCTCGCTCTTCGCGGGCGATCTGTTCCGGATGTACCAGCGCTATGCCGCCCAGAAGGGCTGGAGCGTCGATCTGCTCTCCGAGAGCGAGGGCACGGTCGGCGGCTTCAAGGAGGTCATCGCCGAAATCTCGGGCCGGGGGGTGTATGCGAAGCTGAAATACGAATCCGGCGTGCACCGCGTCCAGCGTGTACCGGATACGGAGACCAGCGGCCGCATCCACACCTCGGCGGCGACCGTGGCCATGCTGCCGCTCGCCGGAGACGTCGACATCGTCCTCAACGACAGCGACATCCGCATCGACACGATGCGCGCCGGCGGCGCCGGCGGGCAGCACGTCAACAAGACCGAATCGGCGGTGCGCCTGACCCATCTGCCGAGCGGCGTCGTCGTCGTGGTGCAGGACGAGCGCTCCCAGCACAAGAACAAGGCGCGCGCCTATGAGCTGCTGCGCGCCAAGCTCTACGACCTGGAGCGCATCCGCCTCGATTCCGAGCGCTCCGCCGACCGACGCTCGCAGGTCGGGTCCGGCGACCGCTCCGAGCGCATCCGCACCTACAATTTCCCGCAAGGGCGCATCACCGACCACCGCATCAACCTGACGCTCTACAAGCTGGACGAGATGATGCAGGGGCTGGTGCTGGACGAGGTGATCGACGCCCTCACCGCCGAGCACCAGGCCCGCCTGCTGGCCAGCGAGGGCATCGCGTGACCGATGATTCGGCTGGGGCGATGAAACCTCCCGTGACCTCCCGCGTTGTCGCTGCATCGACAGTGCAACAGGGGGGAGCCTCCGATGATCAAGTTTCTTTCGAGCGCGGCCATCGCGGGACTGATGACGACCATGCTCGTCGCGCCGGTTCAGGCCCAGGGCACGGCGGAGCGCATCGAGCGCTCGATGGAGCGCGGCCTGAAGAGCATCACCAGCGGTCAGCCGGCGCGGTTGAACAAGGCCATGACCCAGTCCCAGGCGCGCCGGGCCTGCCAGTCCGAGATGCGCGGCTCGCGCGAGAGCCGCTCCTCGATCCGGACCAAGATGCGCTTCTGCATCAACGAGAAGATGCAGGGCAACTGACGGCCTCGCCGGTCTCAGTCGACGCCGCGCCTTCGTCATTGGAGGCGCGGCGTCACGCTGCGCGGCGCCTGCTGCAGGCGGGCATCGACAACGCGGCCCGCGAAGCGCGATGGCTGGTCGAGCATGTCACCGGGGCCAGCGAGACGCCGGCCCGCTGGACACCCGCGATGGCCGCCGCCCTGGAAGAGGCCGTCGATCGCCGGCTCGCCGGCGAGCCGTTCTGGCGCATTCTGGGCGAGCGCGAGTTCTGGGGCCTGCCCTTCCGCCTGTCTCCCGCGACCCTGGAGCCGCGCCCCGACAGCGAAACGCTGGTCGCCGCCGCTCTGGACCGGCTCGGGGCGAGGCGGCAGGACCCGCTGCGCATCCTCGATCTCGGCACCGGGACGGGTTGCCTGCTGGTCACGCTCCTGAGCGAATGCCCCGCCGCGACAGGCATCGGCATCGATCTGTCGGGCGAGGCCTGCGAGACCGCGTGCACCAACGCCGCCCTGAATGGCGTCGCCGGGCGCGCCCTGTTCCGCGAAGCCAACTGGACGAACGGCCTCGACGGACGCTTCGATCTGATTGTCTCCAACCCGCCCTATATCCCCAGTGCCGACATCGCGGCGCTCGACGCCGTGGTGCGCGATCACGATCCCCTGCTCGCGCTCGACGGCGGCCGCGACGGACTCGATCCCTACCGCATCTTCGCGGGGACGCTGCGGGAGCGGCTCGCCGATGGCGGCCATGTCCTGCTCGAGATCGGCGCCGGGCAGGAAGAGGATGTGAAGGCGATCATGCGGGAAGGCAGCTTCATCTGGCTCGAATCGCGCCGCGATCTCGGCGGCCACCCACGCGCGCTGATCTTTGCTCTGCACTGAAAAGCGAGGGCATCGGTGTGATTTTGCTTGGAGCGCCGGGTAAAATCCTCTATGCACCTGTCTAGCCGACGCTGGTGTCGTCAGGCCGGAGCCGCGGGTCACGCCTGTGGCGACCGATCGTTTCTTCCGGACATGTCCGTGAATCGACGGAACTGACCAGCCAGATTGGACACCGAAGGCGCTGTGGCGCCCATCGGCTCATGGGGCCAAGAGGTCCCTTTTGGAAAGAGCGCGTGAAGACCAGGATCGGCGCTACGCCACTTCAGGTCAAATCTTCCCGGTGCAGCGCCGCAACCCGCTGTGCGCCGGCACACGCATGATGACCCCACGGTTGCCTTGAGCACAGAGCGCGAGATTCACGCGAAT
Source organism: Allobosea sp. 12-68-7 (assembly GCA_002279705.1). Classification (GTDB taxonomy): domain Bacteria; phylum Pseudomonadota; class Alphaproteobacteria; order Rhizobiales; family Beijerinckiaceae; genus Allobosea. The sequence goes on from NCCO01000162.1 coordinate 10,734, forward strand.
GAGACCAGGTCAGAACCGGCGCATGCGCGGCCGTAACAACAACAACAATAACAATAATAACAACAACGGTAACCGGAAGGCGCCGAACCCGCTGCAGCGGAGCTACGAGTCGAACGGGCCGGACGTCAAGGTTCGCGGCACCGCTCAGCACGTGGCGGAAAAGTATCTGCAGCTCGCGCGTGACGCCCAGTCGTCGGGCGATCCGGTCTCGGCGGAGAACTATTTCCAGCACGCCGAACATTATTATCGCATCCTGCTGGCCGCCCAGGAGCAGATGGCCCAGCAGTTCGGCCACAGCTTCCCGCCCAATCGCGCCTTCAACGAGGATGCCGATGACGGAGAGGAAGAGGGCGACGAGGACGGCCAGGGCATGCAGCCGGGCGGGCCTCAGCCTGACGGCCGCAACACTCAAGGCGGCGTCATGAATGGCAACGGCTATAACGGCAATGGCGGAGCGCGGCACGAGGGCGAGGGCCAGGACGGTCAGCGCTTCGACCGTCAGCCCCGCAACAACGATCGCCAGCCGAACGACCGGTCCGGCAATGACCGCCCGGGCAATGACCGCAACGGCAACCGCCGCTTCGACCGCAGCGACAGGCCCGCCCGCGATGGCGAGCGTCGCTTCGACCGGCCGGAGGGCGGCCAGCCTGTGCAGGGTGGCTATGCGCCGCGTCCCGACGCGCCGCGGTCCGATATTCCCGTTGGTGGCGACCAGCCCGAACTGGCGCCGCAGCCCGTGCAGGGCGAGCGCCGCTTCGACCGCCCCGAGCGTGGCCCGAGGCCGGAACGCCGTCCCCGCCGCGAGCGGGATGCCGAGTTCGAGGCGGACCAGCCGGGCGATGTCGCCACTGCGCTGCCGTCCTTCCTGACGACGCCGGTTCGCGTGCCGTCGGCCGAGGTGGCGCCTGCCGTCGCGGATCCGGTCGGCCCGGAGGGCGGCGATGCCGCTCCGGCCGAGGGCGGCGTCAAGCGCCCGCGTCGTCGCCGTTCGCCCCGCGAGGTCATGGATGCGCTGGGGTCCGAGACGGACGGCTCTCCCGAGTGAGCCAACCCATTGATTGTTTAAAGATAAGGGGCCCGCAAGGGCCCCTTTTTTGTTTCAGGAAGGATGAAGCGGGCTTGCGTCAAGTGATTCCAAGCGCCGCCGGCCTCTCGACGAGGTCGAAGCGCTCGCCCTCGGCCACCCGGCCCCCCGCCCTGATGTGGCAGTAGATCCCGCAATCGACATGCCCGAAAGCGGTCATCAGCGCCTTTGGCAGATGCAGGTCGCGGGCCCCGCTCTGCGGATCGACATTCGTGGCCGCACAGCGTTCGATTCGCTTGATGACCTGCAGCTTCAGGCCGGACGCAGTAATCAACTCGCGGCCGACGAGATCGAGCTCGCTCCAGGGGGGCAAGCCCTCGATCATGATGTTGCCGCGGAACCGCAGCGGGTCGACGGCTGAGCCGATGCGCTTCTCCAGATCGGCGACGCTGGCGAGGTTGATCAGCGAGACGAAGCCCGAGCGCGAATCGGTGAAGCGGTAGCCCACGGGCGCCCGCAGCAGTCGCGGCTGGCCGCGCAGCGCCTCGGGCATGAACGCCTCGAAGAATGCGCTGATGGCGCCTTGCCCCGCGGCCGTCGTCGTGTCGGCCCGCAGCACCTCCTGGCCGTCCCGGGCGATGACGAGATCGCCGCTGGGGTCGTCAAAGCGGGTGCGCAGCGTCGCCAGCGCCTCGTGCCGCATCAGCATCAGATACTTGATCTTGGGCTGATGGACGGGCTCGGCCGGGTCGAAGCCCGAAGGTCCGTTCTCGATCGCAAACAGCCGGTCGCCGGGAAAATAGCTGTTCGCCTCGAGCTGCGCCGAGGTCAGGCGTTCGGGCGACAGGCCCTTGACGGGATAACGGTACAGCGAGGCGATGCGCATGGGGATGGCCCTGAAGCAAGACGGATCGCCAGACTAGCGCGACCTCCGCGCGGGGAGCGATGAATTCCGGGCATGGCTGCGATCAGCGCCGTGAGATGCGGGTCCGGACCGCCTCCTCCTCGACCTCGGGCAATTCGGCGACCGAACGCTGGCAGCCCCAGCCAGCGAGCACGGAATCGGTCTCTTCCACGACGAAGAAGCGGGCTGCTTCGCGGTCGTAGCCGTCTGCGAGCAACTGCTCGTAGTCGGTGTGGACATGGCGGACATGGCTCCCCAGCGCGAGCCAGAGCGCGGTCGAGGGCGGCAGGTCCTTCATGTGCCGCCGTTCGGCCAGTTCCACCACGGCTTGCGCGTCGGCGAGCGGAATGCCCGGCGCCAGAGCCCGGAGCGCTTTGCGGATCGACTGCTGTCGCTGCGTTCCTGCCATGCCCCATGGTGCCCGTGGGATTTGACCCAGGTCAATTCGGTTTCGCAGCCTCTTCCGTTGCGGGAATGCCACACTATCTAAGCCGTGAGGAGCGGCCCGCACGGGGGCTCCACCCTGACGACAGGCGACCGGTTGACGCTGCTACGGGGCGAACCGGTGGGCGGGAGTGACCAGATGAACATCGAGAAATACACCGATCGCGCCAAGGGGTTCCTGCAGGCCGCGCAGACCATCGCGCTCCGCGAGGGCCATCAGCAGTTCACGCCGGAGCATCTGCTCAAGGCGCTGCTGGACGACAATGAGGGCATGGCGGCCGGGCTGATCGACCGCTCGGGCGGCAATGCCAAGCTCGCGCTCCAGCTCACCGATGCGGCGCTGGCGCGGCTCCCGAAGGTGAGCGGCGCCGGTGCCGGCGGGGTCAGCCTGACGCAGGGCCTGGCGCGTGTCTTCGACACCGCCGAGAAGGCGGCCGACAAGGCGGGCGATTCCTTCGTGACCGTCGAACGGCTCCTGCTCGCTCTGGCGATCGAGAAGGACAGCGAGGCCGGCAAGGCGCTCGGCAAGGCCGGTGTCACGCCGCAGGCGCTCAACGCCGCCGTCGAGGCGATCCGCAAGGGCCGCACCGCCGACTCGGCCAGTGCCGAGCAGAGCTATGACGCCCCGAAGAAATACGCGCGCGACCTCACCGCCGCCGCCCGCGAGGGCAAGCTCGATCCGGTCATCGGCCGATCGCCGGCGCGAAGTATCGCGGCGAGTTCGAGGAGCGGCTGAAGGCGGTGCTGAACGAGGTCTCGGCGGCCGAGGGCGGTATCATCCTCTTCATCGACGAGATGCACACCCTCGTCGGCGCCGGCAAGAGCGACGGGGCGATGGACGCCTCGAACCTGCTCAAGCCTGCTCTGGCGCGCGGCGATCTGCACTGCATCGGCGCCACCACGCTCGACGAGTACCGCAAATACGTCGAGAAGGACGCGGCGCTGGCGCGGCGCTTCCAGCCCGTCTTCGTCGATGAGCCCTCGGTCGAGGACACCGTCTCGATCCTGCGCGGGCTGAAGGAGAAATACGAGCAGCATCACCGCGTCCGCATCACCGATTCGGCGCTGGTTTCGGCTGCGACGCTGTCGAACCGCTACATCACCGACCGCTTCCTGCCGGACAAGGCCATCGATCTCGTCGACGAGGCCTCGGCGCGGCTGCGCATGCAGGTCGATTCCAAGCCTGAGGAACTGGACTCGATCGACCGCGAGATCGTCCGCCTCAAGATCGAGCAGGAGGCGCTCAAGAAGGAGAGCGACACCGGCTCGAAGGAGCGGCTGAAGCGGCTGGAATCCGAACTCGCCGATCTGGAGTCGCGCTCGGCCACGATCACGGCGAAGTGGAAGGCCGAAAAGGACAAGCTCGGTGCCGCCGCCGAGCTGAAGACCAAGCTCGACAACGCCCGCACCGAACTGGCCCAGGCGCAGCGCAAGGGTGAGTATCAGCGCGCCGGCGAACTCGCCTATGGCGAGATCCCGCAGCTCGAGAAGACCCTGGCAGAGATCGAGGCCATCGGCGACAATTCGGGCATGGTCGAGGAGGCCGTGACGGCCGACCACGTCGCTCAGGTCGTCAGCCGCTGGACGGGCGTCCCCGTCGACCGGATGCTTGAGGGCGAGAAGGACAAGCTCCTGCGCATGGAGCAGGTGCTGGCGTCACGCGTCGTCGGCCAGCGCGAGGCGGTCGAGGCCGTCTCGACCGCCGTTCGCCGCGCCCGCGCCGGTCTGCAGGATCCCAACCGTCCGATCGGCTCCTTCATGTTCCTGGGGCCGACCGGCGTCGGCAAGACCGAGCTGACCAAGGCCTTGGCCTCGTTCCTGTTCGACGACGACACCGCGATGGTGCGCCTCGACATGTCCGAATACATGGAGAAGCACTCGGTCTCCCGGCTGATCGGCGCGCCTCCCGGCTATGTCGGCTATGAGGAGGGCGGGGCGTTGACGGAAGCCGTGCGCCGCCGGCCCTATCAGGTCGTGCTCTTCGACGAGGTCGAGAAGGCCCATCCGGACGTGTTCAACGTCCTGCTGCAGGTGCTCGACGACGGGCGCCTGACCGACGGCCAGGGCCGCACGGTCGACTTCCGCAACGTGCTGATCATCATGACCTCGAATCTGGGCTCCGACTATCTTGTGAACCAGCCCGAGGGGCAGGATTCGGAGGCCGTCCGCGACGAGGTGATGGGCGTGGTTCGGCAGGCCTTCCGGCCGGAGTTCCTGAACCGCATCGACGACATCATCCTGTTCCACCGGCTGCGGCGGGAGGACATGGGCGCGATCGTCGACATCCAGATGGCTCGCCTCGCCAAGCTCCTGACCGACCGCAAGATCGTGCTGGAGCTGTCCAAGGAGGCCCGCCAGTGGCTTGCCGACAAGGGCTACGATCCGGCCTATGGCGCCCGCCCGCTCAAGCGCGTCATCCAAAAATCGGTCCAGGACCCGCTGGCCGAGCTGCTGCTGGCCGGCAAGGTCCATGACGGCGAGACGGTGCCGGTCACGGTCGGCCCCGCCAGCCTGATGCTGGGTGATATCGCGGCCGTGAAGGATAAGCGGCCCGCGGGCGTGCCGTTGAACTGACGGAGACGCCCCGTCCTGCGCTCAACGCTGCTCGTGTCGTAGCAAGGGCGGGCCGACAGTTGGGGCGGCTCGCGTTGTCGAAAGCGATGCGCTAAGGCTTGAGAAATTCTGGCGTATGGTGAGGCAATTGCTGCGTGAGTTTGTGAAGCGGACGGAGATGCAGTTCCGCGCCCGTCTGCCGGACGTCGTGCGGCGAAGCTACCGGCTCGCGCGTTCGCTGGGGACGGTCGAGGCGATCGAGCCCATCTCGGCCGATCTTCTCGCGGACTGTCATTTCTGCGCTTCGCGCGAGGCGATGCTGCCGCTTCTGCCCCAGGCTGGGATCGTCGCCGAACTCGGTACTTACCGTGGCGACTTCGCGCGCCAGATCATTCGGCTGAACCAGCCGGCTGCGCTGCATCTGATCGACATCGACTATTCCGTCTTCGACGAGGCAGGGCTTCAGGGCCCCGCAGTTACGCGCCATGTCGGTTATACGCATGAGACGATCGCGGCCTTTCCGGACGACCATTTCGACTGGATCTACATCGATGCGGATCACTCTTTTGCCGGCTGCCTGAGGGATGCGCAGGCCGCGGCACCGAAGGTGAAGCTTGGCGGCTACTTGGCCTTCAACGACTTCGCCCATATCGACCCCTGGCTGGGACGCTATGGCGTCCAGAGGGCGGCAACGGAATTCGCGTGCACGCAGCGTTGGCCGATGGCCTTTTTCTGCTACAATCCCAACGGGCTCTACGATGTCGCTTTTCGCCGCCCCGAGGCGTGACCAGTCACCTCAGGCGCCCCGCTTCAGCAGGAACACCGCCTGCGCGCCGAAGAGGTTCCAGAACCACCAGGGCGCGCTGACGCCGACGCGGCCGCCCGCCGCGTCGAGCGCCACCGCGCGCTCCTTCTCCGCGCCGATCGTGTCGCACAGCGTCACGAAATCGCGGATCGTGCAGAAATGGATGTTCGGTGTGTCCCACCAGGCATAGGGCAGCGAATCCGTTACCGGCATGCGGCCGAGGAAGAAGACCTGGCTGCGCATTTTCCAGTGCCCGAAATTGGGGAAGGAGACGATGGCGCGTCGGCCGATCCGCAGCATCTGCTCCAGCACGAAGCGCGGGTTGCGGGTCGCCTGGATGGTCTGGGACAGGATGACATAGTCGAAGGCGTCGTCGGGATATTCGGTGAGGTCCGTGTCGGCGTCGCCCTGGATCACGGAAAGCCCGCGCGCGACGCAGCCGGCCACGCCTTCGCGCGACAATTCGATCCCGCGCGCATCGACGTTGCGGGTCTCCGCCAGCAGCGCCAGCAGCGCGCCATCCCCGCAGCCGACATCGAGCACGCGCGAGCCGGGCGTCACCATCTCGGCGACGAGCTTGAGATCGATGCGGTTGGTGTGGGTGTCGAGAGGCGTCATGGCGTGGCCTTTCCGGCTCGACGCGATTCCCTCCCCCCGCTTGCGGTGGGGAGGGTTAGGGTGGGGGGCAGTGCCGCTTGGCAAAACGATGCGAGGTGGAGCTGTGGCTTTCCGGCCCCCCACCCCAGCCCTCCCCACCGCAAGCGGGGGGAGGGAGCAA
>NCCO01000288.1 GCA_002279705.1 Allobosea sp. 12-68-7
ATTCCATCACCAGCGGACGGTAGAATAGCGCAAGATATCCAAGCGTGAGCGTGGAGACGCATGCGAGCAGCACTAACACCGCGTCGTCCAGCGCCAGCACATTGCCGAATAGCACATGGAACAGATCAACTGCGGAGCCACGCATCGAAACGATCGTCACACCCAGCGCAAGCGAGATCAGGTAAAAAACCGCCAATGCAGCGTCCTCCTTCATCACCGTCACTCTCGCGACCGCGCCGGCGGCGAGCACGACGGCAAGGCCGGTGGCAAGACCCCCCAACGTCATAGCCGGCAGCGAGAATCCTGCGACGAGATACCCGATAGCGGCACCGGGCATGACCGCGTGGGCCATTGCGTCGCCGGTCAGGCTCATCCGGCGCAAAATCAAAAAGACGCCGATCGGAGAGCCCGCCACCGACAGCGCGAACATCCCGACCAGCGCCCGGCGCATGAAGTCGAACTCGACAAAAGGGGCGATGAACAGACTGTAAAACAAAGCGTGACGTTTCTGTGCTGGCGGTCCAAATGGAAATCGCCTGCAGCTCGTCTCTCAATGCGAGAGCGTAAAAAGCTGTTTGGCCAATTTACATTAGATTTATCGCGTAAGCGCTCCCCCAAAAACTGCGTAGTTCGCCAAGCTCCTCGCTATGCCGTCGCTAGGTCGAACAGCAGCTTGATGTTGAGGGCGATGATGACCGCGGCGATCAGGGTGGCGACGACCGTCAGCCATTTCGGCGCGACCATTTCGCCCATCTTGCTCTTGGACGCTGTGAACATCACCAGTGGTACGATCGCGAATGGCAGTTGCAGCCCAAGGACGACCTGGCTGAGAATCAACAGCTTGCCGGTCTCGCCCGCGCCGTAGAGCCAGGTCACCAGAATCGCCGGGATGATGGCGACGAGGCGGGTGACGAGCCGCCGCACCCAAGCCGGCAGCTTGATGTCGAGAAAGCCCTCCATGACGATCTGGCCGGCCATGGTCGCGGTCACGGTCGAGTTCAGGCCGCAGGCGAGCAGCGCGATCGCGAAGAGCGTCGGCGCGATCGAGAGCCCGAGCAGCGGGGCCAGCAGCTCGTGGGCGCGGCCGAGTTCGGCGACTTCGGTCTGGCCGGTCTTGTGGAAGGTCGCCGCCGCCAGGATCAGGATTGAGGCGTTGACCAGCAGCGCGAACATCAGCGCCACGGTTGAATCGACCGTCGCCCATTTCAGCGCGTCGCGCTTTTCCGGCAGGCTCTCGCCGAAGGCGCGCGTCTGCACGATGCCGGAATGCAGGTAAAGGTTATGGGGCATCACGGTCGCGCCGATGATGCCGAGCGCGAGATAGAGCATCTGCGGGTTGGTGACGATCTGGATGGTCGGGGCGAAGCCGCGCACGACCTGACCCCAATCGGGATCGGCCAGCGCGATCTGGACGCCGAAGCAGATCGCGATCACGCCCAGCAGGGTGATGATGAACGCCTCGATCCAGCGAAAGCCCTTGTTCTGCAGCCAGAGGATTACGAAGACGTCGAGCGCGGTCA
>NCCO01000163.1 GCA_002279705.1 Allobosea sp. 12-68-7
GCGAGCCGGCCGAGATCGGCGAGATCATGCGCGTGATCCGCCCCTATCTGAAATGACCCGCAAAACCGAGGAAGGAACCGCCCGATGAAGACCCGCGCCGCCGTCGCCTGGGAAGCCGGCAAGCCGCTCACCATCGAGACCATCGAGATCGGCGGCCCGAAGGCCGGCGAGGTGCTGGTCGAGGTCATGGCGACCGGCATCTGCCACACCGATGCCTACACGCTATCGGGCCTGGATTCGGAAGGGAAATTCCCGGCGATCCTCGGCCATGAGGGCGCGGGCATCGTCCGCGAGGTCGGCGCCGGCGTGACCTCGCTGAAGCCCGGCGACCACGTCATCCCGCTCTATACGCCCGAATGCCGCAGCTGTAAGTCCTGCCTGTCGCGCCGGACCAATCTCTGCACCTCGATCCGCTCGACGCAGGGCCAGGGCGTGATGCCCGACGGCACGAGCCGCTTCTCCTGCGACGGCGGCCAAGGAGACGGAACGATCTTCCACTACATGGGCTGCTCGACCTTCGCGAACTTCACCGTCCTGCCCGAGATCGCGCTGGCCAAGGTCCGCGAGGACGCGCCCTTCGACAAGATCTGCTACATCGGCTGCGGCGTCACCACCGGCATCGGCGCGGTGATCTACACCGCCAAGGTCTGGCCGGGTGCGAATGTCGTGGTCTTCGGCCTGGGCGGCATCGGCCTCAACGTCATCCAGGGCGCCCGCATGGTCGGCGCCGACAAGATCATCGGCGTCGACATCAACCCGGCCAAGCAGGAGATGGCGCGCAAGTTCGGCATGACCGACTTCGTCAACCCCAAGGAGATCGGCAACGACAAGGTCGTCCAGGCGATCGTCGATCTCACCGGCGGCGGCGCCGACTTCTCCTTCGATGCCACCGGCAACGTCAATGTGATGCGCCAGGCGCTCGAATGCTGCCATCGCGGCTGGGGCGAGTCGATCGTCATCGGCGTCGCAGAGGCCGGCAAGGAGATCGCGACCCGTCCGTTCCAGCTCGTCACCGGCCGCGTCTGGAAGGGCACGGCCTTCGGCGGCGCGCGCGGCCGCACCGACGTGCCCAAGATCGTCGACTGGTACATGGAGGGCAAGATCAACATCGACGACCTGATCACCCACAAGCTAAGCCTCGACGAGATCAACCACGGCTTCGACCTGATGCACGAGGGCAAGTCGATCCGCAGCGTGGTGGTCTACTGAGCGCCGCGTTCTGGCCGCATCCATAGCGCACGCCTCTTTGTCATTCCGGGGCGGCGCATCGCGCCGAACCCGGAACCCACGACCGGGTACGACGCTTGAACGAACCGATCGGGCAAGGGCTCGCCCGGTCGTGGGTTCCGGGCTCTTCGCTTCGCGAAGCCCCGGAATGACAAGGGTCGCGCAACCACAAGGAACACCCCATGGAACTCGTCTCGTCCTCGAAGGCCTTCGGCGGCTCGCAGCGCGTCTATCGCCATGACAGCGCGGCCTGCGCCTGCCCGATGACCTTCGCGATGTTCCTGCCGCCGCAGAGCGAGGACGGGCCGGTGCCGCTGCTCTGGTATCTCTCGGGCCTGACCTGCACCCATCAGAACGTTATGGACAAGGGCGAGTACCGCGCCGCCGCGGCCGCCAACGGCATCGCCATCATCTGCCCCGATACCTCGCCGCGCGGCGAGGCCGTGCCCGACGAACCCGGCAACTGGCAGTTCGGCTCCGGCGCCGGCTTCTATCTCGATGCGACGCAGGAGCCTTATGCGAAGAACTACCGCATGGAGAGCTACATCCGCGACGAGTTGCCGGAGCTGGTCGAGCGGCATTTCCCGGTCGACATGGGTCGCCAGGGCATCTTCGGCCATTCCATGGGCGGCCACGGCGCGATCACCCTCGCGCTGAAGAACCCGCAGCGCTACGCCTCCGTCTCCGCCTTCGCGCCGATCGCCCAGCCCTCGACCGCCGGCTGGTCGCGCCCCGCCTTCGAGAAGTTTCTCGGCCCCGACGAGGGCCGCTGGCGCGCTTACGATGCGACGCTGCTGATCGCCGACGGCCACCGGGTGAAGGACCTGCTGGTCGACCAGGGCACCGCCGACGGCTTTCTCGAGGAGGGCCTGCGGCCGCAACTGCTCGAGGTCGCCTGCGCCGCCGCCGGCATCCCGCTCGAGCTGCAGATGCGCGAGGGCTACGACCACTCCTACAACTTCATCTCGACCTTCATGGCCCAGCACATCGCCTGGCATGCGCAGCGGCTGACGAAGGCCTGAGAGGCGGCAGCGAATTTTTTTCAACCGCCTGTCGAAACCGGCCGGGGCTGGACGTCATCATGGCAGCCGGGGGATGGTTCTCCGGCGTCAGGTGACGAGGAGTTCGCCCCATGCAGTACATGCTCATCTTCCGCGAGACGGACACCGAATTCGGCCTGCGCGACGACCCCGCCAAGGCACCGGCCTATTGGGCCTCCTGGATGGCTTATGTCGGCGCGCTCAACCAGGCCGGGATCGTGGTCAGCGGTGCCGGCCTGCAGCCGCCCCACACGGCCACCATGGTCCGCATGCGCGACGGCCGGCGCCAGGTGCAGGACGGCCCGCATCCCGACACCAAGGAGCAGCTCGGCGGCTATTTCGTCATCGACGTGCCCGACCTCGACGCCGCGCTCGACTGGGCGGCGCGCAGCCCGGCCTCGGCCTATGGCTCGACGGAGGTGCGCCCGGTGCTGCCGCCCCCGACGCAGCCGGCCGGCTGATGACCGGCGAGGTCTGTGCACACGAGGCGCGGATGGCGGCCGATCTCGCCGCCCGCGCCTCCTATGGCCGCCTGCTCTCGCTGCTGGCGCGCGACTGGCGCGATCTCGCGGCCGCCGAGGATGCGCTAGCGGAAGCCTTCCGGCTGGCGCTCGACCACTGGCCCTCGGACGGTGTCCCGGCCCGTCCGGAAGCCTGGCTGCTGACGACCGCGCGTCGCCAGCTGATCGACGGACGGCGCCGCCAGACCCTCCGCGCCGCGGCGGAGCCGACCCTGACCCTGCTGGCGGAGCAGGATGCCAGCGCCGACGGCGCCGCCTTTCCCGATGAGCGGCTCAAGCTGCTCTTCGTCTGTGCCCATCCGGCGATCGACGCCGCCGCCCGCGCACCGCTGATGCTGCAGGCTGTGCTGGGTCTCGATGCCGCCCGCATCGCCCAGGCCTTCCTGACCTCGCCCGCAGCGCTCGGGCAGCGCCTGGTGCGCGCCAAGGCCAAGATCCGCGATGCCCACATCGCCTTCGTCATTCCCGAACAGGCCGAGTTGCCCGGGCGGCTCGATGCCGTTCTGCAGGCGGTCTACGCCGCCTATGGCAGCGGCTGGGACGATATCGCCGGTGCCGATCCCCGGCGCCGCGGCCTCGCGGAAGAGGCGATCTGGCTGGCGCGGCTCGTCATCCAGCTCCTGCCCGAGGAGCCCGAGGCGCGTGGCCTGCTCGCGCTGATGCTGCATGGCGAGGCCAGGCGCGAGGCCCGCAGGTCATCCGACGGCGCCTTCGTGCCCCTCGCCGAGCAGAATACGGCGCGCTGGTCGGCCCCGCTGATCCGGGAGGCGGAAGCCGAACTGGCGCAGGCCGCCCGGCATGCGGCGCTGGGGCCGTTCCAGCTCGAGGCGGCGATCCAGTCCGTCCATGCCGCCCGGGCGGTGACGGGGCGCACCGACGCCACCGCCCTCGCCCGCCTTTATGAAGGGCTGGCCCGGCTCGCACCGACGACCGGCGTGCTCGTCAGCCGGGCCGCGGCACTGGCGGAGGCATCCCACCCGCAGGCCGGGCTCGCGGCCCTGGCCGAGCTGCCACCTGCCGAAATCCTGTCCTATCAGCCCTACTGGGCCCTCAGGGCTCATCTGCTGCGCCGGTCCGGACAGGGCGAGGCCGCCCGCGACGCCTATGACCGCGCCATCGGCCTGAGCAGCGACCCGGCCGTGCGCAACTTCCTGATGCAGGCCTCGCAGCGCCCGGCGGACTGAGCCCGGGCTCTCGAGAAGCGGGCGGCTGCCCTCACACCACCGCTGTCAGCCCGCCATCAACCATCAGCAGATGGCCGTTGACGTAGTCGGACGCCGCCGAGGAGAGGAAGATCGCCGCGCCGACCAGTTCCTTGGTCTCGCCCCAGCGCCCGGCCGGGGTGCGGTTGCAGACCCAGGCGGTGAAGGCCTCGTCGGCGATCAGGGCCTTGTTGATCTCGGTGGTGAAATAGCCCGGGCCGATCGCATTGGCCTGGATGTTGTGCTTGCCGAGCTCGGCGGCGAGCCCGCGCGTCATCATCTTCACCGCGCCCTTCGAGGCCGTGTAGGGGATGATCGTCGCCCGACCGAGCTCGCTCATCACCGAGCCGATGCTGATGATCTTGCCGCGCTTGCGCGGCAGCATCCGCTTGGTCACGGCCTGGGTGACGTAGAACACCGAGTGCAGGTTCGTCGCCATCACCTCGTGCCAGCCCTCGACCGGGAACTCGTGAATCGGCGCGCGCTTCTGCATGCCGGCATTGTTGATGAGAATGTCGATCGGCCCGATCTCGGCCTCGATTCCCGCGACGCCGGCCTCGACAGCCGCCTGGTCGGTGACGTCGAAGGGCGCGACCGAGACCTTGCGGCCGGCGGCCGAGATCGCCTGCGCGGCGCGCTCCAGCTTGGCCCTGTCGCGTCCGTTCAGCACGACATGCGCGCCGGCTTCCGACAGCCCTTCCGCCAGCGCGAGGCCGATCCCCTGCCCCGACCCGGTGACGAGGGCGATCTTGCCCTCCAGACTGAACAGCGACAGAGACATGGCGGAACCTCGCGAACGGGATCGCCGGCATCTTTCGAATTGCGCCGGCTCGGCGAAAATGGGTAAGCAGCTTTCAATCGATTAGACAATATCGGCGAGGCTGTCGGGCCTCCCTCAGCCCTCATCCTGAGGAGCCGCGAAGCGGCGTCTCGAAGGATGCTCCCGAAGGCTCCGGTGCAGACTGGACGATCCTTCGAGACGCGCTCCGGCGGAGCGCTCCTCAGGATGAGGGCTGAGAAGACCGCCAACATCAGGGAAGAAGCCATGCGTGCCGTCGTCATCCATGCCGAAAAGGACCTTCGCGTCGACGAGGTCGCCACGGCTGAACCCGGTCCGCGCCAGGTCCGCGTCAAGATCGAGGCCGGCGGCATCTGCGGCTCGGACCTGCATTACTACCTGCATGGCGGCTTCGGCACGATCCGCGTGCGCGAGCCGCTGATCCTCGGCCATGAGATTGCGGGCCGGATCGAATGCGTCGGCGCCGAGGTCACGCGCGTCAAGGTGGGCGATCGCGTCGCGGTCAATCCCAGCCGCGCCTGCGGGCAGTGCCGCTACTGCCAGATGGGCCAGCAGCAGCACTGCACGGACATGCTGTTCTATGGCAGCGCCATGCGCTTCCCCCATGTCCAGGGCGGCTTCCGCGAGATGCTGGTCATCGAGGAGCGCCAGGCGGTCAAGGTCGCCGACCATGTCACGGCCGCCGAGGCCGCCTTCGCCGAGCCGCTCGCGGTCTGCCTCCATGCCGTCAAGCGCGCCGGCCCGCTGCTGGGCAAGCGCGTCCTCGTCACCGGCTCGGGGCCGATCGGCATCCTCACCATCATCGCGGCCAAGGCGGCCGGCGCGGCCGAGATCGTCGCCACCGACGTGGTCGACGGCCCCCTGCCGACGGCGCTGAAGATGGGCGCCAGCCGCGCCATCAACGTCATGGCCGAGCCGGAGCGGCTGAAGGCCGAGTACGGCGCCGAGAAGGGCGCCTTCGACGTGATGTTCGAGGCCTCGGGCAACCAGCATGCGCTGACCGGCGCCTTCGACGTGGTGCGCTCCGGCGGCGTGATCGTGCAGATCGGCGTCGGCGGCAACTTCACCCTGCCGATGAACGTCGTCGTCGCCAAGGAGTTCGACCTGCGCGGCTCCTTCCGCTTCCACGAGGAGTTCGACTGGGCGGTGGCGATGATCGGCTCGAAGACCATCGACCTCTCGCCGCTCTTGACCGCCACGATCCCTGTCGAGCGCGCGATCGAGGCCTTCGACCTCGCCGCCGACAAGTCGAGGGCGATGAAGGTCCAGCTCGCCTTCGGATGAGCGATGTGGCGCATCGAGCCGCGTCCGTCTCCTGGCACACTGTCATCCCAGGCGACCGCAGGCCGGCCCGGGAGCCATCCCTGGACCGTTCCGGAATGGGGCCCGGGTCTGCGCTCGGCTTCATCCGGGGACGACGGCGCGTTTAGAGTTGGGCAACCATCCGTCAGGGCCGCCAGCCTCCCGTCTACGATCCGTCACAAATCGTGAGAAGGCGGAAACCTATTCCCGCTATAAAACGCAGCCGAGCGGGCCCCTCGCCCGGTTGGACGGACACGACATGACACGCAAGTATTTCGGCACCGACGGCATTCGCGGACGCGCCAATGGCGTGATCACGCCGGACCTCGCCCTCAAGGTCGGACAGGCCACCGGCCCCGCCTTTCACCGCGGCACGCACCGCCACCGCGTCGTGATCGGCAAGGACACCCGCCTCTCCGGCTACATGATCGAATACGCGATGGTCGCGGGCTTCACCTCGGTCGGCATGGACGTGATGCTGCTCGGCCCGATGCCGACACCGGCTGTCGCCATGCTGACGCGCTCGATGCGCGCCGATCTCGGCGTGATGATCTCAGCCTCGCACAATCCCTATGAGGACAACGGGATCAAGCTGTTCGGTCCCGACGGCTACAAGCTCAGCGACGAGGTCGAGAGCGAGATCTCGGCGCTGATCGATTCCGATCTCTCGCCGCGCCTGTCGTCCTCGCCAGCGCTCGGCCGCGCCAAGCGCATCGAGAGCGCCCATGCGCGCTATATCGAATTCGCCAAGCGCACCCTGCCCCGCAACATGGATCTGGACGGGCTGCGCATCGTCATCGATTGCGCCAACGGCGCCGGCTACAAGGTCGCGCCCGAGGCGCTCTGGGAGCTGGGAGCCGAGGTCATCGCCATCGGCGTCGAGCCCGACGGCTTCAACATCAACAAGGATGTCGGCTCGACCGCGCCCGAGGCGCTGATCGCCAAGGTCCGCGAGCTGCGCGCCGATATCGGCATCGCGCTCGACGGCGACGCCGACCGCGTGCTGATCGTCGACGAGCGCGGCCAGGTCGTCGACGGCGACCAGCTCATGGCGGTGATCGCGCGGACCTGGCAGGAGGATGGCCGCCTGTCGCAGCCCGGCGTGGTCGC
>NCCO01000164.1 GCA_002279705.1 Allobosea sp. 12-68-7
TGATCACCGTCTCGGCGGTCGCGAGCGCATTCGAGCCCGGACGCTGGTAGATGCCGATGCCGACGGCGTTCTTGTTATCGAGATAGGCGTTGATGGTGTAATCCTGCGAGCCGAGCTCGACGCGGGCGATGTCGCGGATGCGGATCGTGCCGCCATTCGCGTCCGATCGCACCACGATGTTCTCGAACTCCGCGATGTCGGTGAGACGCCCGAGCGTGTTGACCGAGAGCTGGAAGGCGCCGCCCTGCGTCGCCGGCGGCTGGTTGATGGCCCCGGCCGCGACCTGGGCGTTGGCGGCCCGCAGCGCCGCCACGACGTCGCCCGCGGTCAGGTTGCGCGCGGCGACCTTGGCGGGGTCGAGCCAGATCCGCATCGAGAAGTCGCGCGCGCCGAAGACCTGGACGTTGCCGACGCCGTCGATGCGGGTCAGCACGTCCTTCACATAGAGCGTCGCGTGGTTGGAGACGTATTGGGCGTCGCGCGACCCGTCCGGCGAGATCATGTTGATGACCATCATCAGATCAGGCGAGGCCTTGCGCGTCTGGATGCCGAGCGCGCGCACATCCGCCGGCAGCCTGGCCTCGGCGGCGGCGACGCGGTTCTGCACCAGCACCTGCGCCTGGTCGATGTCAACGCCGGCCTTGAACACGACGTTGATCGTGACGCGCCCGTCGCCGGTCGACTGCGACGAGATGTAGAGCATGTCGTCGACACCGTTGACCTCCTGCTCGATCGGCGTCGCCACGGTGGCGGCGACGACCTCGGCCGAGGCGCCGGGATAGGTCGCGGTGATCGAGACCGTCGGCGGCGCGATCTCGGGATACTCCGCGATCGGCAGGCCGCGCTGGGCGATGGCGCCGGCGATCGTCAGCAGCACCGAGAGCACGGTGGCGAAGATCGGCCGGTCGATGAAGAAATGGGCGAAACGGAACATGAAGAGGATCCTGGCCTGGCGTCAGGGCAGGCGGCCGGCGGCCGCCCGGGGCTGGTTCGAGGCGCGGTTCAGTTGCTGCCGTTGGGCTTGATCTCGCCCGGCTGCGGCGTGACGGTCGCGCCGGGGCGCACCATCGGGTTGGCGAAGCCGCCGACGACGACCTTGTCCTCCGGCGACAGCCCGGTGCGGATTACGCGCAGCCCCCGGGTGATCTGGCCGAGCACGACCGGCTTGGGCACGATCTTGTTCTCCGGCCCGACCGTCAGGACGATCTTGTTGGCCTGGTCGGAGACGATCACGCTGTCGGGCACCAGCAGGGCGTCGCCCTCGCCGGCGAAGACGCGCAGCCGCCCGAAGGTGCCGGGCGTCAGGAACTGGTCGGAGTTGGCGAACACGACGCGGCCGCGGATCGTGCCCGAGCGCGCGTTCAGCGTGTTGTCGACGAAGTCGATCCGGCCGCGGCGCTTCCACTCCGGCTCGTCCGACAGGCGCACCTCGGCGACGATGCCGGCCTCGCGCGAGGCGGTCGTCCGCAGGTCGCTCGCGCGGCGCTGCCAGCGCAGGTAATCGGCTTCCGACGCATCGAAGGTGAAGTAGATCGGATCGACCGCGACGATCGTGGTCAACAGCGTCGCGCCGGACTGCCCGCCCGCGATCAGATTGCCGGGGTCGACGCGGCGGTTCGAGATGCGGCCCGCCAGCGGCGCGCGCACCTCGGTCCATTCGAGATTGAGCTCGGCCGTCTTCAGATTGGCTTCCGCCCCCTGCTGGGAGCCGATGGCGCTGTTGAGGTTGGCCCGGCGCTGGTCGACGTCGCGGGCCGTGATGGTGCGGTTCTGGGTCAGGCCCTCGGCACGTTCGACCTCGTTCTGGGCGAGCTCGACCTGCGCCTTGGCGCGCGCCACCTCCGCGCGCGCGGCATCGACCGAGAGCCGGTACGGGCGGGGGTCGATGGTGAAGAGCAGATCGCCCTTCTTCACCAGGTCGCCATCCTTGAAGTGGATCGAGTCGAGGAAGCCGGAAACGCGCGCGCGCACCTCGACCTGTTCGCTGGCCTCGAATCGGCCGGTGAACTCGTCCCAATTGGTGACGCGCTGGGCGAGCGGGGCCGAGACCTGCACCGGTGGCGCGGGCGGCGCGCCCTGGGCATGCGCCTGGCCGAGTGCGAGGGTGGCGAGGAGCACGAGGCCCCCGGCGAAACGGATCAGGGGCATCGGCGCCGGGCGGCGATGGGGCATGGCAGAGCTCCGGATGGTGCGGCCGGCACAACCCGAGGGTTTCCGGCCTTTGACGCTACAAGGGGAGGGAACTGACGATTGTCAAGATCCGTCACCCCTCACAAGGCGAGACTGGGGCACACTATGCCACAATCCCGACAGCAGGTGTCGGGAGTGCAACAGAAGCTTGCCGCCCGCGCGCCGAGGTCGTAACCGTCAGGCGACCCCTTTCGATCCGGAACACCGATGATGAACGCGCATGCCCGCCCCGCCGACCCCAAGAAGCTGATCAAGGGCGCGACCGGCGACTGGGAGGTCGTGATCGGCATGGAGATCCATGCCCAGGTCACCTCCAACGCCAAGCTGTTCTCGGGCTCCTCGACCGCCTTCGGCGCCGAGCCCAACGCCCATGTCAGCCTCGTCGATGCCGCGATGCCGGGCATGCTGCCGGTGATCAACGCCGAATGCGTCCGCCAGGCGGTGCGCACCGGGCTCGGCCTCAACGCGCAGGTCAACAACCGCTCGGTCTTCGACCGGAAGAACTATTTCTATCCGGATCTGCCGCAGGGCTACCAGATCAGCCAGTACAAGAGCCCGATCATCGGCGAGGGCGAGATCGTCGTCGATCTTTCGCCGACCGAGCAGATCACGGTGGGCATCGAGCGGCTGCATCTCGAGCAGGATGCCGGCAAGTCGATCCACGACCAGCACCCGACGATGAGCTTCGTCGATCTCAACCGCTCGGGCGTCGCGCTGATGGAGATCGTCTCCAAGCCCGATCTGCGCTCGGCCGACGAGGCGCGCGCCTATGTCACCAAGCTGCGCACCATCCTGCGCTATCTCGGCACCTGCGACGGGGACATGGAGAAGGGCAATCTGCGCGCCGACGTCAACGTGTCGGTCCGCAAGCCGGGCGCCGAACTCGGCACGCGCTGCGAGATCAAGAACGTCAACTCGATCCGCTTCATCGGCCAGGCGGTCGAGGTCGAGGCGCGCCGCCAGATCGGCATCCTAGAGGATGGTGGCACGATCGACCAGGAAACCCGCCTCTACGACCCCGGCAAATCCGAGACGCGCTCGATGCGCTCCAAGGAAGAGGCACATGACTACCGCTATTTCCCGGACCCGGACCTGCTGCCGCTCGAATTCGACGACGCCTTCGTCGCCGAGCTGAAGGCGCATCTGCCCGAACTGCCGGACGCCAAGAAGGCCCGCTTCATCGCGCAGTACGGGCTCTCGCCCTATGACGCCTCGGTGCTGGTCGCCGAGCGCGAGCAGGCCGACTATTTCGAGGCGGTGGCGACCGGGCGCGACGGCAAGGCCGCCGCCAACTGGGTCATCAACGAGCTGTTCGGGCGCCTCAACAAGGAGGGGCGGGACGTCACGACCTCGCCGGTCTCGGCCGCCCAGCTCGGCGGGCTCGTCGCTCCGATCGGCGAGGGCGTCATTTCCGGGCGCATCGCCAAGGACCTGTTCGAGATTCTCTGGAGCGAAGGGGGCGATCCCCGCGCGATCGTCGAGGCCCGCGGCATGAAGCAGGTCACCGACACCGGTGCGATCGAGAGGGCGGTGGACGAGCTGATCGCCGCCAATCCCGACAAGGTCGAGCAGGTGAAGGCCAAGCCGACCATGCTGGGCTGGTTCGTCGGCCAGGCGATGAAGGCCTCCGGCGGCAAGGCCAACCCGCAGGCGCTGAACGAGATCCTGAAGGCGAAGCTGGGGATCGAGTGAGCGATGGGCGGCGCTGGAAACACGCCGTCATTCCGGGACTTCGCGCCAGCGAAGAGCCCGGAACCTGAACAGGCGCTCATGTTCCCTCGCCGTCATGCTCGCCCTTTTGGCGAGCATCCACGTCTTGAACACCGCCCTGCGCGTAGTAAGGCGTGGATGGTCGGGACAAGCCCGACCATGACGGCGGCGCAGCGCCTGAGCCAGCGGATGCATTTCGCGGACTTCGGAAGCTGATGACCCCTGCCGATCTCGTCATCCGCGACGCCGAGGCCGCCGACCTGCCGGCGGTGCGAGCGCTTCTGGTCGAAACCTGGCACGCCACCTATGATGGCATCTATGGCTGGCAGCGCGTCGCCGAGATCACCAACGCCTGGCATTCCCTTGAGAATCTCGCCGCCCAGCTCGGCCGCGAGAACGGCGCCTTCCTGGTCGCGCTGGTCGGGAGCGAGATCGTCGCCACCGCCAGCGCCCGCACCGAGCGCGACCGCGCCGCGCTGCTGACGCGGCTTTATGTCCTGCCGGCCTGGCAGGGCGTCGGCATCGGCCGCACTTTGCTTCAGGTGACGCTGGCCTGCTTCCCGCAGGCGCCGGTGGCCCGCCTCGAGGTCGAGAGTCAGAACGAGCCGGCGATCACCTTCTACGAGCGCATGGGCTTCTTCCTCCAGCGCCAGGCCCGTTTCGACGGCCGTGACGACACGCCCAACACCCTGCTGATGGCCAAGCGCCTCTTCGCCGCATAGACGCTGCCGCAACCACGCTGTGCGTCCACGCCGGTTGCCGCGCCGCGCCCACCATGCCTCACTCGCTCCCAAGCCGCGCCAAAGCGGCACGTTCAGGGAGAGAAGACCATGCAGCGCCAGCCCATCCGCGTCGCGACCTATGACGGCCCCGGCGGCAAGCCGACCATCCGGGAGGTGGCCTGGCCCGCGGTCCCGGCCAAGGCGGCGCTGATCCAGATCGGCGCCTGCGGCGTCTGCGGCACCGACCAGCACATCCTCAAGGGCCATTGGCCCAAGAAGCTGCCCTGGCCCTTCACGCTGGGCCACGAGATCGGCGGCGTCATCGTCGAGAAGGGGGCGGATTTCACCGAGGATTTCATGGGCAAGCCGCTCGATGTCGGCTCGAAGGTGATGATCCCGCCGCTAATGCCCTGCGGGCACTGCCACTACTGCGTCCACTATCCCGAGAGCGCCAACAAGTGCCTGACGCCGGTCTATTACGGGCGCTATCTCGGCTTCGACAAGGCGCCGCATCTCTGGGGCGGCTGGGCCGAATATGTCTATGTCGACCTCGAGATGCTGCCCGGCACCAAGGTCTACAAGCTGCCCGACGACATGTCGCTGCGGCTGGGCGCGCTGTCGGAGCCGATGACCTCCTGCATCCGCGCCTTCAACCGGGCCAAGCGCGCCGGCGGCTTCTACTGGGGCGACACGGTGGTGATCCAGGGCTCGGGGCCGATCGGCATCCTCGCCATCGCCGCCGCGCAGGAGATGGGCGCCGGCCGCGTCATCTGCGTCGGCGCCCCGGAGGAGCCGCGCCTGGCGCTCGCCCGCAAGTTCGGCGCGGAGGCGACGGTCAATCTGGAGGAATACACCACGCCTGAGGCGCGCATCGCCCGCGTCCGCGAGATCGTCGGCGGCTTCGGGGCCGATCTGGTGATGGACTGCTCCGGCCATCCCACGGCCGGGCCCGAGGGCATCGAGTTCCTGCGCGACGGCGGCACCTATGTCGAGATGGGGCAGTTCACCGATGCCGGCTCGATCCAGACCAACTGGCATCGCATCTGCACCAAGGATCTGAACGTGCTCGGCTCCTGGGCCTTCACCGGCAATGATCTGCCGCTCGGCGTCGACATGCTCTACCGCGCCCGCGACAAATACCCCTTCCTGGAGATGCAGACGCTCTACCCCTTCACCGAGGCCGGCGTGACCCAGGCCGTCGCCGATGCGATGGCGATGAAGACGGTGAAGTCCACCATCGTTCCGTTCCCGGAGCTGGTCTGATAGAGCGGCGTCTCGCCGCCACCGGACGGGACGCCGCATGACCACCTCGACGCAGACCGCCACCGCGGTCACCATCCGCCGTGCCCGACGCGAGGACGTTGAGCGCATCGCCGAGCTGATCCTGCGCGGCGCCGCCCAGCAGACGATGACGGACGACGCCATCCGCGCGGAGGCGCGCCACCCCGGCTATGCCGAGGCCTTCGCCGCCATCGCGGCCTCCACCCACAATGCGCTCTTCGTCGCCGAGGAGGCGGGGGGCCTCGTGATCGGCACCGTCCAGGTCACGCTGATCCCCGGGCTGGTGGCGCGGGGCCGGATGCGGGCCAAGTTCGAGAGCGTCCATGTCGCGCCCGAACGGCGCGGCCATGGCATCGGCCGCGTCATGATCGCCCATGCGCTCGCCTTCGCCCGCGAGAACGGCGCCGGCATGGCCGAGCTCAGCTCCAACAAGTCGCGCCTCGACGCGCACCGCTTCTATGTCACTCTCGGCTTCGCCCAGAGCCATGAGGGTTTCAAGATCGAGCTCTGACCGGTGCCGCGAGTGCCGGGATCACGAAGGGGCGATGCGGCCCGCGCAGGGCGGCCCGGCTCTTTCTCCCGCGCCCGAAGCGGCCTAAACATCGCGCGACCTCCTCTCCATCAGGGACCGGGACCGCGCCATGTCAGCCAGCCAGAGCAAGCCGATCGACCTCCATTACTGGCCGACCCCGAACGGCTGGAAGATCACCATCATGCTCGAGGAGTGCGGGCTGCCCTACCACATCGTGCCGGTGAACATCGGCAAGGGCGACCAGTTCAAGCCGGACTTCCTCGCCATCGCGCCCAACAACCGGATGCCGGCGATCGTCGATCCCGAGGGGCCGGACGGCAAGCCGATCTCGGTCTTCGAATCGGGCGCGATCCTGCAATATCTCGGCCGCAAGACCGGGCAGTTCTATCCCGCCGACGAGCGCGGTCGCGTCGCCGTCGACGAATGGCTGTTCTGGCAGATGGGCGGCTTCGGGCCGATGCTCGGCCAGACCCATCATTTCCGGCTCTATGCGCCCGAGAAGGTGCCCTATGCCATCGACCGCTACACCAACGAGACCAACCGCCTCTACGGCGTGCTGAACAAGCGCCTGGACGGCCGCGACTATATCTGCGGCGACTACTCGATCGCCGACATGGCCTGCATCGGCTGGGCGCGGGGCTGGGAGAAGCAGGGGCAGGACCTCAAGCAGTTCCCCCATGTTTCCCGCTGGCTCGAGACGATGATGGCGCGGCCTGCCGTGCAGCGCGGGCTCAAGGTCGGCGAGGCCCTGCGCAACCCCGCCG
>NCCO01000165.1 GCA_002279705.1 Allobosea sp. 12-68-7
AGGAACCGCGACGCGAACCCCTCCCCCGCGCGCTCGCTTGCCGGCGCACCGGAACCTCGCGGCAGACCCCTCTCCTGACAGGAGAGGGGTTCCCCGCGCTGAACTCCCAAAGGGTGAGAACGGCACCGCTTACCCCCTCCGCCCCCGCCGCTCCCCCGCCCCCTTCGGCCGCTGTTCCGTCCGCGGGCCCATCTCGTCCAGCGTCGGCTTGCGCGGGCGGGGGGCCGGCTTCGACACCGGCTTGCCCTCGCCGCCGCCGAAATTATGCGGGCCCATATCGGCGTCGGTGGGTTTGCGGGCTCTTGTTGAGTAGACGCCGTCGCCTCCCGGCGAGGCTTTTGTCGGCGGCAGGTTGGCGCTGTCGCCGTAAGCGCGCTCGCCCTTGTACTTGCCGGCCGAGGCCTCGACATCGCGCTGGCGGGCCATCGGATCGTCGGAGATGGCGAGTTCGGTCGCCTGCAGGCGCTTGATCTCGTCGCGCAGCCGGGCGGCGGTTTCGAATTCGAGATCGGCGGCAGCCTCGCGCATGCGCTTTTCGAGATCGGCCAGCGCCGCCTTGAAATTATGCCCGGCGGCGGGGGTGGCGAGCCCCGTGATGTGGTCGGCATAGAGGATGACGCGGCCGTCGACATTGCGGGCGGCGCGGCCGATCGTCTGGATCAGCGAGGTCTCGGAGCGCAGAAAACCCTCCTTGTCGGCGTCGAGAATGGCGACGAAGCCGCATTCGGGAATGTCGAGCCCCTCGCGCAGCAGATTGATGCCGACCAGCACGTCGAAAGCGCCCAGCCGCAGATCGCGCAGGATCTCGATGCGCTCGATCGTGTCGATGTCGGAATGCATGTAGCGCACGCGCACGCCGTTCTCGTGCAGATACTCGGTCAGGTCCTCGGCCATGCGCTTGGTCAGCACGGTGACGAGCGTGCGGTAGCCGGCGGCCGTGACCTCCTTGATCTCGTCGAGCAGGTCGGCGACCTGGTGCTTGGCGGGGCGGATCTCGACCGGCGGGTCGATCAGCCCGGTCGGGCGGATGACCTACTCGGTGAAGACGCCGCCGGTCTGCTCCGTCTCCCAGGAGCCCGGCGTCGCCGAGACATGCACCGATTGCGGGCGCATCGCGTCCCATTCCTCGAAGCGCAGCGGCCGGTTGTCCATGCAGGAGGGCAGGCGGAAGCCGTATTCCGCCAGCGTCGCCTTGCGCCGAAAGTCGCCGCGATACATGCCGCCGATCTGGGGCACGGTGACATGGCTCTCATCGGTGAAGACCAGCGCATTGTCGGGCAGATATTCGAACAAAGTCGGCGGCGGCTCGCCCGGCTTGCGGCCGGTGAGATAGCGCGAATAGTTCTCGATGCCGTTGCAGGAGCCGGTGGCCTCGATCATCTCGATGTCGAAGGTGCAGCGCTGGTCGAGCCGCTGCGCCTCGAGGAAGCGGCCCATCGCGTTGAGCTCGTCGAGACGGGCCTTGAGCTCCTGCTTGATGCTCTTCACGGCTTGCGTCAGCGTCGGCCGCGGCGTGGTGTAGTGCGAATTGCCGTAGACCTTGACGAATTCGAGATCGGCCGTCTTCTGCCCCGTCAGCGGATCGAACTCGGCGATGCTCTCGATCTCGTCGCCGAACAGCCCGATGCGCCAGGCGCGGTCCTCATAATGGGCCGGGAATAGCTCGATCACGTCGCCGCGCACGCGGAAGCTGCCGCGGGTGAAATCATGCTGGGTGCGCTTGTATTGCAGCGCCACCAGATCGGCGATGAGCTGGCGCTGCTCGACACGCTCGCCCAGCTTGATGCCGAAGGTCATCGCCGTATAGGTCTCGACCGAGCCGATGCCGTAGATGCAGGAGACGGAGGCGACGATGATGACGTCGTCGCGCTCGATCAGCGAGCGCGTCGCGGAATGGCGCATCCGGTCGATCTGCTCGTTGATCGAGGACTCCTTCTCGATGAAGGTGTCCGAGCGCGGCACATAGGCCTCGGGCTGGTAGTAGTCGTAATAGGAGACGAAATACTCGACCGCATTGTCGGGGAAGAAGCTCTTGAACTCGCCATATAGCTGCGCCGCCAGCGTCTTGTTCGGCGCCAGGATCAGCGCCGGGCGCTGCGTCTTCTCGATCACCTGCGCCATGGTGAAGGTCTTGCCCGAGCCGGTGACGCCGAGCAGCACCTGGTCGCGCTCCTGCCGCGCGATGCCCTCCACCAGCTCCGCGATCGCGGCCGGCTGGTCGCCGGCCGGCTCGTACTCCGAGTTCATCCGGAAGCGGATGCCGCCTTCGGATTTGTCGGGCCGCGGCGGGCGATGCGGCACCCAGGCCTTGCCCGGCTCGATGAAGGGATTGCCGCTCTCCAGCAGCGTCTGCAGCGAAGTCGCGGTCGCCGCCGCCGCGCCCTCCGCCCCGATGAAGGCGGCATCGGCCTTCTTCGAGAGCTTGCGCTTGGGCCTCTCCTCGCCGCCGGGCCGTTCCGTGGCGTAGCTCGGCTTCGCCTCATAGCCGGCCTGCGGCTTGTCGGAAAACCCGGCCGCGCCGCCGGGCACGGCGTTGCCGCGGTTGATCGCCGGGTTGAGCAGATCGGCGAGATAGCCCTCGAGCGGCTTCAGCTCCTGCCGCGACGCCTTGGAATTGGGCGTGCGCACCGAGGAGGGCTTCTTGGCGGGCTTGGGCTTGGCGGGTGTCTCGGACATGGCCGCAATATGGAGCGCATCCCCGCCGCGCGCGAGAGGGCACGGCGCATGGCCGGGCGCACTGGTGACAGGAGCTGGCAGGAGTAGCGCCATTTTCGAGGGGTGGCGGATCCCCTTTCGCAATGGACTTGTCATGCGATGTCGCCATGATCGCGGACTGTGAGCGGCAACGCGCAGGCGGCCGGTCACATTCACCGCAGGAGGACACGCCATGCGCCGACGCGTCATTGCGATCATGGCGGGCGTCGCAGCCCTGCTCGCCGGCGCCGGGGCGCAGGCGGTCGGGCCGGACTGGACCTGGCTCGACGACGACCCGGACTACCGCCAGGCGCGGCGCTGGATCGAGGAGAAGAACTTCCCGCCCGCGATCGAGAAGCTGGAGGTGTTGCTGAAGCGCTCGCCGCACTCGCCGGTGCTGCTGAACTGGCTCGCCTTCTCGCACCGCAAGCTGAAGAACTACCCGGTCTCGAAGCAGTTTTACGACGCCGCGCTGATGCGCGACCCGACCTTCCTGCCCGCGCTCGAATACCAGGGTGAATGGTTCATCGAGACCGGCGACATGGCGAGCGCCAAGGCCAATCTCGCCAAACTCGCCAGCCTCTGCGGCCGCTGCCACGAATGGCAGGATCTCGACGAGGCCATCCGGAAGGCGGAGGGGCGGTAGGGGGAGCCGTCAACCCCGCCCCAGCCACGCCACCATCCCCGCCGCCGCCGCGACGCCGGTCGCGAAGCAGCCCTGCAGGAGGTAGCCGCCGGTCGGCGCCTCCCAGTCCAGCATCTCGCCGGCGACGAAGACGCCCGGCAGGCGCCGCAGCATGAAGCCTGCGTCGATCTCACCGGCCGCGATGCCGCCGGCGCTGGAGATCGCCCGCTCGATCGGCATCGTCCCGGTGAGGCGCAGGCGCGCGGATTTGATCGCGGCGGCCAATGCGGCCGGCGTCTCGTCGAGTTTCCCGGGAACGCTGTCGCGCAGCACGGCGACCGCGGCCGGCGACAGCCCCGCCGCCTTGCGCAGATGGTTGCTCAGCGTTTCGCCGGGCCGGCGCTTGCCGAGTTTGTCCGTCAGCCGGGCGAGGTCGAGATCGGGCCGCAGGTCGATGGTGAGCCAGGCCGAACCCTCGCGCGCGATCGCCTCGCGCAGCGGCCCCGACAGCGCATAGATCGCGCCGCCCTCGAGTCCATGCGCGTCGATCATCGCCTCGCCCGCGATCTCTTTGCCGGCAAATTTCAAGGTGATCCGTTTCAGCGGGGCGCCCGCGAAGCGCTCGCGCAGCGGATCGGACCAGGCCACCGCGAAGCCGCCATTGGCCGGCCGAAGCGGCGCCACCGCGACACCCCTCCCCGCCAGCAGCGGCACCCAGCCGCCATCCGAGCCGAGCCGCGGCCAGCTCGCCCCGCCCAGCGCGAGCAGCGTCGCGTCGGGGGTGAGCGTCACCTCGCCCGCCGCCGTGGCGAAGGTCAGCGCGCCCCCGTCGTTCCAGCCGGTCCAGCGCCGGCCGGCCTCCAGCCGGACGCCGAGCCCGTCGAGCCGGCGCAGCCAAGCGCGCAGCAGCGGCGAGGCCTTCATCGCCTTGGGGAAGACGCGCCCGCTGGTGCCAATGAAGCTTTCAGCACCCAGCCCGTCCGCCCAGTCGCGCAGCGCCTGCGGCGGGAAGGCCGCGACGGCGGGTTCGAGCCAGTCCCGCGCCGCGCCGTAATGTGGCAGGAAAGTCTCCAGCGGCTCGGAATGGGTCAGGTTCAGCCCGCCGCGCCCGGCGAGCAGGAATTTTCGCGCCGGTGACGGCATCCGCTCATGGATCGTGACGCGATGGCCGGCCTGGGCCAGCCGCTCGGCCGCGATCAGCCCGGCGGGGCCGGCGCCGATGATGGCGATGTCTTTGCTGTGCATCGGGCCGGCTTGCGCCGTCGGACGCCGCGGGTCAAGCGATCAGGCCAGCGGCCGCCCTCAGACCCGCGCGAAGGTCTCGTCGAAGGCGTAGCCCGCGCCGCGGACCGTACGCAGCGGGTCCTTGGCGTCGCCCGGCGTGATCGCCTTGCGCAGCCGCCCGACATGGACGTCGACCGTGCGCTCGTCGATGTAGACGTCGCGGCCCCAGACCGCGTCGAGCAGCTGGGCGCGGGAATAGACCCGGCCCGGCGCCTGCATCAGGAATTCGAGCAGTCGGAACTCGGTGGGGCCCAGATGCAGCTCCTCGCCGGAGCGGCGCACCCGCCGCGTCGTGCGGTCGAGTTCGAGGTCGCCGGCGGTCAGAAGCCCCACCACATGCCCGGGCTTGGCCCGGCGCAGCAGCGCCTGGATGCGTGCGATCAGCTCCGGCAGCGAGAACGGCTTGACGACATAGTCGTCGGCGCCGGTGGCGAGCCCGCGCACCCGCTCGGTCTCTTCGCCGCGGGCGGTGAGCATGATGATCGGCACCCGCTCGGTGTCGCGGCGCGCCCGCAACCGGCGGCACAGCTCGATGCCCGACAAGCCCGGCAGCATCCAGTCCAGCAGCACAAGATCGGGCGTGTTGTCGCGCAAGTGCAGCTCCGCATCGTCGCCGCGCGCCACGCTGTCGACCACGAAGCCCTCCGCCTCGAGATTGTAGCGCAGCAGCAGCGTGAGCGGTTCCTCGTCCTCGACGATCAGGATGCGGGCGGCCATGGCGGTGTTCCGGATAATGGGTGGTGCAGGCGTCATTCTCGGGCTTGACCCGGGACTCTCGGCGACCGGAGGGTCCGGGTCTCCGAGAGGGCCGGGTCAAGCCCGACCATGACGTGCTGCAATGTCAGCGTCCCGCCACCGCCTCGACCATGATGTCGGTGGTGTCGAGCTTGGGCCGGTTGATGTCGAGCGTCTCGCCGGTGACGAGATAGTGAATCGTCTCGGCGATGTTGGTGGTGTGGTCGCCGATGCGCTCGACGTTCTTGGCGCAGAACAGGAGATGCGTGCAGAAGGTGATGTTGCGCGGATCTTCCATCATATAGGTCAGAAGCTCGCGGAAGAGCGAGGTGTAGAGCGCGTCGATCTCGCCGTCGCGGTGCCAGACCTCGAGCGCCTTCTGCTCGTTGCCGGTGGCGTAGGCATCGAGCACGTCCTTGAGCTGCGCCTGGACCAGCCGGCTCATATGCTCGAGCCCGATCACGGCGCGGTGCGGCGGCGAGAACTGGCCGGAGATCGCCACGGCGCGCTTGGCGATGTTCTTGGCGAGGTCGCCGACGCGCTCGATGTCGGCAGCGATGCGGATCGCCGAAATCAGCTCGCGCAGATCCTGGGCGAGCGGTTGGCGCCGGGCGATCGTCAGCACGGCGCGCTCCTCGACGTCGCGCTGCAGGTTGTCGAGGCGCTGGTCGGCCGAGATCACCTTCTGGGCCAGCGTGGTATCGCGGCGCACCAGCGCCACGGTGGAGTCGCCGAGCATGCGCTCGGACATGCCGCCCATCTCGGCGAGGCTGCGGCGCAGCGACTCGAGATCGGCGTCGTAGGAGCGGACGATATGGTCGGTCATCGCGGCTAGATCCTTCGAATTCGGGGCTGAAGCGGGGTGCCGTCAGCCGAAGCGGCCGGTGACATAATCCTGCGTCTGCTTCTTGTTCGGGTTCATGAAGATCGTGTTGGTCGCGTCGAACTCGATCACCTCGCCCAGATACATGAAGGCGGTGTACTGCGAGATGCGCGCCGCCTGCTGCATGTTGTGGGTGACGATGACGATGGTGAAGTCAGCCTTGAGCTGCTCGAGCAGGTCCTCGATCTTGCCGGTCGAGATCGGGTCGAGCGCCGAGGTCGGCTCGTCGAACAGGATGACCTCCGGCTTCTGCGCGATGGTGCGCGCGATGCAGAGGCGCTGCTGCTGGCCGCCCGACAGGCCCATGCCGGAGGTCTTGAGCTTATCCTTGACCTCGTCCCACAGCGCGGCGCGACGCAGCGCGCCCTCGACACGGTCGTCGAGTTCGGACTTCGGCGGCTTCTCGTAGAGCCGGATGCCGAAGGCGACATTGTCGTAGATCGACATCGGGAACGGCGTCGGCTTCTGGAAGACCATGCCGATGCGCGAGCGCAGCTCGTTGACGTCGACGTCGTTGGAGATGACGTTGCGCCCGTCGAGCATCACCTGGCCGGTCGCCTTCTGCTCGGGATAGAGCGAGTAGATCCGGTTGAAGATGCGCAGCAGGGTCGACTTGCCGCAGCCCGAGGGGCCGATCAGCGCGGTGACGTGGCGGTCGCGGAAGTCGAGATTGATATCCTTCAGCGCCTTGTGCTCGCCATAGTAGAAATCGAGGTTCTTCACCGCGTATCAGTTTCTAGAAGAGCGGTTTTCACTTTCCGTGCGGCTTCTTGCATCCGGACTGTTCATCTTCCGGGTGGCGCTCTGGCTGGCAGCCGCCACGTATGCACCCGCGCTCGCCTTGGAGAAGGTCACCGGCATTCCGCTGTGGATCACGATTATTGCGACGGGCACATTGACCACGCTGTACACCGCACTCGGCGGCATGCGCGCGGTGATCTGGACGGATGTGATGCAACTGATCGTGCTCTTTGGAGGGCAGCTGATCATCGTATTCGTGGCGGCTGGCAAAATCCCCGGCGGCCTGGGCGGCGTGTGGGACACGGCGCTGGCGGATGGGCGGATGGATCTGAGCCTCTCTTTCAGCATGTCTGAGCGTGTGAATCTGGGAGCGGTGCTGGTGGCAGGCGCCTTTCTGCATCTGGTGCAGATGGCCACGGACCAGGTCTCGGTGCAGCGCTACCTGACCGCTGGCAGTTTGCAGGAAGCGAAGCGATCGCTGTGGATCAAGCTATGGCTGATCCTGCCGGTGCTTGTGCTGTTTTACGGCACAGGGCTGGTGCTCTACGCTTTTTACTCCACGGCCCCGGCGGGCAGCCAGGCGCAGCAGGTGGGCAATGCGCGGTGGATCACCGTGGTTTACGGTCTCATCGTCGTGGGGCTCGCCTTTGGGGTGTCATTCATGCCGGGAAACCTGGTGGAGTCGGTCAACACGGTGATCGGACTGATTGGCGGGCCGTTGCTGGGGCTGTTCTTTCTGGGGATGTTCACGCAGCGTGCCACCACGCGTGGGGCGCTGCTCGGCTGCCTGGCGGGGTTCGTCAGCCTGCTGGGAATCTTCATGTATCAAAACGGTGTCTTCACGGCGGCGAAGCCGGAGACGCTTGTTTCATTCATCTGGTTCAGCCTGGTGGGCACGATCATCACGATGGCCGTGGGGCTGCTCACCTCCGGCCGATCTGCCACGTCGTCAGGCCGCCATCAATGATGATGGTCTCGCCGGTGATGTAGCTGGCGGCGCTGGAGCAGAGAAAGACAGCGGCACCCGCGACATCTTCCGGTGTGCCGAGGCGCTGGAGGAGGATTTTCTTCTCATAGTGCTCCACCAGTCCGCCGGCGCTGGAATGGTGAAGTGCCGCCGTGAGCGGTGTCTTGATCAAGCCCGGCGCCACGCCATTGACGCGGATGCCATGGTCCGCGAGGGACACGGCGAGGGATTTGGTGAGCATCACGAGAGCGCCTTTGCTGGCATCATAGGCGGTGGAGTCGGTCTCGGCCTGAAAGCCGTTGGTGGAAGAGGTGATGACGATGCTGCCGCCGCGTTTTTCCGCCACGAGGCGCCGGGCAAAGGCCTGGGCCACGAAATACACCGAGGCCAGATTGAGATTCACGGTTTTGTCCCAGCGTTCCCGCGTCATTTCGAGGAAGGGCACGTCGAAAAAGCTTCCTGCATTGCAGATGAGGGTGTCGAGGCCGGGTTCTTTGGAAAAGGCGATGTCCACCAGCGCCGCAGGTGCTTCGGATTCACACAGATCGCACGGGATGTAGCCGGCCCATTCAGGCAGCGCCTCAGGGCGTGCGTGCAGTCCGTGGCATATCACGCGTGCGCCTGCTTCATGCAGGCCGTCTGCCATCGCGAATCCTATGCCCTGGGATGATCCTGTCACCAATGCCGCCCGACCTTCAAGAGAGAATGCTTTCATCATGCATCTTCAAGTAATCGCGGATGTTCGTGTGCGCAATGCGATCCACCATTTCAGCGCCGCCGGCGGTGAGGGCCTCGACTTCGGCGCGGTAGGTGCTAATGAGGCGCACGATCTGGCCGTTGATCTCGGCGGCGTAGCTGTAAAAGGGGGAATCGCTGCCCCACATGAATTTTTTCGGGTAGGCCGCGGCGAGATCGGCGATGACGCGGGCGGGATCGGTGTAGTCGGAGTCGAAGCGCCGGGCCTTGGGTGCGATGTAGGGCAGATCCTGCACGGCGCCGACGCAGTGGATGCAGTGGGCGGAGTTGTCGAACCAGGTGTTTGGCAGGGCCTGCACGCGGTCGAGACATTCTTTGTCGTAGCGGCAGGAGTGGGCGAGGCAGAAGCGCACGCTGGGATTTTCCTCGGCGATGTCGAGGATGTCGTGCGCCTGGGCCCAGAGGTCGCTCTCGGCGACGCTGGAGTGGATCAGAAAGGGCACGTCCCACTCGGCGGCGAGTTCCACGAAGACTTTGCCGCGATCCCGCAGGTGCTTGATGTCGGCCTGGAGGATGGTGGTCTGCATCTTGATGCCGTAGAAGCGGTAGTCGTTGCGCAGCTTGCGGAGTTCCACGGCTTGCGCGGCGGTGTTGCGCATGGGATCGGCCATGACGAAGGGGAGCATGCGTTTGCCTTCTTCGGGAAAGAGCTCGTAGCATTCCTTCATGAGGCGGCGGTTTTCGAAGGCGTAGGGGACGTCCTGCAGGCGGCCTTTTTCGTCCTTGATCTCGTTTTGCATGAAGACGGTGACGTCCAGCGCGAGATGGCTGACGAAGGGGAAGACGATCCAGCGGTCCACGCCGAGGGCGCGGCCTTCATCGTGCATGGCGACGAGGTGCTGGGCGTAGGGGAAATCGCCGTGGAGGTAGAAGAGAAGGTCTGAGCCGACGTGGTTGTGGCAGTCTATGATCATGGCGGTGGATTCAAACGAGTCGTGCAAAGCCTTGTTGCGGGCCTTGTGCGGCCTCCAGGGGTGTTTTGGAAACGATGGCGAGGGATTCATCCAGAGCGGCGAGCATATCTGACATCATGGCCTCGGTGTGGGGCCATGTGACATAGAGCTGGCTGGACATCAGGAAGCCGCGCTGGAGCATGTGGCGGATCATGTGCTGCTTGGCGGCGGGATTGGCAAAGACGAGAGAGGGGGCGCAGGGCATGCCGCCGATTTTGAGCTGGAGATCCGGATGCCGTGCGGCGACTTCACGCAGGCCGGACTGCAGGCGCTCGCCGAGCTGCCAAACGTGCTGCTGCACGCCCTCGCGCTGCATTTTGGCGATGCAGGCCAGCGAGGCTGCGGTGCCGACGCCATCCGTCCAGTAGCTGCTGGAGATGAAGCTGCTGTTGGCGGCATCCATGACCGTGTTTTTGCCGATGATGGCACCGGCGGGGTAGCCGTTGCTCATGGCCTTGGCATAGACGGCAATGTCTGGCTCGATGCCGAGCATGGGGGCGGCGCCGGGAAAGCCGTAGCGCCAGCCGCTGGACACTTCGTCCATGACATAGACGGCGCCCGCAGCGTGGCAGGCATCGATGACCTGCTGCATGAAGCCATCGCGCGGGAGTTCGGAGCGCATGGGCTCCATGACCACGGCAGCGAGTTTGCCATCGAGCTTCTGCATGGCGGCCTTGAAGGAAGCGATGTCGTTGTAGCGGAAGGGCACGGCGGTGCCTGCGAGTTCGCGTGGAACACCGAGGCCGCTTTTGCCGGTGGCCGCGCGGGCGATGCGCACGGCGAGCCCGAGTGCCTCGCCACCGCCGCGTGCGTAGCGAACCTTGCCGGCCCATGGATGGAGATCGAGCAGGACATCGGCGAGTTTGACTTCATCCGGGGAGGCCAGGGTGGCGTAGCTGCCGAGATTCACGCGGCGCTTCACCGCGGCATTCACTTCATCATCGGCATGGCCGAGCAGGATGGCGCCGACGCCGCCGGTGAAGTCGGTGTAGCGTTTGTCATCGAGATCCCAGATGAATGCGCCTTTGGCACGGGAGAAATAGGAGGGCCAGGATTGGGGATCGAAGAGATGCGCGCGCTTGGAGAGGAGGCCGGTGCCGCAGGAGATTTTTGTCTTGGCCTCTTCCCAGAGCTGGGGGCCGGAAGGAGCTGCCGGGGCGGGTTTGAGAAGGCGCAACGCATTCTCGCGGAAGATGTCTTGAAGATCTCCAGGCGTCATGCCGGTGTCTTCGCAGGCTTCGCGCAGGCAGAGGAGGGACTCGATGCCCACGGTGGTGTACTGGCCGAAGATGGTCAGCTTGTCTCCGGTGATTTCCGGATGAATCCAGGTGAAGCCATCGCCCTGAGTGATGCAGGAGCCGCGGAGCTCGCTGACCATGTAATCGCTGCCCCAGAGGACGCGGCGGGGGCCGAGGATTTCCAGCGCGGCACGGAAGGCTCCGGCTTGTGTGACAGCGGAGGTGTCCACGACGACGTTGTCCAAATCGATGAGATGATGGAGGCCTTCGCGGGCGTGGCGGTAGTTGAACGAGCGGGCCACGTGTGCGAGAACGAGCTTGCAGCGTGGGTAGCGGCGGCAGAGACGGCGGAGCGCAGATACATTGCGCGGGTCGGTGATACCATCTGCGAGCATGATGTGCAGCATCATGATACCGTTGTACTCATGGCAGATCTCCCACATCCACTCGGGGGCGAAGGATTCGATCTCTGCTTCCTTCGTATCAGGCACGTCGGCGTAGAGGCGGTAGGGCTTGATGCCGACAAACGTGCCGGTGCTC